>NZ_JAAKUM010000044.1:0-543 GCF_049175135.1 Aeromonas sp. 600724 | reverse complement strand
CAACTGCCTCAACTGCCTCAACTGCCTCAACTGCCTCAACTGCCTCAACTGCCTCAACTGCCTCAACTGCCTCAACTCATCATTCACCTATATGTTCTTCTATAGAAGTAAGCGCTGTTCCCAAACCACTGCTGAGTGGTGAATGGTTAATGGTTGGATCACTTGGCGTGAACATCGTCAGCCAGCTGATATCGCCCTACATATACCCATTTGCCCAATTGCGGGCGTTTTCCCTTGTAGGGTCTCAGTCGCAAGTCCATCTTGGCCTCCTTGTTTTCGGCCATTCTAGCAATCTGCAGGCTGCTTCTGTGGATAAGTTTGTATAAAAGCTGTGATTGGAGATGAATAACTAAAAAAGTGCCCTTTTTTGCAATTTTATTGCCGATAAGGGGTTGTCAGAAAGAATCTGTTCCCTATAATGCGCCTCCATCGACAGGGCAAGCGGCAACGCAAACAACCTCGTCGGTAACCTCGAAAAGCCTTTGAAAATAAGGCTTGACTCGAGAAGGCGGTTGAGTAGAATTCCACTCCCGCAGCAACACA
>NZ_JAAKUM010000043.1:0-573 GCF_049175135.1 Aeromonas sp. 600724 | reverse complement strand
GGAGCAGCAAAAAATTCAGGAGCTGGAAGCCCGTATCAACCGGCTCGAACGTGAAAAGGACATTCTAAAAAAGGCTACTGCTCTCTTGATGGCGGACGAGTTCACACGTACGCGCTGATAGACCGATTAAGGGAGCAAGCCCCCATCACCTTGGTCTGCTGCGCTTTCGATGTTCCCACCTCCTGTTTTTACGATTATCTGGCTCGCAGGCGGACGATTAACCGTGAACGTATGCAACAGCGCTGTGAGTTGCGCCGTTTGTTCAAAGAAAGCCGCAACTCAGCAGGCAGCCGCGCCTTGATGTCGATGATGCGAGAGTTGGGGTATCAGATTGGCCGATTCAAAGTACGTAACCTGATGAAGGAAGCCGGGCTGGTATCCAAACAGCCGGGCGCTCATCGTTATCAGGTCGCCCAGTCTGAGCGACCGGATATCCCCAATCTGCTGGCCCGCGAATTTGATGTCCAGCAACCCAATCAGGTGTGGTGTGGCGATATCACCTACGTCTGGGCAGGTGGACGCTGGCATTACCTGGCAGCGGTGCTTGACCTGCACACCCGGCGGGTCGTGGGC
>NZ_JAAKUM010000042.1:0-797 GCF_049175135.1 Aeromonas sp. 600724 | reverse complement strand
TCGCCGCTACTGAGGGAATCTCGGTTGATTTCTTTTCCTCGGGGTACTTAGATGTTTCAGTTCTCCCGGTTCGCCTCTGTTACCTATGTATTCAGTAACAGATACCCGAGTTATCTCGGGTGGGTTTCCCCATTCGGAAATCCGTGAGTCGTAATGTCTCTTACCGACTGCTCACGGCTTATCGCAGGTTAGTACGTCCTTCATCGCCTCTGACTGCCAAGGCATCCACCATGTACGCTTAGTCACTTAACCATACAACCCCAAGAAGTGTCGGTGAAACCGGCACAGCTTGTTGTCGTACAACAAGGACCAAATAAAATTTGGTTTTCGCCAAGAAGTTTCCAAAGCACTTGTAACAAATGTTTGAGAACTACTTTTTAAATCAGCTTTCCAGATTGTTAAAGAGCAAACTTCATAAAGAAGTCAAAGACATAGACTGAACATATCGTTCAATTCATGGCTTTTGCTTCTCGCAAAATTCAGTACAGATTATGGTGGAGCTATGCGGGATCGAACCGCAGACCTCCTGCGTGCAAAGCAGGCGCTCTCCCAGCTGAGCTATAGCCCCATAATCGGGAACGAAGTGGTGGGTCTGAGTGGACTCGAACCACCGACCTCACCCTTATCAGGGGTGCGCTCTAACCACCTGAGCTACAGACCCACTTCGTGTACTGTCTCTAAACTTGAATCAAGGCAATCTGTGTGAACACTCAACAACTTCGACATCTTAAGGTAAGGAGGTGATCCAACCCCAGGTTCCCCTAGGGTTACCTTGTTACGACTTCACCCCAGTCATG
>NZ_JAAKUM010000041.1:0-1032 GCF_049175135.1 Aeromonas sp. 600724 | reverse complement strand
GGCTCTGTCCCAATTACGTGTTGAAAGGCTAATCTTGAAGTAGGCCATCACCTTGAGGTCTACCATCATGGATACCCCAGCCTTTCAACACCTGTTGTCCCTTTTTCCCCAGTTAACCCTGCGCCAGCGCCGTGTTGCTCAGCAGGAGCTCACTGCACCCCACACCATTACCTCGCTCAATACTCAGTTACCGGCATGCAGTGGCTGCCCCCATTGTCAGGCCGATGTTACCCAGCTGGCGCCTTGGGGATGGAGTCGGGGGCTGCGCCGCTACCGTTGCAAACTGTGTCTGCGCACCAGCACCGGTCTGACCAAGACGCCCTTGGCCAGATTGCGTAAAGCACAGTGCTGGGAAGACTACGCGCAAGCCCTCATCGAAGGACTGACTGTCCGCCAGGCTGCGCGGCGCTGTGGGGTCAGCAAGAACACCGCGTTCCTCTGGCGTCACCGCTTCTTGCGCGCGATGGCAACCCATCAGGCCACCCGGGAAGAGGGCATCGTTGAGGTTGATGAGACCTTCTTCCTTGAATCGTTCAAGGGGCAGCGGGGACTGCCGCGTCCACCACGTCATCGCGGTGGTAAAGGTCGAACTCGTGGAACCGGGCCAGATTACATCCCGGTGATGGTGGTACAAGACCGTGCAGGCCACCATGCGGATTTCCAGTTGGAGAAAATAGATGCCGAGACGGTCATCGCGGTGTTGAAGCCGTTGGTGTCACCGGATGCGGTGCTGTGTAGCGATGGGGCGGGTGTGTATGCCTGTTTCAGCAAGGAACAGGGTATAACCCATCAGGTGGTGCGCAATCGTCAAGGCGAACGGGTAGTCGGTGCGTATCACATCCAGCATGTGAACGGATATCACCATCGGTTGAAAGAGTGGATGGAGCGATTTCATGGAGTGGCGACGCACTACCTGAAGAACTACCTGGGTTGGCGCAGGATGTTGGAGCGTTACGGAAAAGGCGTAAATATCAAAGTGTGTTTGTATGAGGCCCTGGGGCGCCCCATGCAACACGTAATTGGGACATAGCC
>NZ_JAAKUM010000040.1:0-1052 GCF_049175135.1 Aeromonas sp. 600724 | reverse complement strand
ACTGCCATTTACAGTGATGGCACACAGGCAGATCTGACCCGCTTTGCTACCTGGCAATCTGACAATATGGCCAGTGCCGCCATGCTGCCCTTTGGGGTCGTTAAAGGGGTTGCCTCCGGCAATGCGCGAGTGACGGCCCGCTTTGCGGGGGTGAGCAGTGGTGGCACTGCTATTAAGGTTACTGCCGCTCAACTGAGCAAGCTTAATGTGACCCCGTCCTCGGTGACGCTGGCCAAGGGATTGCGCCAATCGATGCGGGCTATCGGCACCTACAGTGACAATACTCAGGCAGACCTGACACGCTTTGTTGCATGGCGCTCGAACAACAACAACGTGGCGTGGGTCGGGCCGGATGGCCTGCTCATTGCCGCCAGTGAAGGTGCAGCCAGTATCAATGCCAGTATGGAAGGGGTAAGCAGCAATGCTGCGGCGGTGCACGTTACCAGCTCCGTCATCACCAAACTCACTGTCAGCCCGAGCCCGGTCAAGATAGCCAAAGGGCAGTCTTCTTCGTTGCGTGCCATTGCGACCTACAGTGATAACTCACAGGTTGACATCACTCGGCTTGCCGTGTGGCGTGTTGATGACTATGGCGTAGCATCGATAACAGTTGACGGAGCTGTGAGGGGCAGAGAGGTGGGGACAACCACCGTCACATCGACAAAGGATGGCATTACCAGTGACCCGGTAAATGTGGATGTGACGTCGGCAGTCATTACCAAGATAACGGTGGCGCCAGCGGCTGTCACTGTGCCCATAGGAGCCCCTCTGCAATTAAGCGCAATGGCCACATATAGTGACAACACCTCTTCTGATGTAACGAGATGGGTGTCATGGCTGACGTTGGATGGGACAATCGCACAGGTAGCAAATGGCTTGGTATCTGGTGTCAAGGTCGGCACGACGACAGTAAGGGCAGGGGTTGCCGTCAATGGCGCTAACGTCTTCAGTAATGTGGTGACGGTGAATGTGTGTGAATTAGCTGGTGTATGTATTGATATTTTCGATACAGGTAGTGGTAAGTTATTTACCAACTCACCATCAGTGGCTTA
>NZ_JAAKUM010000038.1:0-2650 GCF_049175135.1 Aeromonas sp. 600724 | reverse complement strand
CCTATCAACGTTGTGGTCTCCAACGGCCCTTTAGGACCCTCAAGGGGTCAGGGATGACTCATCTCAGGGCTCGCTTCCCGCTTAGATGCTTTCAGCGGTTATCGATTCCGAACTTAGCTACCGGGCAGTGCCACTGGCGTGACAACCCGAACACCAGAGGTTCGTTCACTCCGGTCCTCTCGTACTAGGAGCAACTCCCTTCAATCATCCAACGCCCACGGCAGATAGGGACCGAACTGTCTCACGACGTTCTGAACCCAGCTCGCGTACCACTTTAAATGGCGAACAGCCATACCCTTGGGACCGACTTCAGCCCCAGGATGTGATGAGCCGACATCGAGGTGCCAAACACCGCCGTCGATATGAACTCTTGGGCGGTATCAGCCTGTTATCCCCGGAGTACCTTTTATCCGTTGAGCGATGGCCCTTCCATTCAGAACCACCGGATCACTATGACCTACTTTCGTACCTGCTCGACCTGTCCGTCTCGCAGTTAAGCTGGCTTATGCCATTGCACTAACCTCCTGATGTCCGACCAGGATTAGCCAACCTTCGTGCTCCTCCGTTACTCTTTGGGAGGAGACCGCCCCAGTCAAACTACCCACCAGGCACTGTCCGCGAGCCCGATTCAGGGCCCTGCGTTAGAACATCAAACATACAAGGGTGGTATTTCAAGGACGGCTCCAGCGCAACTGGCGTCACGCCTTCAAAGCCTCCCACCTATCCTACACATGTAGGTTCAATGTTCAGTGCCAAGCTGTAGTAAAGGTTCACGGGGTCTTTCCGTCTAGCCGCGGGTACACCGCATCTTCACGGCGAATTCGATTTCACTGAGTCTCGGGTGGAGACAGCATGGCCATGGTTACACCATTCGTGCAGGTCGGAACTTACCCGACAAGGAATTTCGCTACCTTAGGACCGTTATAGTTACGGCCGCCGTTTACCGGGGCTTCGATCAAGAGCTTCGCTTGCGCTAACCCCATCAATTAACCTTCCGGCACCGGGCAGGTGTCACACCCTATACGTCCACTTTCGTGTTTGCAGAGTGCTGTGTTTTTGATAAACAGTCCCAGCCATCTGGTCACTGCGACTCCCAACTGCTCCATCCGCAAGGGACTTCACTGTCAGGAGCGAACCTTCTCCCGAAGTTACGGTTCTATTTTGCCTAGTTCCTTCACCCGAGTTCTCTCAAGCGCCTTGGTATTCTCTACCCGACCACCTGTGTCGGTTTGGGGTACGATGACTTGTAATCTGAAGCTTAGAGGCTTTTCCTGGAAGCAGGGCATCAATGGCTTCCGCACCGTAGTGCGTTCGTCTCGTGTCTCAGTGTTGTGTCTCCGGATTTGCCTAGAAACACCACCTACGCACTTTCACCAGGACAACCGTCGCCTGGCCCACCTAGCCTTCTCCGTCCCCCCATCGCAATTACAAGTCGTGCAGGAATATTAACCTGCTTCCCATCGACTACGCCTTTCGGCCTCGCCTTAGGGGTCGACTCACCCTGCCCCGATTAACGTTGGACAGGAACCCTTGGTCTTCCGGCGAGGAGGCTTTTCACCCCCTTTATCGTTACTTACGTCAGCATTCGCACTTCTGATATCTCCAGCATACCTCTCGATACACCTTCGCAGACTTACAGAACGCTCCCCTACCACTCACACATAAGTGTGAATCCGCGGCTTCGGTGCCTGGTTTGAGCCCCGTTACATCTTCCGCGCAGGCCGACTCGACTAGTGAGCTATTACGCTTTCTTTAAATGATGGCTGCTTCTAAGCCAACATCCTAGCTGTCTGAGCCTTCCCACATCGTTTCCCACTTAACCAGAACTTTGGGACCTTAGCCGGCGGTCTGGGTTGTTTCCCTCTTCACGACGGACGTTAGCACCCGCCGTGTGTCTCCCGGATATTACTTACTGGTATTCGGAGTTTGCATGGGGTTGGTAAGTCGGGATGACCCCCTAGCCCAAACAGTGCTCTACCCCCAGTAGTATTCGTCCGAGGCGCTACCTAAATAGCTTTCGGGGAGAACCAGCTATCTCCGAGTTTGATTGGCCTTTCACCCCCAGCCACAGGTCATCCCCTAACTTTGCAACGTTAGTGGGTTCGGTCCTCCAGTTGATGTTACTCAACCTTCAACCTGCCCATGGCTAGATCACCCGGTTTCGGGTCTACACCTTGCAACTAGACGCCCAGTTAAGACTCGGTTTCCCTACGGCTCCCCTATACGGTTAACCTCGCTACAAAATGTAAGTCGCTGACCCATTATACAAAAGGTACGCAGTCACCCCGAAGGGCTCCCACTGCTTGTACGTACACGGTTTCAGGTTCTATTTCACTCCCCTCACAGGGGTTCTTTTCGCCTTTCCCTCACGGTACTGGTTCACTATCGGTCAGTCAGGAGTATTTAGCCTTGGAGGATGGTCCCCCCATATTCAGACAGGATGTCACGTGTCCCGCCCTACTCGATTTCACATCAAGGTTGTTTTCGTGTACGGGGCTATCACCCTGTATCGCCGGCCTTTCCAGGACCGTTCCACTAACTTCCAAGATGCTTAAGGGCTAATCCCCGTTCGCTCGCCGCTACTGAGGGAATCTCGGTTGATTTCTTTTCCTCGGGGTACTTAGATGTTTCAGTTCTCCCGGTTCGCCTC
>NZ_JAAKUM010000037.1:0-2959 GCF_049175135.1 Aeromonas sp. 600724 | reverse complement strand
CGCCGGGGGTCGCGGGTTCGAGTCCCGTCCGCTCCGCCACTAATTTGAAGGCCTTCCCAGATGGGAAGGCCTTTTTGCTATGGGTGGTTTTGTCCAGTGGCCACAGATTTGTACGCAAGAATCAACACAAAGCCCGGTTTCATAACCGGGCTTTGGTGTTTTTAGCGCCTTAAACCACCAATATCTGGCTTTTCTCTGCCAAGTAAGAGTGCCAGATAGCCGGTTATTCCCGCCATTTTCGGGCTATATCCGGGCCTTATCAGCCATTTGAACGAGTCTACAAGGGGTCAAATCAGGCTTCTGCCGCTTGCTGACTAAAGGGCAGTCCCATATTTACCACCTCCGCTTCCATCTGCACATCGATCTTGAAGCCAAGCCGTTTGGCTAGGTTGGGAATACCGAGATTGCCGGATTCATCAGGTACAGTTCAAGCAAAGAGACCTTCCCGACGGGAAGGCCTCTTTGCTTTATCTATCAACTGATTACCATCACTCGGTTGATTTATCAGGGCTTCTCTTTGTTGCCAATGCTCAGGCCGAGCTTGATGGAGAGGGCCGCCAGTAACAGCAGCATCATGATCAGGGAAAAGAAGTTGCTGCCAAGCTCCGGGTATTGCACCTTGAGCAGCGCGGAGTGACCGAAGACACCGATAAAGAAGCAGAGCAGGGTACAGATGGGGGTGTTGCCCACCATGGGTTCATGGCGATAGTGCTGGAACAGCTGATAGGCCGCCAGCCAGAGGGCAATCAGCGGGAAGAAGGAGAAAGGCACGACCGAGTTGGTCAGCACGGCCAGAGAGGCATCGCCACAGATACCAATCAGCATGGCCATGGCAAGCGGTTTTTTCGGGATCATAAGCTGTTCAGGCATGTCGTTCTCCATCCTGTGGTCATGGGTGAGGTTCACGGCGCTTCTGGTTTTGTACCTCGGCGCCCATGGCGATCATCCGCAGTTGGCGAATTGTTCGGTCGGAGAGTGCACGGCACTCTTCGCTGGTCATGTCGAGTGCATCGGCACCGGCACTGAAGACGATGGTGACCATGGCTTCTGCCTGGATGTAGGCATCTTCCCGTGGTGCTTCTGTGGTGGCTTCCAGATAATCGGTCAGCTCTGCGATAAAGTGCTGGATTTCGCGAGCTACCGCCTGGCGAAAGGCGGCCGAGGTGCCGGAGCGTTCCCGCAGCAGCAGCCGAAAGATGTTGGGGTTGTTCTCGACAAACTCCATAAAGGTCTGCACCGAGGTGCTGATGACACTGCCACCACCGGCAATGCGCTGGCGTGCCTGGCGCATCAGTTGGCGCAGGGTGAGACCTCCTTCGTCAACCAAGGTCAGGCCCAGTTCCTCCATATCGCGAAAGTGGCGATAGAAAGAGGTGGGCGCGATACCCGCTTCGCGAGCGACTTCCCGCAGGCTGAGATTGGAGAAACTTCGGTTGGCGCACAGTTGGCTGAATGCAGCATCAATCAATGTACGCCGTGTTTTTTCTTTTTGTTGAGCGCGAATACCCACGAAATCAGTCACCTTCAGCTTAACGAGGCCAAATGATAACCCGAAGGCGCCTTCGGATCAGGTTTGTATCCTACTTTTTTACCATTGACCATGGCGAAGTTGCCATGGAAAATGGCTAACAGCTGTTCGCTGAAAGGATGCAAGAAGATGGCTAAACCCCCGATTATTATCACCAATACCCTGTTGTTCTCCCTCTCCGGACTGGTCGCTCTGGTTGCCGTGCCTTGGTATGGCATGAGCCACGGTTACGATTTCTGGCAGTGGGCCAGTTTCCTGTTGTTGTTCTGCCTGAGTGGTCTCTCCATCACCGCAGGCTATCACCGGCTCTGGTCGCACAAGGCCTACAAGGCGCGCCCCGCTTTGCAGTGGTTGTTTGCCATCGGCGGTGCGTTGGCGCTTCAGAATTCGGCCCTGCACTGGTCGGCCGATCACCGCCGTCATCATCGTCATGTGGATGACAACGACAAAGACCCCTACAGCGCGGGGCACGGCTTCTGGTATTCCCACATCGGCTGGATGCTGCGTGAGCATCAGGGAGATCGCTATGGCGATTACAGCAATGTGCGAGACCTGCAGAACAACCCGGTGATCGCGTTTCAGCACCGTCACTATCTGACGCTAGCGCTGGCGGCCAATCTGGGGCTGCCGCTGCTGCTCGGCCTGTGGCACGGGGACTTGCTCGGCATGCTGCTGTTGGCGGGTGTGCTGAGAATGGTGATGACTCACCACACCACCTTCTTCATCAACTCGCTGGCCCATATCTGGGGCAGTCAGCCCTATACCGACCGCAATACCGCTCGCGATAACGGCATCCTGGCCTTTTTCACCTTTGGCGAGGGGTATCACAACTTTCACCACCTGTTCGAGAATGACTACCGCAACGGCATTCACTGGTGGCAGTTCGATCCGACCAAGTGGTTGATCCGGCTCGCCTCCTGGTGTGGTCTGGCGGGGGATCTCAGATCCTCGCCGGAGGAGCGTATCGAACAAGCTCGACTGCAGATGCAGCTGAAACGGGCACAAGCCAAGTTGCGCAAGCAGGAAGATCGCGAGCTGTGGCAGGCGCTGCTGCAGGAGGAGTACGACAAGCTGAGTCAGCAGCTTCAACACTATTACGCCAGTCGCAAGCGGCTGCTGGAGCTGCGCAAGCGCAAGGCGCTGGCGCGCTATGACCGTCTCAAGCTGCAACTGGAGTACCGGGCCGTGCGTGACGGCTTCATCGCTGGTAAACGCAACTGGAGTCGTTTGCTGGCAGGTATTGCATGATGCCGTCCGGTTATCACAGAGACTAAAAGAGAAGACCGCCTGCTGGCGGTCTTCTCTTTTATGATTCAACTCAAGCTAGTTGGCTTGGCTCTGCTGTTGCTGCAACTGATCCAGTGCCTGTTGCTCCTGCTGGCTGAGACCCAGTTGTTCGCAGGCCTGCTCAAAGCTGATCCCCAGATGGCA
>NZ_JAAKUM010000036.1:0-6307 GCF_049175135.1 Aeromonas sp. 600724 | reverse complement strand
GAATTAGCTGGTGTATGTATTGATATTTTCGATACAGGTAGTGGTAAGTTATTTACCAACTCACCATCAGTGGCTTATCTGGATAGCATTGGTAGTAGTGAAACAGATGGTATCTGGATTGAAAATGGAACTGACGGACCAGTTGGTGATTTCTATCAGTTCAATTGGCAAAATGCTAATGCACTGTGCGCTACCTACAACATCAATAATCTTGGAGGGCGAACTAACTGGCGCTTGGCAAACATAATCGAGTTAAGAGATGAGCTATACCATACTTACGGTAATATGTTTACTGCGCGCGGTTGGGCGGCCACCGACTTTTATTGGTCGGCGACCCCTATGTCTTCTTTTTATCGCGTCATGCTCCTTGTCAGCAATTATGAGAGCGGCTTCCCGCCGAGCGAATTAAACTACGCATCCTGCGTCTCGGAGCCTTAAGCTGAGCTATAGTCCTGATTGAAGTGGTGATGGGAAAACAAGGGCGACCAGTTGGTTGCCCTTGTTTTATAAATTGAATGCAAGGCTTGCCTGGTGTGTCCTCTTGGTGCAAATCAGTGCACATGAGGTAGATGAGACGATTTACCCATCGTTATAGCTTGTTGTTTATATTTAACTGGTTGGTTTTTATGCTGAGGAAATATAAATAATGGTTAATATTTTTGATGTTCGGCGCTAGCTGAAGTTTTAATGTCAAACTCAATCGCTCTTTCATCAAGCACCTGTGCAGCGTTAACCGGCGGAATTTTTATGGCATCAGATGATGTCAAACTTGATAATTCGTGGGTATTTATTTGAAAAATCTCAAAATAAATAAGTGCATCAACCATAAAGATAAATAACATAACCGAGAGGCCGTGAGCGGCAATCAAACTGGATAGTATAAATATCACCACCAGGAGGTCTTTTTAATGCTCATTATATGTATGTTTACTGTGTAATAAAATCGACGCAATACATGCCGCATCATTTTGGATAATAAATAACAGGATGCATGACTATGTCATGCATCCTGTTAAATGGTTAAGGGATGACCGGTAATCGCAGCACGTTATTCACTCTCTGGCTCAAGCAAGGCAGCGAAAGTCATGTGAGAATAGCCCTCAACAATTGTCTTCAGATTGGGGGTTGTTTGCACGTGGATATAATACGCAAACATAGCGTCACATGTATATTGATAACACCCCCAAGTCACGACAGTGCCATTGCTTTTTACTGCGCTAAACAGACCACTACGTGCGGAGTAAATGTCTTTTACATCTGTCAGAAGTCCCGACACAAGGCGACTATCACCGCCCCGAAAGGGATTCCCCCACGTGACAACAGAGCCGTCCTCTTTCAGCGCAGCAAAGGCGCTATCATTAGAATATATGGTTTTAACGTTAGTTAGCAGGCGTGAAACCGCAGAGCTATCAGAAGCAGCGCTGTCAGGGCCATGTGGGTTCGTCGAATTCAGGTAGGCGATAGGACCAGCATACCAAGTTACGACGGTGCCATCATTGTTCAGTGCTGCATAGGAGTTCGATAAGGGGCCGGTGACATAAATACGCCTAACGTCAGTTAATGAAGGCACCACACCATTAGGGTCCAAAATTACTTTGAAGTTAGGGTGTTCGGCCAACTCGTCCGGGCGCTTGCCAAGAATAACTTTGCCGTCACTTGTGAGTGCTGCATAACTATATTCGGGGATAGCGGTCACTTGGACGATTTGCTTGCTCGCCGCATTGAGGGGCGTGGGGTCTAGTCCCCAACCAATCCAGGAACCATCATGCTTTAAGGCCAACGCAGACAAGTCAAACGTAAATATGGTCTTTATATCTGTCGCCGCCCCCCCTCGGAGAGTTGGCACCTTTCCCCAAGTTATAGCGGAGCCATCTTTCTTTTGGGCGATAAAAAAAGACTGGCCTCCAAAAACAGCACTGACATCGGTGAGCATATCGGCTACCGAGCTGCTGTCGCCGCCACGTTCTGGGTCACCCCAAGTAACGACAGTGCCATCTTTTTTCAGAGCCGCAAAAGCGTTTAAGTAACCAGGAATTATGTCTATCACACCGGTGAGTTGGTTTGTGACAGCGCTGCTGTTACCGCCATCAATTACATCACCCCAAGTGACAACAGAGCCATCATTTTTGAGCGCAGCGAAAGCCTTCCCGTTGCCGAAGACCGCTTTGACATCAACCAGCTGGTCAGCTACCGAGCCGCTATCTCCACCATTACTTGGGTTGCCCCAAGTCACAACAGTACCATCACCTTTAAGTGCGGCATATGAACGCTGGTTCGCAGTGATAGCCCTCACATCGGTAAGTTGACTCGCAACTGAGATACTATCCGCGGCCCAGCCTATACCCCAAGTGACCACATTTATGGGCGTTTCGGTCACACAAATCACATACAGGCTGCCTGTGGTGTAAGGTGCGGTCACGCCCGTTTTCAGGTTATAAGTGAGATATTCCGCGCCGTTGCTGACGATGTAATCACGCTGCACGGGGTACTTGCTGCGCTCCTGCTCTGTGGCTGGTGTGGTGCGCAGGATGTCGAGCTCTCGCTGGGTGGCCAAGTGGCTGCCTTTGCTGCAATACAAGGAGGCGCTCACTCCTGTCACTGCCCCTATGGTGTTTTTCACGCCATCATCCCAAACCTCTTCAGCGAGAACACCCTTGTTAACCACCTCGCTGTAGAGAGGGGGCGCCAGGTAGGTGACCGTACCCGTATTAATCCCAAGTGACCACATTATGTCGCCCCAGGTTTTGGGGCGCTCATCCGGCCCGACGACCACCTTGATGAGCCCTGTGGCAAAACCTGCCCGGTGGTCACCGACGATATAACTGACGATGTGCTCCCCCGAGGTGTTTGCTGTGAAGGTGAAATGCTTGTTGGTGACCGAGTTCGGGGCTACCGGTACCACTGAGGCGGAATAACTCTGCACCTCTATCAGCTGCCACGCCTCTCCCTCCGGGTCCACGATGTTCAGATTGGGCAGGGTGGCCAGGTCCATGGTCACGGCATGCTGTGCGGTGACCGCATTCCCGGTTTGCGCCTTGTAGTCATATTTGACTTCACCGATGGTGGGGGGCTGATTGGAGGCCTCCGAGATGGTGATGAACAGGGTGCCCAGGACATCTTCGTCAGGCCGGCCAGGGTGCTTGAGAATAAAGACTATGCGGTTCCAGTCTGGCGTATTGGGCGGTGTATAGGTCAACTCATTGCCGCTGGCGGTGACGGTACCTTGTTCCGTCCCTCCCTGCACCTTTAGGGAGGAGGCATCCAGGCTGTAGCCTGCAGGCCAGTCGCTGCCAAGCAGCGTTGCCAGGTTATAAACGGCACTGCCAGTGCCCAACATCAGGGTTTGGGACAGGGGAGGCAGGACCGGTGATGCCACGTTGCTGGTCAACACATAGATGGCCGCCGAGGCATCAGAGTCAGCATTACTCACTGTGTAACTGTACTCACACAAGCCACTTTCGCTGGTCAACTCAACGGTCAGGCCAGACACCACGTTGGCGGCGCCACACCTTTTTTGCTGACTGCTTATCGCCGTCAAGGTGGCGCCCGGACCTCGCGCGAACGCGGATAAATCAAGGCGCGTTGGCACGTTCGGTCGCGCTACACCAAACCCATCAACCGCGCTCACGCGGCCCACGGGGGAGGGGTCATGGGCGTTGCCACTACCGCCACCTTCTTCACCACCGCCACATCCGGACAGTCCCGCGAGCAACAACATGGTCACCATGACGTAATGGGCCCGGCGGCGCCAACCGCCTCTGCGATATTTGTTATGTTCATTCATATGCTTATAACCAAGGCAGCTATTGCGCTTGAGCCATCACACATCTGTGTGCTGTCTGTTTGAGGGATAACGGGAAAAGAAAGTACAGCCAGATGATCGTTTTCCATGTCCAAAAAACCAAAGTTTGTTATCCTGTTCAATGTCCTAGCCATCCAGTGTCACTGTTATTTTCAATGTATGCTTATCACCACACCGCCCAGATAGCTGCGCCATAAATAGAGCGTAATTTACGGTGTTGTCACTGGTGGAACGAACCGTGAAGGGGATCGTTAATGGAAAGAAGCGTGCTGTGGTGGTATCATAGGTGAATTGGAAGGCATCATTCTGTTTTCCTTTCTCCTTTGAGTTGAGCTCTATATTTATTTTTCCAAGATTCTATTGCTTGGGGCTCGTACTTTGCACTCCAACTATTCCACGCTATTTATTGTGGAATGACGGTTTTGTAACGCATGCGCTTTTAATATGCGACATAATCATTCTGAATGAATGTGAAGTTTTAGTTTTTTTGAAATGCTAGAGGGGCGCTATCACCCTTAGCGTTCATGGAGCGTACGGATTAGTTCATGTTACGTTTGAGTGCAAAGCTTTACATAATACCGACCAAGCTATGTAATTACGTGCTCGTTCGCTTCTAATACTGTGCAGTCAATGTGCGTTCTTGGTTTTTCACTTTATTTCACATCTCGAATTGAGTGAGATTGGCTAAATAGCTGTTCCGAATAGTAGATCACCGGAGGGGGGGCTCAGTCGAGTTTACGCGATCTCATTAATCGCCAAACAAAACAAGCCGCTCCCAAAGGACTGAGTTGATGCCTATCCTACCCCCCTGCCACGACCACAACGGCGCTGCATTCACAAAATCATCCATACCACCCGTGATAAAGGGCATGCTCGTCGCTTGATGGCCATCTTGTTGTTACATGAAGGACGCACGGTCACTGAGGTTCAGCACCTTACCGGCGCTGCTCGCTCGAGACCATCGGCCGTTGGCTTCGGTTGTATCGAGATAAAGGTGTGGGGACGTTAGAAACCTTACCGGCTGGCCGTGCCCCGGTCCTACCTGTCGCCAAGATTGTCACCTTACTGTTGCTGCTCATGCAGTTTTCTCCGCAAGATTTTGGTTATCGGCGCCGCCGATGGTTACTTCGTATGGGTATTGTCTGGCGAAGGCCCGTGCCGACCTTACGGATAAAAGACCCGGCCTATCAAGAGAAAATGGCGAATATCGACGCCGCGCTGGCCCGCGGTGATGCCGATAATCCGGTGTTTTATGAGGATGAAGTCGATATAGACCTTAATCCCAAATTAGGGGCCGACTGGATGTTCAGAGCGCAGCAAAAGCGGGTTGTCACACCGGGACAGAACGCCAAACATTACCTGGCAGGCGTTCTCCATGCCGGCCATGGAAGAGTACTTTACGTCAGCGGGATAAAGAAAAACTCATCCCTGTTTATCGCCATGCTGGAAAAGCTGCGTCGCCACTACCAACGAGCCAAAACCATCACACTGATCCTCGATAACTACATCATTCACAAAAGCCAACAGACCGAGCGATGGTTGAAGAAGAACCCCAAGTTTTGCTTGGTGTTCCAGCCAGTTTACAGCCCTTGGGTTAATCACATAGAACGGCTGTGGCACAAGTTACATGAAACCATCACGCGCAATCATCAATGCAGAGGAATGTCCAGCCTGCTGGTCCGAGTGAAACACTTCATGGATACCGTGTCTCTTTTCCCGGGGAATGGCTATGGCACAGCGAAGGTGTAGTACTCTTAGGATCAGTTATTTAGAGCCCACCTAATGATTGAGGATATATTAATCGGCTACATTGTTGATAGGTTGTATATTAAACCCAGTCAATGCACTATGCTAAATTGGTGAATGTAAAGTCACCTTGGCTTGTTCAAATATAGGAACATAATATGAAAAAATATTGCATTGTTGCGATTGCTGGTGTGATGTCCTTACTTACTGCATGCACCCCGTTTAAGCGGCTTCAAAATGAAGAAGAAATCCACAACACAATCAGTGGAAGTTGGACAGTGCTACATGACGGCCATCAAAAAATTGAAAACCTAACGCCCCCTGCTGTCATTAACTTCGAACCGAAAAAAAACAAAATCTCTGGTTTTGATGGCTGCAACAAGTTTAACGGTAGCTATGTGATGGAACAGAGCATTTTGAAGGGTAAGGTAATGTCTACCAAGATGGGCTGCTCTAACCCAGAGGCGAGTAACATTAGTCGCACTATGCAGTCACTCTTGGCTAATGGTGCAGAGGTTGTCTCAGTAAATTTTATGGGGGCAAAAGTGATCATGCTCCGTAATAAAGAAATGAAGCAAGAGTTACGCTTAGGTAATACTGAACAATTATCGAAAGATAAAAAGTAATTTCATGTGAGCTTTCTGCACTAGTGGGAAGAGCACTACCAATATTTTGAGGCCTGTATGTTTTTACGACATCGACTGCGTATTGCCCTGTTACTGTTTGGCTGCCTGACATTACTTGCCGGTTGCCATAAAA
>NZ_JAAKUM010000035.1:0-10677 GCF_049175135.1 Aeromonas sp. 600724 | reverse complement strand
ACGCGGTAGCGCCGATGGTAGTGTGGCATTCGCCATGCGAGAGTAGGACACTGCCAGGCACCCAATACAAGAAACCCCGCTCATCGAGCGGGGTTTTTTATTGCCTGCAATTCAGCAAATAGCCTGATTGTTGACCTTCCCTATCTCCCTTCCTCTGTTTTTATCCTTACTCGCCGCTGCTTTCTGGTTCCACAAATAGCCTGATGTTCCGCTTGGTACTCTTTCTTCACTGAACCGCTGTAGCTCTGTATGGCGGCTCTGGCGTAGTCATGACCCACGAATCCTATGCTCGCCTGTACGCTAGGATCTCTTGCTTGCGATCTTTCCTGGGCATCTGCGTCCTGTGTTAGCTGAAGTCTTTCTTTTTGAGCCCTCTGCTTGTCCATGATTTTGTTAGTCGCCCACTGACGTTATGCCAGAGAGTGTGTTGGCTGTGCTAACACGCAGGCGCAGTGGTTGCTGCTTTGGGTCCTTGTTTGGGGCAATAAGGAAATGGGAAGGGATGCTCGCAGGAACGCAGAGGTTCGATGTTGATAGGTGATCTTGGGGCAGCTATTTAGCTCGCAGGTGAGAAGATCAAGAAAGGAGTTGAAGAAGACTAATGTGTTGAGATCTATGAGGAGTGGCAAATCGCAGGCAAATAAAAAGCCCACGCAACATGGTTGCATGGGCTCGGTATAAATGGCGGAGGAGGTGGGATTTGAACCCACGGATGGTCGCCCATCGCCGGTTTTCAAGACCGGTGCATTCAGCCGCTCTGCCACCCCTCCGCAGCAGTGCGGCGAATATTACCATGCTGCTCTGGCTTGTAAATCCCCGTCCGGTTCGATTGCTGGTTAATTGCGCTAAATGACATGAAAAAGTGGCAATCAGAGCGTATCAAGCGCTTTTTTGGCCAGATAACTTGACTTGAAAACAGACTCAACCACTATAGTGGCCTCTATCATATCCTCTGCAAGATAACGTTATGACTATTAAAAATGCCCTGTTTTGCGCGCTGGCTGGCGTGACCCTGCTGGCGACGCCAGTACATGCAAGCGAGCTGACCAAAAGTGATGTCGAGCAAATCGTTCGCGACTATCTAGTCAAGAATCCCGAGATCCTGGTCGAGATGTCCAATGCTCTGCGTGCCAAGCAGGAGAGCCAGCAGGCCGAGAGTGACAAGGCGCTGATCAAGGCTCACTCCAAGCAGCTTTATGCCAATCAGGATCCCGAGATGGGGAATCCGAAGGCATCTCTGACCATTGTGGAGTTTTTCGATTACAACTGTGGTTACTGCAAACGGGCCCATCCGCTGGTCAAGCAGCTGATGTCGGAAGATAAAGACATCCGGTACATCTACAAGCAGTTCCCCATTCTGAGCGAGTCCTCCTACTTCGCAGCCCGTGCTGCGCTGGCGGTCCAGCTGGGTCAGCCTGACAAGTACCAGGCGTTCCACGAGAAGCTCTATACCCATCAGGGCCCGCTCGCTGATGAAGCACAGGTCAAGCAGTTGGCTGTGGCGGCCGGTGTGGACTGGAGCAAGGTGGAGGCCAAGATCAAGGATGGCAGCATTGACCAGAACCTAGGTACCAACCGTGCGCTGGCTGAAGCGCTCGGTATCTCCGGTACCCCGGCCTTCATCATCGGTGATCAGATCCTGCGCGGTGCCCCCCGTGATTTGGCCAGCCTGAAGGGGTTTATCAAGGACGTGCGCGCCGGTAAGAGCATTCAATAAGCGGTTGTCATGGTCGAGGGCCCAGCGCCTCGGTCAGAAATAGAAAGAGGGTCGGTATCACTACCGGCCCTCTTTTTTATTATGTCCTTTGGCACAAGTGGTCGTCGCGAAAGGACCATAACAACGTGCTCAGGACCCGGCCTGTTGGCCTCAGTAACAAGTATTAGCAGAGTCGTTCGGAGTCTATTGATAAATATTTCACCTTGCAGAGGCGTGTCGTGAGCATTGCTTAATTCCGGTCAAGATTTTTTCTGCTGCTTGCCTTAGAATCGCCGCCCGTTGCAGGAGAAACCCCTATGTTAGTTGATATTTTACGGCTGGTTTTTATAGCCGGAGGCCTCGTATTTGTCTTCATGCTGGTGCAAGCCTGCTGGCGGAAGAAGCAGAGTGGATCCTTTGAGGCGACCCCCTTCTGGCCGGTGGCGTTGATCGGTGGGGTTGCCAACTTCCTCGATACCCTGGGGGTGGGCAGCTTTGCGGTAAAGACCGCCTGCTACAAGCAGTTCAAGCTGATCGATGACCGGGTGCTGCCGGGTACCCTCAATGGGCAGTGCGTGCTGCCGACCGTGACTCAGTCGCTGATCTTCGTCGGCGCAGTCGCAGTGGAGCCGCTGACGCTGATCAGCATGATGATGGCCGCCGCAGCGGGCGCTGCCTGGGGCGCTCGTCATGTGGCCTCGTTTGATCGGCAGACCATCCGGCTGGTGATGGCTATCTCCTTACTGGTCGTTGCAGGGCTTATCTTTGCCGGTCTGCTGGGTCTTTTCCCTGTAGGCGGCGATGCGATGGGGCTCAGCGGCTACAAGCTGGCGATCGCCCTGCTTGGCAATTTCATCTTCGGGGTGTTGATGAATGTCGGTATCGGCCTGTTTGCTCCCTGCATGACGCTGGTTTATCTGCTGGGGATGAATCCGCTGGCGGCGTTTCCGATCATGATGGGCTCCACCGCCGTGCTTAGCGTTTTCTCCGCAGGCACCTTTATCCGTAAAGGGGCATTCGATGCCAAGGCGGTGCTGGCGGTAGCCATCTTTGGCCCCATCGGTGTGGTGCTGGCCGCCATGCTGGTCAAATCCATGGATATGGAGATGCTGAAGTGGTTGGTTGCCTTTATCGTCATCTATACCTCCTGGACCATGTACGCTTCCTGGCGGGCGGCGCGTCGCTCCCCTGTGCAACTGGCGGTGGAGAGCGCAGGCTAGCCTGTACCAGTGCCGCTTCGGCCTTGGCCCCCAGAAAAACATAGAGGCCAAGCGCCAGTAGCAAACCCACCGCACACCCCATCACTCCGACCGCTGGCCAGAGCAGCTCGCTCTGGCCGAGCGAGCCTTTGAACAGCAGCAACAGCCCCTCGATGGAGACCGCGATCAGAATGGCGGCGATAAAGCGGGTGATGGTGCGGCGAATGGCGCTGTGGCGGAAGATATCCTTATGCAGCAGTACCTCCTCTTCCAGAATGGTCTTGCCCAGATCGAACACCGCCAGTGCCAGCGTCAGGAAGATGATGGCGCTAAAGGCGCCGAGCTGGTTCTGCTGCTCGCCGCACAATAGCTGGTAAAGCTGCTCCAGCCCGTGCCAGATCAGGGTGGCGACGATCAAAAACAGCGCCATGCTGAGCACCACATAGACCGCCTTGAACCAGGGCATGGCGCGGCGGCGCTCCCTGTCCCCCATCAACCAGCCAATCAGCTGATTCAGACAGACGGTGATCTCCCGTCCTTGCCCCTGCACGATAAGGTGCAACCGGTTATGGGCGGCCGGTGCCGCAGGCTGGATGCACATCGGCCCCTGATAATGGTCAATGCTGACGACAAAGGGATACCCCTTGAGCGAGACAAGGGGGGCGCTGAGCAGCCCCTGCAGTAGCGGGGTCAACTCCTCCTGATACTCCTGATAACGCCGCAGCACATCGATGGGGCTCATCTCTGCCATATGGACCTCGGTGACGTGGGATCTTGTGGTGAATGTGCAAATAGTGGGCCTGCTTTATGACAGGGATGGCGGGGCAAGTTGCACCAGAGGATGACAAATTGGTGAGTGACGAAGAGGGGATGCACCAGAAATGGGCGTATCGAAGAGCTGTGTGGTGATGAAGGCACTGCAATAGAAAAGGGCCCGTGACGGGCCCTTCTGCGACAACCTGCGGCGATTTAGCCAGCCAGCTTGGCGAAGCTGCGCTCAGCGGCAGCCAGGGTATGTTCGATCTCCTTGTCGCCGTGAGCCAGCGACAGGAAGCCCGCCTCGTAGGCGCTCGGCGCCAGATAGACGCCCTCTTCCAGCATCAGATGGTAGAAGCGCTTGAAGCGTTCCATATCGCAGCGAGTGACCTGCTCGTAGCGGGTGATTTCGGGCTCGTCGGTGAAGAAGAAGCCGAACATGCCGCCCACATAGTTGATGGCGAGCGGGATACCGTGTTTGGAGGCGGCCGCTTTCAGCCCTTCTGCAACCCGCGCTGTCTTGGCGCTCAGCTGCTCATAGAGACCCGGCTCCAGCAGCAGATCCAGCATGGTGAGACCGGCCGCCATGGCCACCGGGTTGCCGGAGAGAGTACCCGCTTGATAGACAGGGCCGGTCGGGGCGATGTGCTGCATCACCTTCTTCTTGCCGCCGAAGGCGCCAACAGGCATGCCGGCACCGATGATCTTGCCAAGGGTGGTGAGATCCGGATCGATGTTGTAGTGACCCTGGGCACCACGCAAGGAGACGCGGAAGCCAGTCATCACTTCGTCCAGGATCAGCAGGGCACCGAACTCGTCACAGATGGCGCGCAGCCCTTCCAGGAAGCCGGGGACCGGCGGGATGCAGTTCATGTTGCCTGCGACCGGCTCGACGATGATACAGGCGATCTCGCTGCCGTACTGAGTGAAGGCTTCACGCACCGAATCCAGATCGTTGAAGACGCTGGTCAGGGTGTGCTTGGCGAAATCGGCCGGAACGCCCGGGCTGTTGGGTTGACCCAGGGTCAGGGCGCCGGAACCGGCCTTGACCAGCAGGGAGTCGGCGTGGCCGTGGTAGCAGCCCTCGAATTTGACGATCTTGTCGCGGCCGGTGTAGCCACGGGCCAGACGGATGGCACTCATGGTGGCTTCGGTGCCGGAGTTGACCATCCGCACCTGCTCCATGGAGGGGACAATCTGGCGGACTTTCTCGGCCATCAGCACTTCGATCTCGGTCGGCGCACCGTAGCTCAGCCCCTTCTCAACGGCCTTGATGACGGCGGTTTTGATGGCCGGGTGGTTGTGACCCAGCAGCATGGGGCCCCAGGAGCCGATGTAATCCACGTAGGCCTGACCATCCACATCATAGAGATAGGCGCCATCGGCGTGATCGATGAAGCGGGGCGTGCCGCCGACCCCATTGAAGGCGCGGACCGGTGAGTTGACGCCACCCGGAATGGTCTGGCGGGCCTGTTCAAACAGCTGATCTGATTTTGACATGGATCATCCTTAATGGGATTTTGGTCGTCACACAAGGGATTGCAGCCGATTGAGACTCGGCAGGCCGGAGCATCAGGAGTATGCTTTGCGCTCTCGCCACCCGGACTCTCGGTCTGCTCCCGTGACAAAAATTTAACGGGCCGACTATAGCAGAAAGCCCCAGCCCTGGGCAGCCGAGCAACGCGCCGGGTGATCCTGATCTCAGCTAGCTGACGATATGGTTTTTCCAAGTTGGTGTAACAAGATGGCGCAACAAGCTCTCTCCTCTGAAGCCGATACCTCTTCGCGGGGGCCGCTTTCCCGCATTATCCGGCAAGACAAGATGCCCTTGCTGGTGCTGCTGCTGGCGGCGCTGGTCGGCACCCTGGCCGGACTGGTGTGCGGCCTGTTCGAATCTGGTGTCCACTGGCTGGCAGAACAACGTATCGCCTTGCTGGCAGACCGTCCCTGGTGGCAGCTCGGTCTGCTTGGCTTTGGCTTCAGCGCCTTGCTGGGATTTGTCGGTTACTTCCTCACTCATACCTTTGCCCCGGAAGCGGGTGGTTCCGGCATTCCCGAGATCGAGGGGGCGATGGACGATCTGCGCCCGGTGCGGTGGTGGCGAGTGTTGCCGGTCAAGTTCTTCGGCGGCATCTGTACCCTGAGCTCCGGTATGGTGCTGGGGCGGGAGGGACCTTCGGTACAGATCGGCGGCAACCTCGGCAAGATGGTGGCGGATATCTTCCGACTGCCCAAGGAACATGGCCATGCCCTGTTGGCCGCCGGTGCGGCGGGCGGTCTGGCTGCTGCCTTCAATGCGCCGCTGGCGGGCATCCTGTTCGTGATGGAGGAGATGCGGCCGCAGTTTCGCTACTCCTTTCTGGCCATCAAGGCGGTGGGGATCTCCGCCATCATGGCGACCTTGATGTTGCAGAACATGAAAGGGCAGGGGGCGGTGATCACTCTACCCCACTACGATGCGCCAGCCCTCAAGGCGCTCTGGCTGTTCCTCTTTATGGGGGCCACCTTCGGGGTGCTCGGTTTTGTCTTCAACAAGCTGGTGCTGGCCTGTCAGGATGGCTATCTGGCGCTGCATCAGAACAAGCGCCACCGTTTCGTGGCCATCGGCATGCTGGTCGCCGGAACGTTTGGCGTGCTGTCGCTGTTTGCTCCTTCGGTGACGGGCGGCGGCACAGAGCTTATTCCTCATCTGATGGGGGATGAGTATGCGATGGCGACCCTGTTCCTCATCTTCTCGGTGCGGCTGGTCGCGACCCTCATCTGCTTCTGCTCCGGTGCCCCGGGCGGGGTGTTTGCGCCGACCCTGGCGTTGGGCACCTTGTTTGGCGTGGTGTTTGGCCATCTGTTTCATGCGGCGTTTCCGGAGCTTGGCATCGAGCCCGGCGCCTTTGCCATCGCCGGAATGGGGGCTCTCTTTGCTGCCACCGTGCGCGCCCCCATCACGGGTATCGTGCTGGTCACCGAGATGACCGACAACTATCAGCTGATCCTGCCGATGATGATTACCACAGTCGGGGCGACTCTGGTTGCCCAGTGGCTGGGTGGCCGGCCCATCTATTCCCAGATCCTGGAGCGAACTTTACGGCTCGCCGCGCGTCAAAAGCGGGGTGATGGCAGTGCCACGGCCAGTTAATTTTTCCCTTTATCGCCTTTGGCCCCGGTCAGGGCGGTATAGTGAAGGGAGAGGCGCTGCCGTAAATGGCGTGATAACGGGATGAGGGGCTATGTCCAATCTATTGAAGTTATTGGTCGTGTTAGCCGTTGGCGGGCTCATTGGTTACTTTGTCGGTAACCGTCAGGAGCTGGCCCAGAGCAGTCTGTTGGTGGTACAGCAGGAGACGCTGGATCGTCAGGGCAAGGCTATCGGCCAGCTCAAGACCGAATTGGGGGTGAAAGATACCCAGCTGGCGACCCAGAAAGCGGCCTTCGAGCAGTTGCAGACCACCCTGAAGAGTCAGGAGGCGCAGGTGCAGGAGCTCAAACGCCAGTTGGCCTTTTTCGAGCGGATCATGCGCCCCACCGGCGAACAGGTGGGGGTGGTGATCGACAACCTGACCCTGCAGGAGACCAGCATTCCCGGTCGTTACCACTACCGTCTCGCCCTGACCCAGCCCGCCAAAAAGCGGGAGCTGTTCCGTGGTCAGGTGCAGATCCGGGTCGAGGGGAGTCTGGCTGACAAGCCGAAGACGCTAACCGGCCGCGATCTCGGGATGAAGGTGAGCGAGTGGCGTTATGCCCTGCGTTATTTCCAGCTGCTGGAAGGGAATTGGCAGTTGCCGGAAGGCTTTGTGCCGGATCGGATCCGTGTCACCATCAACAAGGATGGCAGGCAACCGGCGCAAGAGCTGCTGGTTGAGTGGGGCGAGGTGATCAAGCCGCTGGTCGCCGCACCGCCTGCTCCGGTTCCCGCTGCCGGTTAAACGTGGTGAATACTTGAACTGAATGGTCGGGTATTGGATAATTTCGCGGTTTCCATGTTTGTGGATCTAATGGTTGTGAGGTCAGTAATGAGTGCAGTAGCAGAAGCCCCGCTGCCCATCCAGATGACGGATGCGGCGGCCAACAAGGTGAAGAACCTGATCACCGAGGAAGAGAATCCCGAGCTGAAGCTGCGGGTATACATCACGGGTGGGGGCTGCTCCGGTTTCCAGTATGGCTTTACCTTTGATGAGAAGATCAACGACGGAGACACCGTAGTCGAGAAGAATGGCGTCACCATGGTGATCGATCCCATGAGTCTGCAATATCTGGTAGGCGGCAGTGTGGATTACACCGAGGGTCTGGAAGGTTCGCGCTTCACCGTGACCAACCCCAATGCCACCACGACCTGTGGCTGTGGCTCCAGCTTCTCCATCTGATCGGCATTATCGGTCTGATGACACGGCTCTCGGCAACGAGGGCTGTTTTTGTTTGTGGGCTCTGGGATGACGGTAAAACAGCATCCCCCCTGAAACAACAAAGGCGCCTTGGTGGCGCCTTTGTTGTTTCAGGATGGCTTAGCGGGAGCTTGCCGCCGCGACCAGCGGGGTCCGGTTCACTGCCTTGCCCATGTAGGCGAGGGTGATGGTCACAATGATGCAGGTGAAGCTCAGCCACATGTAGGGCAGGTAGTCGAGGGTTGCGACTCCTAAAACCCCTGCCATGAAGATGCCGTTGTCGCTCCAGGGCACCATGCCGCAGGTGAGGGTGCCGCCAAACTCGGCGTTGCGAGAGAGGTTCTTGCGCGCCAGTCCCAGTCGGTCGTAGTTCTTGGCCATGATCTTGGGAGTCAGGATCAGCGACACATACATGGCTGAGCCGAACACGTTGGCCAGAAACGCGGTGCCGATGGTGTGGCTGGTCAGGCTGCCGACGCTATTGATGCGCTTCTCGAAGGCGCTGGCGATCACTTCCAGAATGCCGACCTTCTCCAGCAGGCCGCCAAACCCGAGACCGAAGATGATGACCGCGACCGAGCCCAGCATGGACTCCATGCCGCCGCGACCGAGAATGTTGTCGATAAAATCGATGCCGGAGGTGATGGCAAACGGACTATAAGCTGAGTGCATCGCTTTGACCGGATCCATGCCCTGGAAGGCGATGGCCCAGATCAGGCCCAGCAGGGCGCCGAAGCTGATCACCGGGAAGGCGGGCTTGCGGTTGGCCAGCAGACCCAGCACCAGCACCACGGGGACTATGGCCAGCGGGGTGATGTTGAACTGGTTGTCGAGAGCCTCCATCACCAGATTGACCTGCTCCAGGCTGACATTACCCGAATACTGCATGCCCACCACGGTGAACAGCACGGCGGTGATGACATAGGAGAGCAGGCTGATAGGCAGCATCCCCTTGATATGCTCCACCACGTCGACGTTGGACATGGTCGAAGCCAGCACTACTGAGTCGGAGAGCGGAGAGAGCTTGTCACCAAAATAGACGCCGGAGAGCACGGCACCGGCTACCAGCGGCGCAGGCACGCCGAGGCTGTGGCCGATCCCCATCATGGCGATACCGGCGGTGGCGGCAGAGCCCCAGGAGGTGCCGGTGGCCAGCGAGGTCAGGGAGCAGATGATCAGGGTCGCCAGCAGGAAGATGGACGGGTGAATCACCTTGAGGCCGAAGTAGATGATGCTGGGGACTATGCCACCGGCAATCCAGGTGCCGACCAGAGCACCGACGGAGACCAGGATCAGGATGGCCCCCATTCCCTTGGCAACGCCGTCAACGGCTGCCTGTTCCAGGGATTTGTAATCGTGGCCGAGTTTGATGCCAAGCCCCATGATGACGAACCAGGCGATGAACAACGCCAACTGGATCGGCAGATCGAGCACGCTGGTGAACGAGAATGCCAGGGCCAGGAAAATGGCCAGACAGGCAAACACCTGTGCCATGCCCGGTAGTCGGATGTGGTTTTGTTGGTTTTGCATAGATACTTCCTAAACTCTTGCTCGCCAAGGTCACTCCCTCTCGTCCTGTGGATACATCGATCCCGAGGAGGCAACCCAAAAAGAGGCCGCAATCTACCACAAACCCGGCGGGTTAAAGCCCCATCAAATTGGCAAAAATGCACATTTGATTGAAAAAATCACAAATTAGTTGATCTCATAACCCGTTTTTGAGCGGCCTGTTGACACAGGGGGTTACATACGAATCCCGCTTGTGACGCCACTTGCATCCCCAGCAGATGAAGATGATAATTATTATCAATTGTTGATTGGGGAGAAAACAATGCGCTGGATATTGCGGGGTATGATGTTGCTGGTGGCGGTGGCTGTACTCGCATGGGGTCAGGATAAAGAGTACGGCACCTGGAGTGCCGGTTTTCTGCTGGCTGCCTGGGTGATGCTGGAGCCCGGATTGCGCCCCGCCTTGATCTTGCTGCCAGTGGCCGGGTTGACCGGTATCGTCACCCTGCTCTGGCAGCAGCCCTGGTTATGAGCTTTTGACGGGAGCCTGCTTGATCTTCTGCTGTGCCACCTTGAGCGATTCGACCACCAGTTTCTCCATTTCGGTACGCTTGGCGTCGGTCAGGAAGTAGATCATGTCGACATTGTGGCGAATATAGTGGGCGGGGAGCTGGTTGAGGGTAAGGCAGCAGAGGTCGGCCATCTGATCGCTGTTGAGTTTCTGCTGCAGCCCCTGTTTCTCAATCTCCTTGAGCACCAGATGTTCGTAAAAGTTGTGAATGTCGGTATCCAGTATCATATGCGTTCCTTGGCATGACGATGAGCGGGGAGTCGTCAAAAGCATAGCCATAACAAGGAGTAAAAACAAAAGGCCCATCACTTTCGTGATGGGCCTTGTGCGTAATGAATGGTGCGAAGAGAGGGACTCGAACCCTCACATCCGTGGGACACTAACACCTGAAGCTAGCGCGTCTACCAATTCCGCCACCTTCGCACACTGATTTTCTCCAGCTGGTTTTTAAATGCGGTTGGAGCGCATTGCTCTGTGTTTACATGTCAGAATCATGGTGCGAAGAGAGGGACTCGAACCCTCACACCCGGGGGGCACTAACACCTGAAGCTAGCGCGTCTACCAATTCCG
>NZ_JAAKUM010000034.1:0-13909 GCF_049175135.1 Aeromonas sp. 600724 | reverse complement strand
GAATTAGCTGGTGTATGTATTGATATTTTCGATACAGGTAGTGGTAAGTTATTTACCAACTCACCATCAGTGGCTTACCTGGATAGCATTGGTAGTGGTGGAGAAACAAATGGAATCCTTACTGAAGATGGAAATTACGGCCCAACCGGAAATTTCTACCTCTTCAACTGGCAGAATGCTAATGCACTGTGCGCTACCTACAATATCAATAATCTTGGAGGGCGAACTAACTGGCGCTTACCAACGGCAGACGAGTTAAAAGTGGAGCTATACGCTGCGTACGGCAATATGTTTACCGCGCGCGGTTGGCCGACCAAATACGGTTATAGGTCGCAAACACCTGATGGTCCCGACTTTTTCACTGGTGTGGGCCTCATTAATGGTAACACAGGTCCCCAGGGAACATACTTTGGGTACTACGCATCCTGCGTCTCGGAGCCTTAAGCTGAGCTATAGTCCTGATTGAAGTGGTGATGGAAATAACAAGGGCGACCAGTTGGTTGCCCTTGCTTTATAAATTGAATGCAAGGCTTGCCCTGGTGTGTCCTCTTGGTGCAAATCAGTGCACAGAAGGTAGATGAGACGATTTATCCATTGCTATACCTTGTTATTTATATTTAGTTAGCAGGGGCTTTATGTTGAGTAAACATCAATGATGGTTAATACATTTTCTGGTCAGCGGTGGCTGAGGTGTTAATGTCAAACTCAATCGCGTTTTCAGCAAGCACCTGTGCGTCGTCAACTGGTGGGATTTTTATGGTATCAGATAATGTCAAACTTGATGATGTGTTGGTATTTATTTGAAAAATCTCAAAATAAATAAGTGCATCAACCATAAAGATAAATAACATAACCGAGAGGCCGTGGGCGGCAATCAAACTGGATAGTATAAGTATCACCGCCCGGAGGTCTTTTTTAATGCTCATTATGTGTATGTTTACTGTGTAATAAAATCGACGCAATACATGCCGCATCATTTTGGATAATAAATAACAGGATGCATGACTATGTCATGCATCCTGTTAAATGGTTAAGGGATGACCGGCAATAGCAGCACGTTATTCACTCTCTGGTTCAAAAATGGCAGCGAAACTTGTGGGTGAGGTGTTCCCAACAATTGTCTTCAGATTGGGGATTGTTTGCACGCTGGCATAGGGAAAGTTACTAGAATACTGACGCGACCCCCAGCTCAAGACTGTGCCATCACTTTTTACTGCGCTAAACATCATCACATTCGCGTAAATGCCTTTTACATCGGTCAGCAGTCCTGGCACCATATTATTCCCACCAAATACATCATTCCCACCATATGTATCATTCCCCCATGTAACAACAGAACCATCCTCTTTCAGCGCAGCAAAGGCGCCACTAGTAGGATATATGGTTTTAACGTTAGTTAGCAGGTGTGAGACCTCGGAGCTATCAGAGGCGGCTGCATATACATCGTCGGAAAATGATGGTTTTACGGTCAGCCTCCATTTCGGACCAAAAAACCAAGTTACGACGGTGCCATCATTTTTCAGTGCTGCATAGCTATGTGCTGGAAAGCTGGTTTGATAAATATCCTTAACGTCTTCTAATGACGGCAGCACCCCACTAGGGGACAAAACTACGAGTTCAGTAGATGCTGCATCCAGACCAGTATTCGGCCGCTGACCAATAATAACTTTGCCGTCACTTGTGAGTGCTGCATAACTAGCTTGATTTGCAAGTACTTTGACTACTTGCTTGCCCGCCGCATTGAGGGGCTCGGGGTCTAGACCCCAACCAATCCAGGAACCGTCATGCTTTAAGGCCAGCCGCCCAGCATATATGGTCTTTATATCTGTCGCTTCCCCCCCCATGAGAGTTGGCACCGACCCCCAAGTTATAATGGTGCCATCTTTCTTTTGGGCGATAAAAAAAGACTGTTCTCCATAAACAGCACTGACATCGGTGAGCATATCGGCTACCGAGCTGCTGTCGCCGCCATTTTCGGGTTTACCCCAAGTAACGACAGTGCCATCGTTTTTCAGTGCAGCGAAGGCATAATAAGTAGAAACAATGTCTCTCACACCGGTGAGCTGACTTGCGACAGCGCTGCTGTCGCCGCCATTTTGGGGGTTACCCCAAGTAACGACGGTGCCATCGTTTTTGAGCGCAGCGAAAGCCTCCCAGTTGCCGAAGATCACCTTGACATCAACCAGCTGGTCGGTCACTGCGCTGCTGTCGCCGCCATATTTGGGGTAACCCCAAGAAACGACAGTACCATTACCTTTAAGTGCGGCATATGCACCCAAGCTATCAGTGATAGCCCTCACATCGGTAAGTTGACTCGCAACTGAGCTACTATCCGCGTCTTCGCCTATACCCCAAGTGACCACATTTATGGGCGTTTCGGTCACACAAATCACATACAGACTGCCTGTGGTGTAGGGGGCGGTCACGCCCGTTGTCAGGTTATAAGTGAGATATTCCGCACCGTTGCTGACGATGTAATCACGCTGCACGGGGTACTTGCTGCGCTCCTGCTCTGTGGCTGGCGTGTTGCGCAGGGTGTCGAGCTCTCGCCGGGTGGCCAGGTGGCTGCCTTTGCTGCAATACGAGGAGGCGCTCACCCCTGTCACTGCCCCTATGGTGTTTTTCACGCCATCATCCCAAACCTCTTCAGCGAGCACACCCTTGTTCACCACCTCGCTGTAGAGAGGGGTCGCCCGGTAGGTGACCGCACCCATTATAATGTCGCCCCAGGTTTTGGGGCGCTCATCCGGCCCGACGACCACCTTGATGAGCCCTGTGGCAAAACCGGCCCGGTGGTCACCGACGATATAACTGACGACGTGCTCCCCCAAGGTGTTTGCAGTGAAGGTGAACTGCTTGTTGGTGACCGAGTTCGGGGCTACCGGTACCACTGAGGCGGAATAACTCTGCACCTCTATCAGCTGCCACGCCTCTCCCTCCGGGTCCACGATGTTCAGATTGGGTAGGGTGGCCAGGTCCATGGTCACGGCATGCTGTGCGGTGACCGCATTCCCGGTTTGCGCCTTGTAGTCATATTTGACTTCACCGATGGTGGGGGGCTGATTGGAGGCCTCCGAGATGGTGATGAACAGGGTGCCCAGGACATCTTCGTCAGGCCGGCCAGGGTGCTTGAGAATAAAGACTATGCGGTTCCAGTCTGGCGTATTGGGCGGTGTATAGGTCAACTCATTGCCGCTGGCGGTGACGGTACCTTGTTCCGTCCCTCCCTGCACCTTCAGGGAGGAGGCATCCAGGCTGTAGCCTGCAGGCCAGTCGCTGCCAAGCAGCGTTGCCAGGTTATAAACGGCACTGCCAGTGCCCAACATCAGGGTTTGGGACAGGGGAGGCAGGACCGGTGATGCCATGTTGCTGGTCAACACATAGATGGCCGCCGAGGCATCGGAGTCAGCATTACTCACTGTGTAACTGTACTCACACAGACCACTCTCGCTGGTCAACTCAACGGTCAGGCTAGACACCACGTTGGCGGCGCCACACCCTTTTTGCTGACTGCTTATCGCGGTCAAGGTGGCGCCCGGACCTCGCGCGAACGCGGATAAATCAAGGCGCGTTGGCACGTTCGGTCGCGCTACACCAAACCCATCAACCGCGCTCACGCGGCCTACGGGGGAGGGGTCATGGGCGTTGCCACTACCGCCACCTGCTTCACCGCCGCCACATCCGGCCAGTCCAGCGAGCAACAACATGGTCACCATGACGCAATGGGCACGGTGGCGCCAACCGCCACCGCGATATTCGTTATGTTCATTCATATGCTGTTTCATATACGTTTACATCGATAGGTAATAAAACGTGACGCCACCTAACGTGGCATCACACCTCTGGTTCGAGGGACAGGGAGAAGATGCCCTGGTAGTTGCCCGTTTCCAGAGTGCTGAGTGGGGCATCTGCGAATTGCACCCCAATGGTGAAGTTGATGGTCGGTACATTCACTCCGGGGACCACAGTGCCCTTGGTATTCAAGTCAGGCAACGTCATGACTCCCTTATCTACCAATAAGGGTTGCGCGCACTGCAGGCAACTTACTGACAAGGGGATGGTGGTCTTATTGGGGCCCGTCATGGTGTAGTTGTCCCCCGTTTTCAGACGCAGACGCAGGCCGTTGGAAAAATACCCTGACGCGACCCCGTTGTAGACCGCCTCACCGGACGCATATTGCACTCCGCCCGAGCTGTAATAACGGGGGCGCATCACTCCACCGGTTGGACTGGTGAGCGTGACATCGTTCAAAATGGCCGGCGTATAGTCGATGCTGAGCCGTAGCGGCAATGTCCAGTTGTAACGCACCAACACTCCGGCGCGTTCATAGTCATACGACAGCGGGATATTGACTTGAGTGACATATCGCCCCGGCGTGGCTCCGGCATCGGTGAAGGCCCGGATAATATTCGCGCCATCCCCAAGCGAAAAAACGGGCCTGGCGTGGGTAAACGGGGTCACCTCACGGCTGAGGAGGATGCGATGATCCCCCTCGCCATGTCCTCGCACCTGCACCAAGCCACCATTGAGCATCACCATTGCGCTGCCGCCCGGTACTGGCGCTGTAGCGGTAGCTTCCGGACTGTTGTATTCCATACCAAACAATTGCAACGTTAATGGCACACTGCTGCCCTGGGGGCCCACCATGCTAATGGGCAGCGTTCCCACCGAACTGCTCCCGGGAATATAAGACTGTGCTGGCACCAGAGGGGTGGGGGTGGCCCACACGCTCGGCGCGACGCCTCCGTCAAACGCCGACTGGGCCGATAACCAGCGAAATGCATCCCCCTTGATTTGTGCCTCAACCGTCATGGCTGCGGCTGGTCGCCCCGCCATAAGCGCGAACACGCCGATCAGTGCTAATCCCCATCGGTTCATCGACCTTGTTATCTGCATCATGGTCACCAATCCATTACGACTGCTTACGAAGCGTCGTCTCCGCCTTGAATTTATTACCAAGCGACGCCAACTTGGCGTGCAAGGTCGGGCGCCCCACCATGCCCACAGGGAGCGCAATGGTCAGCTCTCGCCCAGCCAGGACAGTGGCATCCACGACACAGGCGGTGCGCTCCTTGGCCGGGGTATTCTCGGCGCACCCATCCAAGAACAACGTGAAGAAACTATTGCCCTTGTTGGTTACCACCACCTTATCCCCCTGATAACGCATCTCATATGTCAACGGCTGTATCTCTTTGGCGGGCACAATGACAATGGGGGAAAATCCAAATGCCATCTTGACGACGTTACTTTTCTTTTCTTCATCCGTGAAATAGGGGGACGGCACGAACGACACCTGAAATACCTTGTCACGGTTGATGGCTGCCTCACCCACCACGGGCTGATAAACCAGTGAAAATGTCTTTTTGAATCCGGGCTCCAAAATGGCGCGAGCTGGATAAGCCGTCATGGCCCATTTACTGATGTTATTGCGGGTATAAGGCTCCTTTTTCAGCTTGCCGCCCTCAACCAACACCTCAGATATCAACACGTTGATGTATTGGCGGTAATCCTCAGAGTTGGTGAGCACAAAAGACGCCTCTCCCTTGGGGTTGGTGTACTCCAGCATGGAGCTGATACCAATAGCGTGCGCAGACATGGATGCCAGCCAAGACAATCCCATTCCCAATATCCACTTGTTCATAAATCATCTCGCAGTTAACAGTTTGTCTATGTGCGCATCATTGAGCACGATGTACGCTTCCAACTCTTCCAACAGGTTGCGTTGAGCAAGCGTAAATGCTTTGGCGTTTTTGACGTAAACGTACAGCCCTTTACCCACTTGCACGGATTGCACTTCTAGGTCCACTCCGTCAAGTCGACGAATAATGTCATTTGCCTCGTTGCGGGATTCATAGTTTCCGAGATAGAGCAGGTCACTGGCATCCGCCTTCCCTCCCGATGCAAAGGCAATACGTCCCTCATCAGACAACAGCCCTGGCAAGCAAGCGGTCTCGATAACACCGTCACGCACAAGACCTGGCTCGTTGATACAGAGCCGGTTGGACGATACCAAGCTGTAGTTGCCTCCTGCGCGATAGCTCACCCGAAACACGCCATCCTCCGACAGCGGCTCTACACCGGCACATGCCTCTCCTATGCAACGGGCCTGCTTGATGGGTTGACCATCAATGTCATTTAAGACGTACAGATGCGTGACCATCGGTGTCACCTTTGCTGCCACCGTGTACACCGTTCCTGGATAGACAAATTCACGGCGCGCATTGTTATCAATACGCAGATTGCGTGCTTCGGTGTCGATGACAAATTCGGTATCCGTATAGGGCGTGAGTGGCACCACCATCTTGCCGTCCGCCAAACTACCCTGGTAGGTCAGTCGCTTGCTTTGACGCACGTTGTAATGCACACCATCAAGTGATACCGCCCCCTCGGGATCATCATTTCCCACTACCTGGGGAGTTACGTAAATAAATGATGAGCCTGTCTGATCGGTGAGCCCCGCGCCCTGGCCGGACAGAAATTGAGTCCCCGTCAAGGTCGCCGATGCCATATGCCGATCGTCGTTACCGACATAAGCGTAAGCACCGGCGTTGAACCAGTCGGTTCGACCATTGAGTGTGCCAGTCAAGGTTGCCTCGAGCTCTGTCTTTGCATTATCTTGCCAAGCCACACTAGCTGTCCCCGACCCGGACCAATCTCCCCAGCTCGCGTTCTTTGTGAGGGCGCTTTCAGCGCGAGAGAGACCCGATTTATCGGAGGTGATCGCCCATTGCGACGTCACATCGTCCCCAAGCGAATAGGACACCGTCATGCCTACCCGCACTTCCTCATAATTCTCTCCATCACTGTAGGTAGCGTTTCCCCCCCACAGGCCCCCCAACCAAGGTCTCATCCATCCGGCCGTGACGTCGTTAGATTGGGTAGTTGCGGTCTGTGTTTGGTTGAATGTCGCATCACTGTTGTAATGGGTGTACGTGACATAGCCATTTCCCCCCAACAGGGGGGCGGAGTACATGGCACTGAAGCGACTGAAAGAGTGCTCGTCATACAATTGTGAAGCCAAGCGATATTGCCGATTGCTGTCCTCACGGCTAAAACGACTTGCTGAGAAGAACATAGGCCCAAGGAGCAGTGTCGCTGCCTGATATCTATCCTCAGTGCTAAACAGCCCTGCCGTATAAGAGGCCTCAAGCCAATCGTGCCACATATAATTGACCCCCAGCTGACCATAGTGATCATCCTGATTGCTCGTGAGTCCGCCGGCTAACAGCAGATTCTCAGCGGCTCGCCATGACAATCGGGCCTGCATGTAATTGCGAGAAAAATGCTCAGGACCATTGAGCCACCCCAAATCACTTTGCTCGGGCACGTCCTCCAATCGCCCTGCGGTGAGCACATAATCCCAGTGATCGACCGGTAAACTGAATTGGGGAGAGTTGACTATCTGGCGCGGTTCATCCAACACGATCTGGCCCCCGGCACGCAGAATCAACCTCACGTCATAAACCCCGATCGGCAGCTCAGAGTAAGCAATATCTTGACGCCCCTCCGCTACCACCCGCGTGAGCAACAGCCGGTCACCTTGATAAATCTCCAGCTGTCCAGCCTGTGGGGCAAACAGATAAACTGACTGAAGATTTTGTACTCCGCCTCGTACTAGGTTGCGGCTAGACCCTACCTGCAGTGAATAGGCTGTATAGTCGGCCTCATCGTTGAGAAAATCAGTCGTGTTGAACGCAATCTTGTCACGCTCGCTGTAGCCGGCGACGGCGCGAACGCCGCCGACTTCCAAATCATACGCCCCCTTGTAGACATCAAAATCACTATCAGCACTTTGGTACTGGGTGTTGAAAAACAGATGGCCATAAGGCAAGCCCAGCGTCGTCAAGTTAGACGCATTAAGCGCGCCATCCGTGTTTTGGTCGGTGAAGGTGTACAGTCTTGCTTGATTGACCAGAGCGTTGTCAGCGCGAAAGGCTGGGTGATAGGTCACCTCTTCGGCAGCAACAGGCGTGAGCCATGTCGAGCCAACAAATATCGCTAAACTCCCGCTGTCATAATCAAAGACATACTGGATCTCGTTGTCAGAGACGGTGGGAGTACAGGTTGACAATGCTTCTTCACAGCCGGGATTCGCTGGAACCCCTTGCGTTAGCGCCGCCACAATGACCTTGACAGCAGCCCTGGACAATCCCTTGTCGACAAGGTAACGTTCAAGCGGTGTCATCTGTGCCTGAGGGAGCTGAAAGTCATCATAAGAGACGTTTGCAGGAACACGTAGCCCCACAGGATCCCCCGCTAATCGCACCACTACATCGACTTGATGTTTCTCAAAGAAATCTGAAAACTCGACAGGATAGTCAGTTGCGAAACCGCAGTTTGACAACAGACCGAGTAAGGCAACAGCAATCAATTTTTTACGCATATACACTTTATATAACCAAGGTAGCTATTACGCTTAGTGAGCCATCACACCACTGTGTGCTGTCTGTTTGAGGAATAACGGGAAAAGAAAGTACGGCCAGATGATCGTTTTCCACTCCGGCAAACCTAAGTTTGTTATCCTGCTCAATGTCCGAGCCATCCAGTGTCACTGTTATTTTCAATGGTGGCCCATCACTACACCGCCCTGATTGCTGCGCCATCAATAGATCGTAATTTACGGTGTTACCACTGGTGGAACGAACCGTGAAGGGGATCGTTAATGGAAAGAAGCGTGCTGTGGCGGTATCATAGGTGACTTGGAAGACATCTTTATCTGCCACAATTTCCAATTCATCCCCTTGATTCGCAACAATGAAAACGGACACCGGGACAGGGCGTTCAAATATGGCCGCCTGTACAGCTGATATAGATATCAGATAGTACAGTATCGTCACCATCATGATCCAAATACGCATCTACGCACCTTGCAACTGTCTAGACCTGAAATAGGTTTACACATTTATTGGGGGGGAATGTTTTAACCATATTCAGGTCGGGATACACCATCAACAAATGGGGGGAGGTATTCCCCCCTTTCAGTATTTACCTTACGCCCATGTATGCAGGTATTTACATCCTCGCATCGGTGATCACGATGGTGGCGTGAACGGCAACATCATCACCGGCTTCGGGTTGATTGGTCGGGTTGGTTACCTTGGTAGGCTCAACGGTCAGCAACGTTGGTCCACCGGTGAGTTTCACAATGGGATTATTCTTGACCATGGTGGTACCGTCGGCATTGATGGCGTAGTAGCCGTCAGCCCCCTGCTCAATGACCAAGCCGTTCTTGGTTGCGGCCAAATGGGTGAGCTGATAGCTATAAGTGCTAGCCGGTTGACCGACGGCACCGCCTCTGTAATCGAACACGTTGAACCCCACGGCGGAAGCTGAGTGCAGCACACCTTTACCTGTAGGGTTAGTAAGGAACAACAGGGTGCCGTTTTCGATATCAGAGCCTGCATCGGATTTGATGATAAAATCACTTTGGGTACTGATGGCAGGCACTGTACCGGACCAAGTGAAAACGTGGGAGGCCAAGTTATCGGCGGAAGCTGCACCCGTAAACCCCACTGCACCTAAAATAGCGGCCATTACAACTGTTTTCTTCATTCTTTGTTCCTTGATATTAAAAAACGATTTTAAAAAGCACTGAAAATGATGCTCACAGAATTGAATTTGCCTTTGCTCACAACGTTGTTGGTTGTTGAACGTGCGTTAACTGCGTATGAGCGTTGAAGCGGGAAGTATTTTGCATGCCTGTCGTCAATGGTGTATTGATTTTTTCTGAATTAGTGTGAAATGGGAGGGGGAGTGCTTTTTTGGGGGGGCAGTATAGGCCTTTGCTTGCATGAAGGTTCACGAATGAGGTCAAGTTACTAAATAACTGATCCTAATAGTTCTACACCTTTTCTGTGCCATAGCCATTCCTCGGGAAAGGAGACAAGGTACCCATGAAGTGTTTCACTCGGGCCAGCAGGCAGGCCATTCCTCTGCATTGATGATTGCGCGTGACGATTTCATGTTCAACAACAGAGTGTCTAGAAAACTCGGGGCGATTTATAGTGAAAAGATCTCAATCTCAATGAATCACACATAGCGGCAGTGAAGGTTACACCTGTTACTTTTGGGTCGAAAGTAGATAAATCATTAATAACGAAAAACAAAAAAAGAAAGAAAGAAAAAATCAGCATTAATCCTATTTATTCACAAATTTCAGTGCGCATTTTTTGCATTTTCATGCCATTGTAAACAAAAAGAGCAAGGAGGCACAAAACACAAAAATATCATGACAATAAGCACAGTTAATAAGAGATTTGATTTTGATACTGGGAAGTTTGTTATGGATGTAACCAATTATTTTGCCATGCAGTGAATAATAGTGGAGGTTGATATGTTAAACATGGATAACACTGATGAAACTGATAAAAAAGAACTTGAACAAAAAACTCCCGCCATGGAATTGATGAAAAAATATTGCCCTACAGCCATAATGCATGCAGAGCAAAAAGACCAGCTTCAGGAATCAACCTTTAACTTTCTTATTGCTGAGCTGGCTGAAAATGCTCTTAGTGCGGATGTGACCGGCAAGCCAGGACTGAACCTGAATCTTATCCGCCTAGAAATCGAGGAAATCCTGACACAAGAAGATGCTGTTCTTCGCCTGAAACGAGCGGAAATGCATTTTCTTGAGTCATTGGAGTCAGTGAAAAAGCTTCAGGGGTTGCGTCACAGGGAAGAGCTGGAACAGACCTCAGATATAATACGCTCCATCAAACTTGGTATATCTCGTTTTAATATCCTGTTTGTTATTCTACTTATTATAGGGCTGACATGGGCAGCGCTTAATCTTCCTAAGGATGCGCTGGCACTAGTAGCAGCTTCTATCGGAGGCGCCATCACCCACCTGCTTTCAGAGCGCAATGCAGTTCTGGCAATGAAAAAAGAAAATGATAAGGGAGGATGTCACGGTTGCTCCGATGACTAATGTAGTAGTCAACTAAATCCGGACACTTGGTTAGGCCGATCTTTGGCTTTTGCTGGCGGCATCCCGTCATTGTGTTGATGTGGACGCTGCCAGTTGTAGTAATCCATCAGGTGTACAGATCTTGTTATCACTTTCAGCAAACCAGCTGACAGGCAAGGCTAAAGGCCAGGGAAGGCGCCGCATCAGCTTGGTGTCCATCAGGTGGCTGGTAGCATAACGGATTAGCACGCAATGCCGCAGTGCCTCATCCATAACTTTTCACTATGCGAAGAATTTTTCATGACACACCGAGCCTTATGGATGGCGCTAGCAGCCAGCATGATAACAGCCTGTTTTTCCACTGCGTCACGCACTGACGCTGAGTTATCTCAAGCCGCCACTCTGGGCAATTGCATGGCTCAATATGAGCTGGCCAATTGTCTGGCCAGCTAGTCTGATTACCCCAATGCCATGCACTGGGTGAAGCAAGCCGCTGAGCAGTCAGGCCCCTTGGCCGCCGATCAAAAGATCCGCGCCAATGCTACTTGGCAAGTAGGTGACTGGTATCAGACCGGGCTCGGGGAGCCCAAAAATCCGGCGCTCGCGACTCAGTGGTGGCAGCGTTCGGCGCGTCTTGGCAACACCAATGCTAACTATCGGTTGGGGCTGATGTGCCAGGAGCTGCATCAAGGCAAGCTGGTGAGTGAATGCCTCGACTGGTTCGAGCAGGCCGCCAAGCGGGATCATGCTGAAGCGCAGTTAGTCCTGGCCCGGTGGTACAGCAAACAACCGGGTGCAGAGTTGGACGCCGTCAAGTTGCTAGAACGTGCTGCCGAGCTGGGTAACCGTGATGCCCTGTACCTGCTGGGTGAGCGATATGCGCAAGGTAAAGGAGTAGTAAAACGACCAGACCTCGCCCAGTGTTGGAACGACAAGGCAGCAGCTCAGCAGCAGCCGGATGCTTTGCTACAGCAAGCCAAGCAGGCCGCCCCCACCAATACATTCACGGCATATCAACGTGCTGCCACAGAAGGCTCTACCGACGCTGAACTCTGGCTAGGGATGGCTTATCTAGCTGGGGAACAGGTTCCTACAGACCCCGCCTTGGGCCGTTACTGGCTGGAGCTGGCCGCAGGGCACGGCTCCCACGAAGCAGAATACCAACTGAGCTTGCAGCCGGTAGAGCAGGAGCAACAGGTTTACTGGTTAAAGAAGGCTGCTGATGGTGGCATAACCAAGGCGTGGTTTGAACTGGAGGAGCTACAGCATCAGCAAGGTGAACTGGAACAGGCTAGAGCCAACTATATGCCAAGACCGCCCAAAAATGACACATTCTCGCGCAGTACACCTACAGTGAAATGCTACGTCTGGGACATGGTGGCACAGGGGATTAAGCACTTCCTCTCAAGCAGTATCGCCAGGCAGCCCAACAAATCGCATGGCCCAATACCGGATGGGGACCATGCATGAAGAGGGACTGGGGGCTCCGCGTAACCGGATACATGCTTATTCCTGGTTCTTACTCGCGGCCACAGAAGGTATGCCTGAGGTTGTGCAGGCCTCTTATGACCTGGAAGCTGTGATGACTAAGCCAGAATTCAAACAGGCTCAGAAATTGTCAGAATACTGGTTTAGTCAAATGACGCCTGCAGTCCGAAATAGCTAAAAAATTAGAAGAGCTGGGGGCAGTCCGAATAGACTACTTCCATTTGTGTAGTAGTTTTAAGCGGAGTTTATTGTTGACATCGACGATAAATTATTAATCTATGTCACTTTTATTGATATATAAGTTTTCATAAAACTCGATGTCGATTAGGGTGTTCAATGAAAACTAATATTTAAATGGCAGACAAAATCAAAAGACAAGGAAGTGTTAATGCAAACTCCTGTAGAGCCAGAAAGCGAGCGACAGCGTTTGGATGCCTTGCGTCGTCTTGCTGTACTTGATACCCCTGCTGAGGAGCGTTTTGACCGGATCACCCGAATGGCTCGCAACATGTTTGATGTGCCTATTGCACTGGTCTCATTGGTTGATGAAAATCGGCAGTGGTTTAAGTTTTGTTGTGGTTTACCTGTGTTGGAAACTTCGAGTGATATATCATTTTGTAACCATGCTATCCTCGGTGAAACTCTGTTTGTGGTCGAAGATGCATCGCAAGATCCACGCTTTGCGGAGAACCCGTTGGTTACTGGTGAACCATATATCCGGTTCTATGCAGGTCATCCACTTGAAGTCGGCAATGGATTAAAGTTGGGTACCTTGTGTATTATTGATCGTAAACCTAGAATATTCGGCCAACGTGAAAAGCTCCTGCTTTCAGACCTGGCATCAATGGTTGAAAGCGAACTGAAAGCAATTCAAATGGCAACGATAGATGAGTTGACAGGGCTCACTAACCGTAGAGGTTTCATGCTGTTGGCCGAAAAAAATTTACAATATGCTTTTCGTGTAAAAATTCCGATTTCCTTATTATTTCTTGACCTGAACCATTTCAAATTGATCAATGATAAATTTGGTCATGATGTAGGTGATGATGCGTTATGTCAGATGGCTGAAATTTTATGTAAGATGTTCAGGGATGCTGACATTATCGCTCGCTTAGGGGGTGATGAGTTTGTTGTACTGCTGTCTGGAACTGCAAACGAGCATTGCTCGGGCATTCAAGCACGTTTTACTCAAGAACTAGAAAGCTTTAATGCGAACAATGAGAAGCCCTACCAGCTATCATGCTCGATGGGAATTGTTGGTTACGATGCAACGACAGCTCCAGATATCAATATGCTGCTGCGCTTGGCAGATGATGAAATGTATTTTTGTAAAAAATTAGTCCGGAATGGCTAAAAGGAAGAGACCCAGATAGGGTCGCTTTGTAGTGGTCAACTAAATCCGGACACTTGGTTAGGCCGATCCTCGGCTTTTGCTGGAGGTATCCCGTCATTGTGGTGATGTGGACGCCGCCAGTTGTAGTAATCCATCAGGTAATAACTGATATCCCGCTTTGC
>NZ_JAAKUM010000033.1:0-15561 GCF_049175135.1 Aeromonas sp. 600724 | reverse complement strand
GCCCGTAGCTCAGCTGGATAGAGTACCTGGCTACGAACCAGGTGGTCAGAGGTTCGAATCCTCTCGGGCGCACCATACAGACAGCCTCGACTTCGGTTGGGGCCGTTTTTTTATGGGCGAAATTTACCCCTGTCGTGTGGATCCGCGTTCGCTGTGGCGGCCGGGTCACCCTCCTGCCTGCCTGCCTGCCTGCCTGCCTGTTCTTGTCCTCTTTTATACCTCTTCTGTTATTGAGCTGCGTTCTTCTGAACGGTACAACCCTTTGCCTCATCTATAGGCGCCCTGTATGCCTGCTGTTGCAACGGCAGATGCCGCGCAGCTCATCACTCAGGGTTCGCTCATCAACATCCTGCAAGGCCTGCTGAGGCGTTCTGCGGGCAATAAAAAAGGATGCCGCAGCATCCTCTCGTGTTGAAATATTTACTCAGCTTTTCAGCCATTTGCGAATGCGGTTGGCATCGCCGATAGGGGTGCGTTTGCCCACCGAGTTGAGCAGCACGATGGCGAGCTCGCGGCTGTCCGGTTTGGCGCGCATCACCAGACAGCGACCCGCTTCGTCAGTGAAGCCGGTCTTGGAGAGGCGCACGTCCCAATCCGGGTTTTTCACCAGCGGGTTGGTGTTGTTGAACATCAGGCTGTAGGCGGGGGCGCTGAAGCGCATCTCCCGGTTCTCATCCTGAGTGAACTGACGGATCAGCGGCTGACGATAGGCGGCGGCGGCCAGCTTGCCGAGATCCTGGGCGGTAGAGACGTTGCGGGTGGAGAGGCCGGTGGAGTCGTAGAAGTGGGTATTACGCATACCCAGCTGTCTGGCCTTGTTGTTCATGGCTCGCACGAAGGCGCTGCGACCGCCCGGATAGTGACGCGCCAGTGCCGAGGCCATCCGGTTTTCGGAGGACATCAATGCCAGATGCAGGGCGTCGCGGCGGGTCACCTTGGTGCCCATGCGGATGCGGGAGTGGGTGTGTTTGACCCGATCCAGATCGTTCTTGTCGACCGTAATGGTCTGGTTGAGATTCTGTTTGGCATCCAGCACCACCAGCGCCGTCATCAGCTTGGTGAGGGAGGCGATGGGACGTACCTTGGTGGCATTCTTCTGGTAGAGCGTCTTGCCCGTTTTTACATCCACGACCAGGGCGCTGCTCGAGCGTACTTCCAGTTTGGCAGGGTTGGGGGCCGCGCTGACCGCAGGCAATCCCAGTATTCCCATCAACCCGACAACCAGCGCTGCTGCGCGAATCCGACACCACATACAACCGACTCCATTCCCATCCAAAAAAAGGCGCTAGATTCACTCATTTTTACCCCGGCTTTACAAGGGCCGAGCGGGACTATTTCTGCTATTTGCGCAAAATTGGCGATCAAAAAAGCCCTCTGGTGAGGGCTTTCGGGTCGGGCGTTGGGCGAGGGGTCAATCCCGCGGCTGCGCAGCCCTGCGTTTGCTGATCCAGCGCCAGACCAGCGCCACCATGCCACCCACCAGCAGGGCCACTGGCAGATAGATGATGATGTTGAAGAACTGGGTCTGGTATTCGGCGGCCAGCTTGGTGTGGCTAAGGTAGTAGCCAAACCCGACCAGCGGGCAGATCCACATGATGGAGCTGACCAGATTGACGATGAGGAAACGTCCCTGGGGCAGTTCGGTGGCGCCGACGATATAGGGGTAGGCGGTGCGCACGAAGGCTATATAGCGAGCGGTGATCAGGGTGATGATCCCGTACTTGTCCAGCAGATGGTATACCTTCTGCTGGTGTCGCTCTTCAACATGGGACATCAGTCGGTGGTAGAGCTGGGTGTGGCCAAGGAAGCGCCCTTGCATGTAACCGAGCCAGGTGCCGACAAAGGTGGCCACGATCAGCAGCGGGATCACCCCGAGAGACAATACATCCTGATAGATGAGCACGCCGGTGAGGATCAGCAGGCTGTCACCGGGCAGAAAGGCGGTAGGGATGAAGCCGTTTTCCAGTATCAGAAACGTTAAAATCACACCACAGATCATGAAGGCCATCTTGGGATCGGAAAGTGTGTTCAGGTCGTGATTCATAAAGGCGTGAGCCAGTTGGTAAAACTGCTCCATACTTGCAAACTCCGCAGGTTAGCTGGGTAGATCGGTCAAGGGCATGGCGAGCACCTTGTCGATGCGCAGACCATCCATGTCAACAATTTCCAGTTGCCACTGTTCCAGTGTTACCAGATCTCCGGTTTTTGGAACTCGACCAAGGAGCAGCATGATAAGCCCTCCAAGGGTGTGATAGTGATGTTTTTCTTCTTCTGGCAGACGAACCAGCTCCAGACAGTCCTTCAGCTCCGGTAGCGGGATTAGGCCATCGAGCAGCCAACTGCCGTCGGCACGCTGGAATGCCCAGTTGTCCTCGCCATCCTCCTGCTGGAAATCCCCCGCCAGCGCCTCCAGCAGATCCTGCTGGGTGACCAGCCCCTGCAGCTCACCATACTCGTCCACTACCATCACCATCTGCTCGCTGTGGGTGCGGAAGTGGTTGAGCAGCTCGACGCCATTTAGGGTCTCGGGCAGCAGGCTGCACTCCTGGGTCAGGGCCGCCAGATCGATGGTCTCCCCCTTGATATAGGCGTGCAGCACTTTGCTGACATTGATGATACCTATCAGTTCTGACAATGAGCCATCGCAGACCGGGAAGAAGCTGTGGCGATATTCCACCAGTCGTTGCAGGTTGACGGTCAGCGGCTGTGCCAGATCCAGATAACGGATATCGCTGCGGGGCACCATCATGGAAGAGAGGCTGCGCTCGTCGAGCCGAAACACGTTGCGCAGCATGGTGTGCTCGTGATCCTCGATCACCCCGGCTTCAGAGCCCTCCACCAGCATGGCGTGGATCTCCTCCTCGGTAACGTTGGCGCTGCCGTTCTGGTTGACCCGCAGCAGCCGCAGGCTGGCATTGGTAGAGGCCGACAGCAGCCAGACGAAGGGGCGAGTCAGGGTGGCGAGCCAGTGCATCGGGCGGGCCACCAGGCAGGCGATGCGCTCGGCATTGAGTTGGCCAAGGCGCTTGGGCACCAGCTCCCCCACCACGATGGAGAGGTACGTGACCACCACTACCACGATGACGGTGGCGATCAGGCCACTGCTCTTGGCCGGGAGTCCCCACTCCTGCAACCAGAGCGAGAAGGGCTGGGCCAGTAGCGATTCGCCGTAGATACCGTTGAGCAGGCCGATGCTGGTGATGCCGATTTGGACGGCAGAGAGAAAATGGGTCGGGTCTTCACCCAGTTTGAGGGCGATGGCGGCGGAGCGGTTGCCTTCATTGGCAAGTTTGCAGAGGCGCGCCTTGCGTGCGGTGACGATGGCGATTTCTGACATGGCGAAGACGCCATTAAGCAAAATCAATCCCAGCAGGATCAATATTTCCATACAGCAACAGCACCTCTTGAGTAGATAAGATCGCTGGCAGTGTAATGAATTTGGCGGCGATGCGCTTGTGAAAGCGGGTGATCCGGCTCGCTAATTTGATGACCGCGCTCTGCGGTGGCCGAAAAAGATGGCCGGAAAAGGGAAAGACGACCCTGCCAAACGGCGTAATGGGCGAGGCAGCATTGCAGGAGTGAAAAGGGCGGGAAGTCCCGCCCTTGCTTGTCACTTGTCAGGCAACCGTTGTCAGAACTGCTGGAACCAGCGCTGGATCTGGGCCGGGTCCTTGCTCTGGGTCAGGGAGAGCATCAGCAGCACCCGCGCCTTCTGCGGGTTGAGAGTGCCGGAGGCCACGAAGCCGTACTTGGCATCATCGATCTCGGCATCCAGGGTGGTGGCGCCGGTCGGCACGCGGGCGGAGCGTACGACGCGGATGCCATCCTTGCTCGCCTTGGCCAGAGTGTCGAACAGGGTGTGATAGAGGTTGCCGTTGCCCACCCCGGCGCTGACGATGCCGTCGAACTTGGCATCCACCATCGCCTTGGCCGGCAAGTCGGTGGCGTTGGCGTAGCTGTAGACGATGCCCACTTGCGGCAGCTTGTTGAGCTTGCTCACGTCAAACGGCGTCTTGCTGGTGTGCAGACGGGCCGGAGTGCGCTGATAGTCGATCTTGCCGTTGTGGATGTAACCCAGTGGGCCGAAGTTGGGGGAGGTGAAGGTCTGCACCCCGGTGGTGTTGGTCTTGGTGACGTCACGGGCATCCAGCACGGTGTCGTTCATCGCCACCATCACGCCACGGCCCTTGGAGGCAGGGTCGGAGGCGGTCACCACGGCGTTGTAGAGGTTGAGCGGGCCATCGGCACTCATGGCGGTAGAGGGGCGCATGGCGCCGACCAGTACCACCGGCTTGTCGCTCTTGACGGTCAGATTGAGGAAGTAGGCGGTCTCTTCCATGGTGTCGGTGCCGTGGGTGATGACGATGCCATCCACGTCATCCTTGGCCAGCAGCTCGTTGACCCGCTTGGCCAGCTTGAGCCACACCTCGTCGTTCATGTCCTGGGAGCCGATCTTCACCACCTGCTCACCCTGCACATCGGCCACTTTCTTCATCTCGGGCACGGCGGCGATCAGGGTTTCGATGGCCACCTTGCCAGCCTCGTAGTTGGACTGGGTAGCCGACTGGCCAGCTCCGGCAATGGTGCCGCCGGTTGCCAGAATATGGACGTTGGGCAGCGCCATCGCCATGGGGGAGAGGGTCAGGCCAACGACAGCGGCGAGCAGGGTCTTGCGGATCGGTAGGGTCATGCTGCAAATCCTTATGGTTGGAATAATCGCAGCAAGTTTGCCCGTTTAATAACCTGGGTCTGTGATAAAACTCACCAAAAGACAGGTGAGTACAGATTTTTAACCTGTTTTATACCTCTATAGAGATAATTTAACTCGCAGAGAAACCCTTGGCTTCGATCAGGGCGATCAGTTCTGCCTTGCTCAGCTCGCTCTCGATGACGGCCTTGCTGCTGGCGAAATCGACGGTCGCGGTGGTGACCGCAGGCTGGGCCAGCAGCGCTTTTTGCAGACTGGTGGCGCAGCCACCACAGGACATGCCGGACACTGTGAGTTCGATGGTCATGGGATATCTCCTCTGTTGATGAGCGCCAGCCTAAAGCTGCCGCCTCCGGCAAGGTCAAGCCGTCAGTACATAAGACCCAGATAGTTCATCAGAGTTGCCCCCAGACTAGTGGTGAGCAGTGAGCCGAGGGTGGTAGTGGCGATGATGTTTGCGGCCAGCACGCTGTCGCCCCCCATGGCACGGGTCATCACATAGCTGGCGGCGGCAGTCGGGGTGGCGCTGATGAGAAACAGAATCCCCAGTTCCAGATGGCTGAAGCCGAGTAGGGCAGCCCCAAGAGTGAACGCAGCCGGAATGAGGCAGAGCCGCATGATACTGGCCCAGCCCGCAATGGCTGCACCACCACGCAGAGCATCCAGGCTGAGGGAGGCGCCGGTGCAGAGCAGCGCCAGCGGCAACGTCATGTTGGCGAAGTAGCTGCCGGTGGTGAGCAGCAGTTGCGGCATCTTGATACCGAGCAGGGTAAAGGGCAGCGCCGCCACAATAGCGATGATCAGCGGATTCTTGATGATGCCGAGCAGGATGGGGCGCATGCCGGTGGCACCGCCGAGACTGCGGGTGAGGGTGATCACTGCGAGAATGTTGTAGAGCACGGTCACCGCGCCGACATAGAAGGCCGCCGCCCCCAACCCTTCGTGGCCGTAGGCGTTTTGCACATAGGCGAGCCCGATAATGGCGCTGTTGCCGCGAAAGCTCCCCTGCACGAAGATCCCGCGCAGCCGCTGCTCCCCGATAAAACGCCTGGCCAGCAGCTCCAGCACCAGATAGCTGATAACGGTGGCGAGCAGGCCATAGCCGATAAACCAGAGGCTCGGCATGGTGGCGAAGTTGGTACCGAGAATACTGAGAAAGAGCAGAGCGGGCAGGGTGACCTGAAACACCAGCCGCGAGGCGGATTCGGTAAAGGGATCCGGCAGCAGCCCCAGCCGCTTGAGCAAGATGCCGAGCAGCAGCACCACGCAGATGGGGCCTGTGATGGAGAGGGAGAAGAGCAGACTGGCCAGCAGATCCATGATGGGCATCCTGTGCTGTGCCCACACACCGCTGACGGCGGGGCAAAAAGGGCATTCTAACGCCATGGGCTTGTATTCACAGGGGTTAATCACAACAATGTGGGCAAATCCACCGCCTAGCCTCCTGTGAGCCAATTCATGGACAAGAAACTGACCATCCTCGATATCGCCAGACTGAGTGGCGTCGGCAAGTCGACCGTCTCCCGGGTGCTCAATCAGGATCCCAAGGTGAAGCAGGAGACCCGCGAGCGGGTGGAGCAGGTCATCGCCGAACATGGCTTCGTGCCGAGCAAGTCGGCGCGGGCCATGCGCAGCCAGAGCCAGCAGGTGGTGGGGATCATCGTCTCGCGGCTCGACTCCAGCTCGGAGAATCAGGCGGTGCGCGGCATGCTGGAGACCCTCTACCAGCGTGGCTACGATGCCGTGCTGATGGAGAGCAAGTTCTCCCCCGCCAAGGTACAGGAGCATCTGGCGGTGCTGGAGCGGCGCGGGGTGGATGGCATTATCCTGTTCGCCTTCAATGACTTGGACTATGCCGCCATGGCGCCGCTGAAAGAGAAGCTGGTGCTGGTCGCTCGTGAATATCCCGGTTTCTCCTCGGTCTGCTTTGACGACGCTGGTGCGGTGCGCACCATGCTGGCGCAGCTGGCAAGCCGTGGCGCCCACGATATCGCCTATCTGGGGGTGGATGCCTCGGATCTCACCACCGGCCAGCGCCGCCTAGATGCTTATCTCGTTTACTGCGCAGAGCAGGGGTTGCGCCCGCGCAGTGCCCTCGGTGATCTCAGCCTGCAGAGCGGCTACCGGCTGGCGGCCGAGCTGCTGACGCCCTCCACCCAGGCGTTGGTCTGCGCCAGCGACACCCTCGCCATCGGTGCGGCAAAATACCTGCAAGAACAAGGGCGTAGCGAGGTGCTGGTGACCGGCCTTGGCAACAACCCCATGCTCAGCTTCCTCTTCCCCAACGCCCTCAGTCTCGATCTTGGCTACAAGGGGGCGGGGGAGCAGGCGGCGCGTCAGCTGCTCGGTCAGATTGAGCAGGATCAGCCTCCGCTGGTGACTATCGCCCCCTGCCGAACCCTGTGAGCCCCATCACTTCCGACTGAACAAAAAGTGTGCTTTTTGTGACGCCGGCCACGAATTGGGAACGTTCCCATTTTGATCTGGCCAGATTGTCGGCATGCTAAATGGGAACGATACCAAAAACGCTCCGGCCGACAGACTGGCTCAAAAGGGCGATACAGACCACTATTCAATGGCGTCACAGAGGGAAGACCCATGTCCAAGATCAACGCACAGCAGCTTGCCACCCTGATCGACAAGATCGGCGGCAAGGATAACATCGCCACTGTCAGCCACTGCCTGACCCGGTTGCGCTTCGTCCTGAACGATCCGGCCAAGGCCGACAGCAAGGCCATCGAAACCATCCCGGCGGTGAAGGGAAGCTTCACCCAGGGCGGTCAGTTCCAGGTGGTGATCGGCAACGAGGTAGAGCAGTGGTACAAGGCGCTGACCGAGCAGCTCGGCGTCAGCGGTGGCAGCAAGGAGACCGCCAAGCAGGCGGCGCGCCAGAACATGAACCCGCTGGAGCGGAGCATCTCCCATCTGGCGGAGATCTTCGTACCGTTGCTGCCTGCCATCATCACCGGCGGTCTGATCCTGGGCTTTCGCAACGTCATCGGCGACATCAAGATGTTTGACGATGGCACTCACACCCTCACCGAGATCAGCCAGTTCTGGGCTCAGGTACACGCCTTCCTCTGGCTGCTGGGCGAGGCGATTTTCCACTTCCTGCCGGTAGGTGTCTGCTGGTCTGCAGTGAAGAAGATGGGCGGCTCCGAGATCTTGGGTATCGTGCTGGGGGTGACGCTGGTGTCGCCGCAATTGATGAACGCCTACGGCATCGGTCAGCAGACCCCGGAGGTGTGGGACTTCGGCCTGTTCGTGATCCAGAAGGTGGGTTATCAGGCCCAGGTCATTCCGGCGCTGCTGGCGGGTGTCTTCCTCGCCTGGGTTGAGACCAACCTCAAGCGGATCATTCCGGCTTACCTCTATCTGGTGATTGTGCCGTTTGTCTCGCTGCTGCTGGCAGTGATCGTGGCCCACGCCTTTATCGGCCCGTTTGGTCGCTGGATTGGTGATGGCGTCGGTTTCGCTGCCAAGGCCGCCATGACTGGCTCCTTCGCTCCCATCGGCGCTGCCCTGTTCGGTTTCCTCTATGCACCGCTGGTCATTACCGGTATCCACCACACCACCAACGCGGTGGATCTGCAGCTGATGCAGAGCATGGGTGGCACTCCGATTTGGCCGCTGATCGCTCTCTCCAACATCGCTCAGGCATCTGCCGTAGTGGGCATCATTCTGATTAGCCGCAAGGAGAACGAACGGGAGATCTCGGTGCCTGCCGCCATCTCCGCCTACCTCGGGGTGACCGAACCGGCCATGTACGGTATCAACCTCAAGTACAAGTTCCCCATGCTGTGCGCCATGGTGGGCTCCAGCCTTGCCGCCCTCATCTGCGGTTTTGCCGGTGTGATGGCCAACGGCATCGGGGTAGGGGGCCTGCCGGGCATCCTCTCCATCCAGCCGCAATACTGGGCGGTGTTCTCCATCGCCATGCTGGTTGCCATCGTGGTGCCGGTGGTGCTGACCCTGCTGGTCTACAAGCGCCAGCAAGCCGCTGGCAAGTTGGCCCAAGCCAGCGCCTGACACTGATTATCAGGGCGACCCGCGGGTCGCCCTCTCCATTTCATATTCGAGACAAGAGAAAGACCCATGAGCCAAACACCCTGGTGGCAGAGTGCCGTGATTTACCAGATTTACCCCAAGAGCTTTCAGGATTCCGCTGCCCGTGGCACCGGCGACCTCAAGGGGATCATGGCCCGCCTCGACTATCTCAAGACCTTGGGCGTCGATGCCCTCTGGCTGACCCCTGTCTACGTCTCCCCGCAGGTGGACAACGGCTACGACATCGCCGACTACTACGCCATCGATCCCGCCTACGGCACCATGGATGATTTCGAGGCGCTGCTGGCCGCCGCCCACGCGCGCGACATCCGTATCGTGATGGATATAGTAGTGAACCACACCTCCACCGAGCACGCCTGGTTCAAGTCGGCGCTGGGGGATAAAAACAGCCCCTACCGCGATTACTACATCTGGCGCGATCCGGTGGATGGCGGCGTGCCCAACAACTGGCAATCCAAGTTTGGTGGCAGCGCCTGGGAGCTGGACTCAGCCACCGGTCAGTACTACCTGCACCTGTTTGCCCGCGAGCAGGCGGATCTCAACTGGGAAAATCCTGCAGTGCGCGTCGAGGTCAAAAAGATCATCCACTTCTGGGCGAACAAGGGGGTGGATGGTTTCCGCCTAGACGTCATCAACCTTATCTCCAAGGATCAGACGTTTCCGAACGACGAGATTGGCGATGGCCGCCGTTTCTACACCGACGGGCCGCGCATCCACGAATTCCTGCAGGATGTGAGCCGTGATGTCTTCGCCCCGGTGGGGGCCATGACGGTGGGGGAGATGTCCTCCACCAGTCTGGAGCACTGCCAGCGCTACGGCGCGCTGGATGGCTCCGAGCTCTCCATGGTGTTCAACTTCCACCATTTGAAGGTGGATTACCCCAACGGCGACAAGTGGACAAAAGCACCGTTCGATTTCCTCGAACTCAAGCGCATCTTCAACCACTGGCAGAGCGGTATGCACGGCAAGGGGTGGTCGGCGCTGTTCTGGTGCAACCACGATCAGCCGCGCATCGTCTCCCGCTTCGGCGATGAGGGCGAGCATAGGGTTGTAGCCGCCAAGATGCTGGCCAGCACGCTGCATGGCCTGCAGGGCACCCCCTACATCTATCAGGGGGAGGAGATCGGCATGACCAACCCCGGCTATCAGCACATCAACGACTATCAGGATGTGGAGAGCCGCAACATCTTCGCCATCAAGCAGGCGGAAGGGATGAGCGAGGCCGAGATCCTCGCCATTCTCGGTGCCAAGTCCCGGGATAACTCGCGTACTCCGATGCAGTGGAGCGCCGCCCCGAACGCCGGTTTTACGGCAGGCACTCCGTGGCTCACGCCTGCGGCCAACTACCTCGAGATCAATGCCGAGGCGGCGCTGGCCGACCAGAACTCGGTGTTCTGGCACTATCGGGATCTTATCACCCTTCGCAAGGCGCACCCCATCTTCACTCAAGGGGATTATCAGGAGCTGCTGGCGGGGCATGAGAAAGTCTGGGCCTATACCCGCAGTGCCAACGGCCAGACCCTGCTGGTGGTGAGCAACTTCTATGGCGAGCCGGTTGAATTTACCTTGCCTGCCGAGCTGCAAGCTGCTGAAGGTCGGCTGCTGCTGGGTAACTACCCGGATAGCCCGGCCCGACCGCAATCGGGTATGCTGCGCCCTTATGAATCCCTGATCTGGCTGATGGAGTAGGTAATGGAGAAGGTGGTGCGCGGTACCGAGTGGCAGAAGATGGTGGCGGGGCAGCCCTATGACGCGGCTGACCCTGAGCTCAAAGCGGCACGTGAGCGCTGCCGAAGGCTTTATCACACCTTCAACACCAGCTGGCAGGAGAAACCGGCGCGGGATGCTTTGCTTCACGAGCTGCTCGGTAGCCGCGGCCAGGAGTGTGCCATCAATCCGCCGTTCTTTTGCGACTATGGCGCCAATATCTTCGTCGGCGAGAACTTCTACGCCAACGTGGGCTGCACCATCCTCGACGTCTGCGAGGTGCACATCGGCGACAACGTGCTGCTGGCGCCCGGGGTGCAGATCTACACCGCCGCTCACCCGGTGGCGGTGGCGCCACGCATTAAGGGGGTGGAATTTGGCAAGCCGGTGCGGATCGGTCACAACGTCTGGATTGGCGGCAGCGTCGTCATCTGCCCCGGCGTCACCATCGGTGACAACAGCGTCATCGGTGCCGGTTCGGTGGTGACCAAAAATGTGCCCGCCAACGTGGTGGCGGCTGGCAACCCTTGCAAGGTGCTTCGGGCGATGACGGCACAGGAGCTTGAAGGCGTCATCCAGCGGTGAACAGGGACCATGAATGCTATTGCTATCTGATTGATAGAAAAGCAACTGTCAGATTGTTTTGCATTCAGTGCTTATGTTCGGGGCCGCTTGGTCGATACTGTTGAGTGCAGGAGGAACCCTATGGATATATCAAGTTCTGCAAATGCGTCGTTTGGTTCTGCTCTGATGACGGCCAGTCTGGCCAAGAAACAGCAGACCCAAGAGGGCGAAGCTGCGCTGAAGCTGCTGCAAAACGCAGCGCAATCAGCGCCGGTTGCACCGACATCGGCCAGCGCTTCTCTGGGAAGCAAGATCGATATTCGCGTCTGACCCTAATGAAAAAGCCCCCATCTCGCGATGGGGGCTTTTTTATCTCTGCGATTTGCGGGATCAGACCGGGAAAGGGGCTGGTGCCTCGAAGGTCATCCGCTCGCCACTGCGGGGGTGACTGATGGTCAGCATGGCCGCATGCAGGTAGAGATGGGGCGCCGCCGCCAGCGCATCGGGATGGGCATAGAGGTTGTCACCCAGGATCGGATGCCCCAGCTCCAGCATATGGACGCGCAACTGGTGTGAGCGACCTGTGATGGGGGTCAGCTTGATCAGGCTGTTGCCGTTCTCCACCTTCAGTTTCTGCCACAGAGTCAGAGCGTTACGCCCCTCCTCGTGATCCACCTTCTGCTTCGGGCGGTTGGGCCAGTCGACGCAGAGCGGCAGGTCAACCTGCCCTGACTCTGCTTCCGGCTCGCCCCACACCCAGGCGAGGTAGTGCTTCTCGGTCTCCCGCTCGCGAAATTGTCGGCTCAGTTCCCGATGAGAGTTGGGATTGAGGGGAATGACAATGACGCCAGTGGTGGACATGTCGAGGCGATGAGCTGCCGCCGCCTTGGGGTGTTGCTGTTTCACCCGATGCAGGACGCTGTCTTCATTCTCGGGGCCGCGCCCGGGGACGCTTAGCAGGCCAGTGGGCTTGTTGACCACCATGATGTCCTTGTCCTTGAACAGGATATCGAGCCAGGGTTCCAGAGGCGGTGAGTATTCAAACATAAATGTCTCGCATCAGAAGGTGGGGGCAAGCCCCCATCAGTTATGGGTAACCACGACAAAGCGGCCTTGGGTATCCAGTTTGAGCTGGTTCTGGCCGCTGTCGGTCGGTACCTTGTCAGTTATGGGTGACCACGATAAAGCGGATGGCGTCCAGCTTGAGTTGGGTCTGATCGATCAGGTGGTGCAATTCTGCCTGCAGATTGCGCAGATAATCCAGTTCGCTGTCTCGCACGTTCGGGTTGACCGCCTTGAGCGCTTCCAGACGATCCAGATCCTGCTGCAGGGTCTGCGCCATCTGGGTGCGGGCCTTGTCGACAATCCCGGCTTTCAGCTCTTCGGCAATGGCTTGCCCCTTGCCAATCAGACCGTGGATCACCGGCTGGGATGCAGTCACGAGCTTGCTGCCGAGGTGGCGATTGACCGGCGTCAGCTGGCGGTTGAAGGCATCGAACGCCACTTTCTCACCCAGATTCTGGCCGTTCTTGTCCATCAGCAGACGGATCGGCGTCGGCGGCATGAAGCGGTAGAGCTGGGGATGGGCCGCAGATTCGGCAACGAAGATCAGCTCAAGCAGGATGGCGCCGATGGGCAGAGCCTTGTTCTTGAGCAGTGCTACCGAGGTGGCACCGATCTCGGAGCCCAGGATCAGGTCGATACCGCCGCGCATCATGGGGTGATCCCAGGAGAGCAGCGCCATGTCATCCCGCGACAAGGCGGTATTGCGATCGAAGGTGATGGTCATGCCGTCTTGCGGCAAGCCCGGGAAGCTGGAAACCAGCATGTGATCACCGGGAGTCAGCACTAGCGCGTTCTCACCTCTGTCGTCCTGATTGACGCCGATCTCGTCGAACATCTTGAGGGCGAAGGAGATCATGCCGGTGTCGTCATCTTCGGCGGCCAGCTTATCGACCAGCTGCTGGGCGGCGGCGCCACCGCTGGAGTGGATCTCCAGCAGGCGATCGCGGCCCTGTTCCAGCTTGGCCTTGAGCGGTTCGTGCAGTTCGCGGGTCTTGATTAGCAGGGCGTCGAGGGCCGCCTGATCGCCGGTGTTGGCGGCCAGCAGCTCGAACAGCTCTTCACGTACCGCTTCGAATACCGGGCGGGCAGTCGGGCAGGTCTGCTCGAACGCGTCCAGACCATCGTGATACCAGAGTTGCAGGGCGCGCTGGGCAGTCCCTTCCAGATAGGGAACGTGGATCTCGACGGTATTCTGCTGACCGATACGATCCAGTCGGCCGATACGTTGTTCCAGCAGATCCGGATTGAGCGGCAGATCGAACAGCACCAGATGACTGGCAAATTGGAAGTTGCGTCCTTCTGAACCGATCTCGGAGCAGAGCAGCACTTGGGCGCCACCCTCTTGCTGGGCGAAATAGGCGGAGGCCTTGTCCCGCTCGAGGATCGACATCCCTTCGTGGAACACGGCACCACGGATCCCTTCACGGGTACGCAGCGCCTCTTCCAGCGCGATGGCGGTCGCCGCTTCGGAGCAGATCACCAGCACCTTCTGCTGGCGGGCTGAGAGCAGCAGCTCCAGCAACCATTCTACGCGCGGGTCGAACTGGGTCCAGGTGGCGTTGTCGCCTTCGAACTGCTGGAAGATCTTCTCGGGATAGAGGTAGCGCAGGGCACGGGTCTGCAGATCGCCACCGTTACCACCCATCATGCCCATCACCTTGATGGCAGTTTTGTACTGCTCCGGCAGCGGCATGGGGTAGACGTTGAGGTGACGCTCGGGGAAGCCCTGAATATTGGCGCGGCTGTTGCGGAACAGCACCCGGCCGGTGCCGTGCTGGTCCAGTAGCTTGGCGACCGCCTGCTGACGGGCCTCAGCATCGCTCAAGTCCAGCCCTTCCAGCTGGCTGGCGAGGATCTGTCTGGCTTCATCGCTCAGGGTCTCGCCATCCAGCAGCTCCTGCGCTGCGCTGGCGACCTGACCATAGGCCTGCTCCTCGGCGAGGAAAGCCTCATAGTCGTAGAAACGCTCCGGGTCGAGCAGGCGCAGACGGGCAAAGTGGCTCTGGTGGCCCAGCTGATCCGGGGTAGCGGTCAGCAGCAGTACGCCCGGCACCTGTTCGGCCAGCGCTTCCACCATCTCATAGGCACGGCTCGGCGCCTCTTCACTCCACTCCAGATGGTGCGCTTCGTCGACAACCAGCAGATCCCACTCGGCTTCCAGCACTTGCTCGAAGCGACGACGCTTCTTGCGCAGGAAGTCGAGGCTGCAGATCACCAGCTGTTCGGTCTCGAAGGGGTTCTCCGCATCTGCGAATGCCTCGATGCAGCGCTCCTCATCAAACAGGGAGAAATGCAGGTTGAAGCGGCGCAGCATTTCGACCAGCCATTGGTGCTGCAAAGTTTCGGGCAGCAGGATAAGCACCCGATGGGCGCGGCCGGAGAGCAGTTGCTGATGAATGATCATTCCCGCTTCGATGGTCTTGCCCAGACCCACTTCATCGGCCAGCAGTACGCGCGGAGCGTAGCGGTGACCCACTTCATGGGCAATATAGAGCTGGTGCGGGATCAGGCTGACCCGGCCACCGGCCAGACCGCGAGTCGGGTTGCGACGACGTTGGTGCTGGTTGATCAGCGCTTCGTAGCGCAGGGTGAAGCGGGACATCCGATCGATCTGACCGGCGAACAGGCGATCCTGCGGCTTGTTGAACTTGATAAAGTTGTTGAGAAACACTTCCTTGAGGGCAACGGGCTCATTATTGTCGGTGCGCACACCTACATATATAAGCAGGCCGTCTTTCTCCTGCACTTCTTCGACCGTCATGGTCCAGTCTTCGTGACTGGTGATCTGATCGCCCACATTGAAGCTGACCCGGGTGACCGGCGCCTCTTCTTTGGCATACATGCGGTTTTCACCGGTAGCCGGAAACAACAGGGTAACCATGCGTCCTTCAACAGCAACGACAGTCCCCAACCCCAGATCCGTCTCTGTATCACTAATCCAACGCTGGCCAAGTGCAAAAGGCATTAAACTCTCCAAAGCCCAAGAGTGTGTGAATCGCAAAGGGGCGCTATGTTACCCGAAGGCGTGACCTCGATCACCATGCATATAGATGTAGAGAGACCAAATCGCCACAACCTTGATCTGCTACCACCGCCACGCCATATAGAGGATAGCGAGCTCGCCAAACGGGTATGCTATTGCAGGATAAATACGCTTTTTGGGTGATTAGTGAGCGGTTGAGCCAAAAATGCGAATTTAATTCGAAAAGGCCCTTGCAAGCGTGATCCAGATCCCTATAATGCGCCTCCATCGACAGGGCAAGCGGCAACGCAAACAGCCGAGTCGATAACCTCGAAAAGCCTTTGAAAATAAGGCTTGACTCGAGAAGGCGGTTGAGTGGAATTCCACTCCCGCAGCAACACTCTGTTACATCGCTCTTTAACAATTTGAATCAAGCAATCTGTGTGGGCACTCACAGCATCGAGCATCAAAAACAATTTTTGATATC
>NZ_JAAKUM010000032.1:0-21607 GCF_049175135.1 Aeromonas sp. 600724 | reverse complement strand
GGAGAAGGATTCGAACCTTCGAAGGCAGAGCCGTCAGATTTACAGTCTGATCCCTTTGGCCGCTCGGGAACCCCTCCCCAAGTGCGAGGCGCATACTATCAGATCCAGAGGCTTTGTGAACCCCTTGATTAGGCATCTGGCAGTAAAAAATGACTGTTCGTCGATTTTTTGATACATTCAGCTCAAAATTCAAGCTTATCAGCAAGTTGTGTGCTGCTTTTCTGCACAAAACAGCATCCGTGCAAGCTGGCGATCGCGCTGAAGATGAGGCTGATAGCAGAAGACCGCCTGTGTCGGCGGTCTTCCCGGGCATCACATCTAGCGCTGGAACGGGTAGACAGAACCCAGTTTCAGGATCTGGGTCAGCTCGTCCAGTGCGCTGCGGGACTCCTGCACCAGTGCCGGATCCCGCAGATCGTCGAGGGTCAGGCGGTCGCGGTAGTGGCGATCCACCCAGCCATCGAGGCGGGCAAACTGGCTGTCGTTGATAAGGCAGGCTGGATTGACCGCAGCGAGCTCCTGATCGTTCATGGCAACCCGCAGCCGCAGGCAGGCCGGGCCGCCTCCATTGCGCATGCTCTGCTTCACGTCCATATAATGAACGGCCTTGATAGGCGTGTTCATGGTCAGCAGCTTGTTCAGGTACGCCGACACCGCCGGATTGTCGCGGCACTCGGTGGGGGCGATGATGGCCATCTCGCCGCTCGGCAGGGTGAGGATCTGGGTGTTGAACAGATAGGACTTCACCGCATCCAGCACCGATACCTCGGCGGTCGGTACCTCGATAAAGTGCAGCTCCCCTTCGCCAAACTTGGTCTGCACCTCGGCCAGCGCCTGCTCGGTGTTGAGAAATGCCTGCTGGTGGAAGAAGAGCACGTTCTGGTTACCCACCGCGATCACGTCGTTGTGGAATACCCCCTGATCGATCACCTCCGGATTTTGCTGGATAAAGACCACGCTCTCCTCATCAAGACCATGCAGGCGGGCGATGGCCTGACTCGCCTCCAGAGTCTGGCGGGCCGGATAGCGCTTCGGTGCCGGGCGGGAGAGATCAAATGCGCTGCGGCCATAGACGAACAGCTCGACCCCCGCTTCGCCATAGGCGCGGCAGAGGCGGGTGTGGTTGGCCGCCCCCTCGTCGCCGAAGTGATCGTTCTCCGGCAGATGGAGGTGGTGGCTGAAGTGGCGTTCGTTATTGAACACGGCGCGCAGGATCCGGCCAGTGACATCCGGCTCGAGCGAGCGGTGAAACTTGTTGGTCAGGTTGGCTGGGGTGAAGTGAATGCGACCATCCTGAGTATCGGCACTCGGGGAGACGGTGGCGGCGTTGGCAGTCCACATGCTGGAGGCCGAATAGCAGGCGGCCAGTACGGCAGGAGCCTGTTTGGCGGCCTGTTCCAGCACCCGGGCATCGCTGCCGGTAAAGCCGAGGCGGCGCAGGGTGGCAAGGTCAGGGCGCTCTTGTGGCGCCAGTACCCCCTGGGTCATGCCGAGCTCGGTCAGCGCCTTCATCTTGCGTAGCCCCTGCTTGGCCGCCTCTTTCGGGTTGGAGGCTTCCTGGGCGTTGTTCTGGGAGGCGACGTTGCCGTAGGAGAGACCGGCGTAGTTGTGGGTCGGGCCGACCAGTCCGTCGAAATTGACCTCGAAGTGCTTCATTGAGTACATCCTTTCGATTTTTATGATGGGTAGCGGATTCCTTCCGCGCACAATGCGTCGGGGTGGGGCCATTATAAAGAGATTTTATGTTTTTGTAACAAGCCGGTAACCAGCAGACGTTTTTATGTCGTTTCAGATATAAAAAGAGGGGCCGTATGGCAGAAAAATGAAAAAGCGGTTGCACCCGACGCTGACCCTTCGCATTAATAAATAAAGAAGCAGCGCGGTAGGGGCTGGTCAGGCAAATTGAGTCACAAGATTGCTTTTTCCCGTCAAATCTCTTATACAGCCCCACAAAACCGCACACCAACCCCGTCGGGTGCAATGAGGATAATAGTTACAGCATGGGCAAATCACTGGTCATAGTGGAGTCTCCGGCCAAGGCCAAGACCATCAACAAATATCTGGGCAAGGACTACGTGGTGAAATCCAGCGTGGGTCATGTTCGCGATCTGCCCACCAGCGGCAGCGCCAGCACCGAGCCCAAGAAACCCGTCATTCGCGGCATCAAGTTGAGCGAAACCGAAAAGGCAGCCAAGGAGCGCAAAGCCCTGTTTGCCCGGATGGGGATCAACCCGACTGCGGGCTGGCAGGCCAACTACCAGATTTTGCCCGGCAAGGAGAAGGTGGTCAGCGAGTTGCAGAGTCTGGCCGAGAAGGCAGACACCATCTATCTCGCAACCGACTTGGATAGAGAAGGGGAAGCGATCGCCTGGCACCTGCGCGAGATCATCGGTGGCGACGAGAGCCGCTACAAGCGCGTGGTGTTCAACGAGATCACCAAGACCGCCATCAAGGAGGCGTTTGCCCAGCCCTCCGAGCTCAACATTGACCGCGTCAACGCCCAGCAGGCCCGTCGTTTCCTCGACCGTGTCGTAGGTTACATGGTCTCTCCGCTGCTGTGGAAAAAGCTGGCTCGCGGCCTCTCTGCCGGTCGGGTACAGTCCGTCGCGGTGCGTCTGATCGTCGATAAAGAGCGCGAAATCAAGGCGTTCGTGCCGGTCGAGTTCTGGGATCTCAACGCTGACCTGCTGACTGGTGACAAGGCTGATCTGCGGATGGAAGTGGTCAGCCGCAACGGCGCCGACTTCAAGCCGGTCACCCAGGCCGAGACCTTTGCCGCCGTCGCAGCGCTGGAAGGGGTCGACTACAAGGTAGTGAACCGGGAAGACAAGCCGACCGGCTCCAAGCCGTCCGCGCCCTTCATCACCTCCACTCTGCAGCAGGCGGCCTCTACTCGTCTGAGCTTCGGGGTCAAGAAGACCATGATGATGGCCCAGCGTCTCTATGAAGCGGGTTACATCACCTATATGCGTACCGACTCGACCAACCTCAGCAAAGAGGCGGTGGACGCGGTGCGGGAATATATCGGCGAGCAGTATGGCGCAGCCTACCTGCCGGCCGAGCCGAATCTGTATGGCGCCAAGGCCAATGCCCAGGAGGCTCACGAGGCGATCCGCCCCTCCAGTGTGCTGGTGACTGCCGAGATGCTGGAAGGGATGGAACCGGATGCGATGCGCCTGTACGACCTCATCTGGCGTCAGTTCGTGGCCTGCCAGATGACCCCGGCTCAGTACGACTCCTCCACCCTGACCGTCAAGGCGGGCGAGTTCGAGCTCAAGGCCCGTGGCCGTACCCTGCGCTTCGCCGGTTGGACCAAGGCGTTGCCGCCGATGGGCCGCAAGGGCGAAGACAGCCAGCTGCCGGCAGTGACTGTCGGCGAGGTTCTGAAACTGGTCAAACTGGATCCGCGCCAGCACTTCACCAAGCCGCCCGCACGCTTCACCGAAGCGGCGCTGGTGCGCGAGCTGGAAAAACGCGGCATCGGTCGTCCGTCTACCTACGCCTCCATCATCTCCACCATCGTCGATCGTGGGTATGTGCGGGTCGATAGTCGCCGTTTCTTCGCCGAGAAGATGGGTGAGATTGTCACCGACCGTCTGGTTGAGAACTTCGTCGAGCTGATGAACTACGAGTTCACCGCCAAGATGGAAGACAAGCTCGATGGCATCGCCGAGGGGAGCCTGGAGTGGAAGAAGGTGCTGGATGCCTTCTATGCCGAGTTTACCCAGGAGCTGGAGAAAGCGGACAAGGCGCCGGAAGAGGGGGGCATGCGTGCCAACCAGATGGTGCTGACCGATATCGATTGCCCTGATTGCGGCCGCAAGATGGGTATCCGTACCGCCACCACTGGTGTCTTCCTCGGTTGCTCCGGTTATGCCCTGCCGCCGAAAGAGCGCTGCAAGAAGACCATCAACCTGGTCTCTGCCGACGAGTTTGTCTCCGCCACTGATGGCGAAGAGGCGGAAACCGAAGCGCTGCGTGCCAAGCACCGCTGTGGCGTGTGCGGCACCGCGATGGATGCCTACATCATCGACGACAGCCGCAAGCTGCACGTCTGTGGTCGCAACCCCGATTGCGATGGCTACGAAATTGAAAAAGGTCAGTTCAAGCTCAAGGGCTACGAAGGGCCGAGCATCGAGTGTGACCGCTGTGGCAGCGAGATGCAGCTCAAGAACGGCCGTTTCGGCAAGTACATGGGCTGTACCAACGAGACTTGCAAGAACACCCGCAAGATCCTGAAAAACGGTGACATCGCGCCGCCGAAAGAGGATCCGGTACCGCTGCCCGAGCTCAAGTGCACCCAGTCCGACGCCCACTTCGTGCTGCGCGACGGGGCTGCCGGTCTGTTCCTGGCGGCCAGCAACTTCCCCAAATCGCGCGAGACCCGCGCGCCGCTGGTGGAAGAGCTCAAGCGCTTCAAGGATCGCATCTCGGCCAAGCACAAGTATCTGGCGGGAGCCCCGCTCACCGATCCGGATGGCAATCCGGCCATCGTGCGCTTCAGTCGCAAGACCAAGGAGCAGTACGTAATGACCGAGGTCAACGGCAAGGCGACCGGCTGGACCGCTCACTACGATAACGGTACCTGGCAAGAGAGTTTGCCAAAGGCGAAGAAAGCCTGATGAGAAAGAGGCCCCGACAAGGGGCCTCTTTGCTTGTTGAGCAGCATATACTGAGTACCAGCTGCAAGGAGTGCAGCTGTCGTCAATCGCGAAGTAGACAAGGAGGTTGAGATGGAGATTAACGAGATCCGGCCAGGCATGAGCTGCATGACCCGTGAAGGTGCGGCCTATGTGCTGGAGGTTGACCGGCAGAGCCTGCTGGTGCTGCTGCAGCGAGCGGATGAGACCATACCGGTGCAGGTGCGCAGCGACGAGATCCTGGCGCCGCTGGAGTGATCCGGCTGTGATCCCCTCAAAACGGCAGTAGAAAAAGCAGCTCGGCCAGATCGGGCTGCCATTGCCACTCCTTCATTCTGACCCGCCCACCGATCACCACGACCCCTTCTTGCTGCAGGCGTCCCGTCTGTTCGGCAAAGCCTGGCGACCCTTTCGGTAACGAGATGGTGCCCGCCGCGCCCAATACCCGATGCCACGGCAGTACCTTGTCGGTTTCCCGCAGCACCTTGCCTACCAGTCTTGCCCGTCCGGGCAGCCCCGCCAGATCGGCCACCTGACCGTAACTGACCACCCGGCCTGCCGGGATCAAGGCGATGATCGCTTCGATACGGGCAGTTTTGTTCAATGGGGATGGACTTGGTTCAATGCTCATAGACCCGATTCGTCAAAAACAACAGAAGCGCCATTGTGGCGCTTCTGTCATGGGGCTGGCAATGATTCAGCCGAAGGTCTGGCTAAGCCCCTTCAGTTGCTTGGCCCGTTCCAGCAGAGCCTGACTTGAGTGATCGACATCCAGCATCTTCTGACTGTTGGCGTGGGAGTACTCGGAGATCTGGTGGATGCTGCGGCTGATCTCCTCCACGACCGCTTGTTGCTGCTCAGCAGCGGTGGCGATCTGAGTGGAGTGTTCGGTGACCAGCTCTATCTCTGCCAGCACGGTATGGAGGCTGCTGGCGCCCTGGCGGGTCATCTCGGCACATGCGCGGGTCTGTTGCAGGTTCTCCTGCATCATCCCCTTCCAACGTCCCAGCGTGTGCTGGATCTGCTTGATGCTGCCCTGGATCTGCTCGGTCGCCTTGTGGGTGCGGGTCGATAGAGTTCGCACCTCGTCGGCCACCACTGCAAAACCACGGCCCTGCTCCCCGGCGCGAGCCGCTTCGATGGCAGCGTTGAGGGCCAGCAGGTTAGTCTGCTCGGCGATGCCCTGGATCTCGCCCATCACACTGCCAATCCGTTCGGATTCGCTGGCGAGCTCTACCGCCGAGTTGAACGCCAGCTCTGCCTGTTTGGCGAGCTGTTCGATCTGTTGTTCGGTCTGGTTCAACTGCTGGTTGGTTTGTTCACAACGATTGCGAGCTTCGTTGACCTGACCGTTGGAGTCCTGAATGTTGCGGGCGATCTCGTGAGCTGTGTTGGCCATCTGAGTCATAGCCGTAGCCATCTGCTGGGTCTGGGCATCTTGCTCGTTGATATCGAGACAGGCTTGATGAGAGGCCTGCTTCAGATTGATGGCCAGGGTTTGCAGAGGTGCCGTGGCATCATTGATCCGCCCCAACACGGTTCGGATGCGGGCCTGCAGCATCTTGATATGAAAATCGGCAATGGCGCCGGGATTGTCACCGGAGTAGACCAGCCGGGTCAGACTGTCATATTCGCGGCCCAGTTGCTGCAGATAGTGGGGCAAGGCGAAGAGCTCGCGCCAGTAGGCTCCGCCGATGAGCAACAGGGGCAGCAGCATCAGCAGGGCGGTCATGGCCCCTTGGCTGGCGAAGGCCCAGCCCATTATGCCGAGCAGCAACAGGGTAATGGCCGGGGTGCGCACTCTGGCAAGAGAGGGAAGGTTGCTGCTGTTGCCGCGCTCGGCCTTGAGCAGGGCTTGGTAGGTCTGAGCGGCGATGCGCTTGAATTGGGGCTCGGGCTTGCAGCGTACCGACTGGTAGCCGCTGATCCTGTTCCCCTCGTAGATGGGGGTGACGTAGGCATCTACCCAGTAGTAACGACCATCCTTGCAGCGATTTTTGACGATGCCGCGCCAGGGTTTGCCCTCCTTGAGGCGGGCCCAGAGATCGGCGAAGGCGGCCTTGGGCATGTCGGGGTGGCGTACCAGATTGTGGTTGTGTCCCACCAGTTCATCGACCGTGTAGCCTGCGATGTCGCAAAAGGCCGGGTTGGCGTAGGTGATCACCCCGCGCAGGTCTGTGGTGGAGACCAGTTGTACGTCGGCAGGAAACTCCACTTCGCTGTCCAGGGTATGGACGTCTCTGCGGGTCATAGGAATACGCTCCGATGTTCTTGTTGATAATGTTGTCGTTGTTATTGTGGCAGATCTGGAGGTGGCCGCAGGCTCGCGCCAGCAGGAGGCGGACCAGCTTCATTGGGGGCTGAATTTTGCCAATAATGGCGGATGAATGGTAGGGGGTTGTGAGATTTTGTTGGCTAATTGTAAAAAAGGCGGCCAATTGGCCGCCAAAGTAGAGACAACATTACCTCTGTGGCATCCGGTAGCGCACCTGCAGTTGGTCGAGGATCTGCAGCTGGCCCGGCAGGCGGGCGGCGAAGTGCTCCCAGCCCTTGTGGGCGGGCTCGCTCCAGGCCACCTCGGCCGTGGCCAGCATGCGCGGGAACAACATGTAGTCGAGACGATCGCGGCTGGTGATCAATTCTGACCACAAGGGGCTCAGTACCCCGAGGATGTTATCGTTGGCATGGAAATCGGCTGGCGCAGGATCGCAAGCATAGACCTGCTCCAGATTGAGGGTTCCCGCCCAGTAGAGGCCGGGTTCATGAATATCGGCGCTCCAGGCGAGATCGAGATAGAGGAACTGGGCGGGAGCCATCACCACCGGATAACCGGCCGCGGCAGCATCCAGCCCCGCCTGAAAGCTGGTCCAGGCACAGATGGCCGCTTTGCGGCTCACCTTGTCGCCGTGCAGGATCTCCTCCCAGCCGATCATCTGTTTGCCTCTGGCGGCCAGATAGCGCTGGCAGTGGCGCAGCAGATGGCCCTGCAGCTCGCGGCAATCGGCGTAGCCCTGCTCGACCATCAGCTGCTGGCAGGCGGGGCTGTCGGTCCAGACCCCGGTCGGCACCTCGTCACCCCCCATGTGGATCTGCGGGCCGGGGAAGAGTTCGCACACCTCGTCCAGCACCGCCTCCAGGAAGCGGTAGGTGCCGGGCAGGGCGGGGTTGAGCACGTTGTCATCGAAATGCTGAACCGAGCGGTAGCGGGAGTGATCCGCCGTTTCGATCAGCAACTCGGGCAGCGCCTTGATGGCAGCGTGGCAGTGGCCCGGAATGTCGATCTCGGGAATGACGGTGATGCCGAGCTCACCGGCATAGCTCACCAGCTCCTTCACCTCGCTCTGGGTGTAGTAGCCGCCATAGGGTTCGGCGCCGCCGCTGAGCTGGGGGCCGATCGCCAGATCGTGGCCGCGCCAGGCACCCACGTCGGTCAGCTCCGGGAAGGTCTTTATCTCGAGTCGCCACCCCTCGTCATCGGTCAGATGCCAGTGGAAGCGGTTGAACTTGTAGAGGCTCATCAGCTTGAGCAGGCGCTTGATGGTGGCCGGAGTGTGGAAGTGGCGGGCGCAATCGAGAAAAATGCCGCGAAAGCCAAAGCGCGGGGCATCCTCCAGCGTGATGCAGGGCAGGCTCTCCCCATGTTGCAGATACCACTGAGCCAGCGTGACCAGCCCATGACGCCAGCCCGCTTCGTCGGCGGCGGCAATCACCACCTCCTGCGGCGTGATGGTGAGTTGGTAGGCTTCGGGTGCCAGTTTGGCCTCGGTCAGCCGGATTTCAGCGTCGTGATCCTGCTCCAGTGCCAGCGACGTCAGCTCGTTGAAGTGGGCCAGCAGCTTCGGCACATCGTGAGGGGCGCTGACATGAGCCCGCTCGGCCAGCCGGAAGTTCCCCTCCAGCAGTACCAGATGGGCCGGTTGCGGCACTATACCGGGCAGAGGCTCGACATCCGGCAGGTCGGGGCGGGCTAACGGCGGGTTTTCCAGTCCAAGATCCTGAGCGGCCAGTGTCACCGGCAGCAGCTGGGCACCTGTGGTCGCCTCCGGCAAGCTGAGGAAAAAGCCCTGCGGCATGTCGGAGAGCTTCTTGATGGGGGTCTGGCGGCAGCAAAAGCGCAGCTCGCAGCTGCCAGCGTTCGGGACAATCACCTTGTAGCTGCCGCTCTGGCGCTCCAGCTCGCCCCCTTGCAAGGAGTCGGGGTCGATATGGCGAGCCAGACAGAAGTGCAGCTTCCACTTGGTATCAGGCATGCGGGAGAGGGTGAAAGTGAACCAGACATCCTCGCCGTCACGTCGGGCGACCTGGGTGTGGATCAGGGGTGTAGACATGGAAAATCCTCTGATTGGGCAAACAGGATGGCGCCATCGAGCGCATCTGCCTGGGGGGGGATCAGGTTGAGCTGGCCGAGACGGGGAGCGAGGCGGGTGCCAATCCCCCCCAGCAGGGCGATCTGTCTGGCACCGAGCTGGGTCATCCCCTCCAGCAGGATCTGCAGCTGCTCGCAGGTTTCGTCCAGCAGCTGATTGGCGAGCTCGTCGCCATCGCTGGCTGCATCAAATACCCAGGGGGCAAAGTGGCCATAGTCCGCCGGAATGGCGCGGGCGGCCCAGCGTACCACCTCGGCCTGATCCCGCTTGAAGCGATCCATCAAGCGGATGGCGAGGGTGCTGGGGGGCAGAATGCCGTCGTGGCAGAGCAGGGATTGCTGGATGGCGCGCAGCCCCAGCCAGGCGCCGCTGCCTATGTCTGAAATGGGGAAGCCGCGGCCGGAACAGGTGCGGATCTGCCCCTCCTGATAGACCAGCCCCACCGAGCCGGTACCGGCGATCAGAATGGCCCCCTCACGGCCGCCAAAGGCGCCGAGGCAGGCACCGAAGGCATCAGAGGTGAGCCTGACGCTGGCGAAGGGGAAGGGCATCTCTAGCAGGGCGTGATAGCAGTCGGCCAGCTCGGCGGAGGCGAGCGCCAGCCCGACCCCCATCTGCTGTTCACTCTCGATAGCGATCCCGGCGGCAAGGCGGGCGCTGGCGATGGCAGCCAGCACATTGGCGTGGGCATGGGGGATGCCCAGCTCCAGATTGGATCCTGCCGAGCGCCCCTCTCCGAGCAGCTTGCCCGCCCGATCCCGAATGCGGGCGCGTGTGTGGGTGCCCCCGCCATCGACACCGACCCAGAACTCAATCATGGCGACCTCCATTTCCCTGCGCATTCAGCCAGGTGATGGCCAGGGCAAACCAGGCGGCGTGGGGGATCCACTGCTCGCCCCAGCGCCAGTTCTGATCCAGCCGATCCTTGTACTCCTCCGGAATAAAGGCCACCTCATTTTCGTCATCGAATCCGGCGGTGATGCCGTTGCAGATGCCCCCCTGCGCATTGGGATACCCGGCGGTATAGGCGGGGTTGTTGATGCCGTGGCCCGCCAGCATGCAGGCGTTGAAGGGGTTTTGCCCGAGGATCCAGTCGAGTTGGCGCTGACCGTAAGTGATGAGCGGCTGGCTCTGGCGGGGGAAGTGGCGGGCGCCAGCAAAGGCCATGGTCGCCAGCGATGCGAGGCGGGCGTTCTCCCCCTGCCACCAGTAACCGGACTCGTTGTGGTGGGGCATAAAGAAGCTGACGCGCGGCGCTTCATCCACCCCTTTCACATATTGGCGGGCGAGGGAGAAGGGGTTGCCCGCGCGGGCACAGAGCGCCAGCTCGGCGGCCAGCGCCTGCTCCACCACGGTTTGTACCCTAGCCTTGTATTCCTGATCCGGCTCTACGCCCAGATATTCCAGCAGCGCCAGCACCGGCAGGCCCGCCTCGGTGGCGTGATAGTAGGGGCGCGAGCCATCCTCGTTGGCCGACCAGTAGTGACCCAGCTCAGGATGAGGGCGCTGGCGGGCACAGAGCTTGCTGGCACGGGCTCTCGCCTCATTGAGCCACTCGCTGCCGAGGGTGCGGGTCAGCTCTACCGCTGCCAGCAGGGCGCAGTAGTCGTCGATGATGTTTTCGACCCCGTCATCCAGATAGGAGAGGTTGTGTTCACGCAGATGCAGGTAGCCGCGTTTGGCCGCCTCGGCGTAGCGGCTGGCATCGAAGTCGCCACTGACGCTCTCGCGGGCGGCGCGGGCCAGCGCGGCGATGGCCATGCCGCCCCCTTGGCGAAAACCCGCCTGCCAGTTGGCGGATTTGATCCCCTGCTGGGTGGCATAGGCGCACAGCTCGCGCTGGGCAGGATCCTTGCTCCACTTGTCGAACAGGGTCATGTAGAAGAAGCCCGACTCATCCTGCATCCGGCAGAGGAAATCGGCGCCGTGCAGCGCCTCGTCATTGAGCCGTTTGCAGAGGTTCACCCCGTCGATATCGCGGCGCGGGGCCAGCAGTTCCCGGCACTTGAGCAGGGCCCACACCACCATGGGGGTCTGCTGGGGGTTGAGGTAGTTGGCGTAGGAGAGGTGGCTCAGGTACTTGCTCATGTCGCCGCTGGCATCGAACCAGCCGCCGTGCACATCTTTGTGCTGGTCGGTGCCAAACAGGCGGGCGTTGCGGTCGGCCCGATCGAAGGTGCCGCTGGCGCGCTGGCCCTTGAAGTAGTGGATGACATCGGAGAGACAGCGGCTGGCCAGCAGATCCTGGCCGATGGCAAAACGGGTGGAGCGGACTATGCCTTGGGCGGTGATCGCCTCCAGCCGATAGTGGCCGGGCTCCTTGAAGGCGGAGAAGTCGGCACGCCAGTAAGCGCGGCCTTGCCAGCCAGGGACGCTGCCAGCCGGTTGCAGCGGGGTTTCAAACAGGATCTGGCCATCGTCGAGGCGTTGCAGCCTGACATAGCCGCCGAGATCAGGGGCGGGGGAGGTTTGCAACAGGGCGACCTTGTGTCCGTCGCACTCGTAGCCCACCTGATTGATCAAGAGTTCCATCAAGGTATTACTCCTGTGGTTCACCGCCGGGCGGTGAGGCACATCACGGGGCTATGGCCGCCCCGTATCGAGGCATGGCCGGACACTGCTGTCCGGCCGGTTCAAGGCTCACCCTCACTCGTAGAGGTAGCAGCGCACGAAGTGGTTGTCGGCAAGCTTGGTGATGGGGGGCAGCGCCTCCTTGCAGCGGGGCATCGCCTGATTGCAGCGCCCGGCAAAGGGGCAACCGCAGGACTCCGGCGTCCAGAGCGGGATCTCCCCCTTGCGGCCTCCCTCCAGCTCGGCGTGGATGCTCTTCTCGGGGTCTGGCACCGCCGAGATGAGCAGCTGGGTGTAGGGGTGCTGCGGGTGGTGCAGGATTTCGTCCACCTCGCCCCACTCCACCATGTGCCCCACATACATCACCGCCAGATCTTCCGCCACATAGCGGGCGGTGGCGATGTCGTGGGTGATGTAGAGCATGGAGACGCCGAGCTCTTTCTTCATCTGCTCCATCAGGTTGAGGATGCCGATGCGAATGGAGACGTCGAGCATGGAAGTCGGCTCGTCCGCCAGCACCACTTCCGCCTCCACCGCCAGATTGCGGGCGATGTTGACCCGCTGGCGCTGGCCGCCGGAGAGCTGGTGCGGATACTTGGCCGCCGTCGCCTTGGCGGGGGTCAGGCCGACCTTTTCCAGCAGGGCGTAGACCATGTCGGGCAGCTCTTTCTTGTCGATCACCTTGCTGTGCAGCAGCAGGGGACGGGCGATGTGGTGATAGATGGTGTGGGTCGGGTTGAGCGAACCGAACGGATCTTGCCACACCATCTGCACGCTCTGGCGATAGTCGAGCAGGGCGGTGCCCTTGTTGAACTCCTCCAGATCGTGGCCGCGATAGAGAATGCGCCCGGCACTGAGCTTGTACATCTTGGCGATGATCTTGGCGATGGTGCTCTTGCCGGAGCCCGACTCCCCGACCACCGCCAGGGCGCGGCCCCGGTGCAGGTTGAAGGTGATGTCGGAGAGCGCCCGCATCTTGCCACTCTTGATGGCATTGGAGTTGATGGGGAAGTCCTTGTAGAGGTGCTGGACTTCGATGATGGGTGCATCGGTTTTGGCGATTTGCATGACAGACATCCTTAACAGCCAGCGGCCTTGTCCAGATAGATCACGGAATCTTGTTGCAGTCCCTGCTCCTCATAGAGGTGGCAGGCGGTCTGTTGCCCGGGGCGGATCTCGGCCAATCTGGTGTACTCCTGACGGCAGCGATCGTGCACCTTGCCGCAGCGGGCCTGAAAGCGGCAGCCGACCGGCACCTCCAGCAGGTTGAGCGGTGTGCCCGGGATCCCCTCCAGTACCTTCTTCGGCCCGTGCAGGGGCGGGAAGGAGTTGCCGAGCCCTCTGGTATAGGGGTGCAGCGGCGCGGTCAGGATCGCCTTGGAAGGAGCCACCTCCACCAGCTCACCGGCATACATGATGCCGATGCGATCGCAGAACTCCACCATCAGGGAGAGGTCGTGGGTGATGAACAGAATGGAGAAGTTGAACTTCTCTTTCAGGGCATAGACCTTCTGCAGGATCTCCCGCTGTACCACCACATCGAGCGCCGTGGTCGGCTCATCCATGATGAGCAGCTCGGGGTTGAGCGCCATGGCGATGGCAATCACCAGCCGCTGGCGCATGCCGCCGGAAAACTGGTGCGGGTAGTCCTTGAGCCGGCTCGGGTGAATATCGACTATGGTGAGCAGCTCCTGGGCGCGCTTGATCGCCTCGTAACGGGTCATGCCGGGGTTGTGGGCCAGCAGCACGTCGCAGAACTGCTCCTCCATCCGCAGCACTGGGTTCAGGGCGTTCATGGCGGACTGGAACACTACCGACACCTGTTGCCAGCGGTAGGAGCGCAGCCGCTCGTCGTTGTAATGGAGGATGTTCTCCCCCTTGAACAGGATCTCGCCACCACTGATGTAGGCGGGCGGCTTGTGCAGCCGGGCCACCGAGAAGGCGACGGTGGATTTGCCGCAGCCCGACTCACCGGCGAGACCGAAGATCTCGCCTTGTCTGATATCGAAGCTCACCGAGTTGACGGCGCGCACGTCGCCATTTTCGGTGATGTAGTCGACGCAAAGATTGCGTACTGACAGCAGGGGATGCTTGTTCATGCTGTCTTCTCCTGTGCGGCAGAGAGTGGTGTTGCGACCGGTGTGGCAAGTTTCTTCCAGCGGCTCAACCCTTTGTGGGAGCGCAGCTGCGGGTTGGCAATCTCGTCGATGGCGAAGTTGAGCAGAGCCAGACCGGCACCCAGGGTGGCGATGGCGAAGCAGGGGGCCAGGATCTCCCACCAGGCGCCGACCAGAATGGCACTGGAGGTCTGGGCGTTGTAGAGCATGATGCCCCAGCTCACCACGGTCGGGTCGCCAAGCCCCAGGAACTCCAGGGTCGCTTCGGTGACGATGGCGTAGATGATGGAGCCGATGAAGCTCACCCCGATGATGGAGATGAGGTTGGGCAGGATCTCCACCAGAATGATGCGCCAGGCCGGCTCGCCCAACACTTCGGCGGCGATGACGAACTCCTTCTCGCGCAGGGCCAGGGTCTGGGCACGGATGACCCGCGCGCCATAGGCCCACGAGGTCAACCCTATTATCACGGCAATCACCGCCGGTGACGCCTCCCCGATAAAGCTCGCCAGCACCAGTAGCAAGGGGAGGTTGGGGATCACCAGCACCACGTTCATCAGGAAGGTGAGGCACTCATCCACCAGACCGCCGAAGTAACCGGCGGTGATGCCGATGGCGACGGCCAGGGTGCAGACCAGCAGGCCTGCGCTGAAGCCCACCAGCAGCGAAATACGGGCGCCGTTGGTGAACTGGGCCCAGATGTCGTGGCCCATGCGGGTTGAACCCATCACGAACTCGGCACTGGGCGGCTGGTGCGGGCGAGCCACCCGTTTGGTCGGCTCGTTGCTGGCCAGAATGGGGGCAAAGAGGGCCATCAGTACGAAGGCAACCACGATGGCGAGGCCACAGGCAGCCTTCTTGTTGCCCAGCAGGATTTTGAGGATTGTGGGCATACGCATCTTGTTGTCCGGTAACAGAATTTTGAGCATGGTCGGCATACGCATCTTATTTGCCTCCTGTACGCAGACGGGGATCCAGGAAGACGTAGAGCACGTCGGCCAGGAAGTTGAAGCTGAGCATGGTGATGGTCATGATGAGCAGCTGCCCCTGAATGAGCGGGTAGTCGCGGGCCAGAATGCCCTGATAAAGGGTCAGGCCCAGGCCGGGATAGTTGAAGATAACTTCGGTGATGAGGGAGCCACCGATAACGAAGCCGAGCGCCATGGAGAGGGCGGTGACGCTGGGCAGAATGGCGTTGCGGGCGCCGTAGTTGAAGATCACCCGGTTGCTGGAGAGCCCCTTGGCCTTGGCCATGGTGATGTAATCCTCGCCCAGCAGGTTGATCATGTTGTTGCGCATGGTGATAAGAAAGCCCCCCACCTGTACCACGGCCAGGGTCAGCACCGGCATGATGGCGTGAGTCATGATGCTCTTGATGTGCTCCCAGCCCCAGTCAGCCTTGATCTCCGGGCTGTAGGCGTAGCCGATGGGCAGCCACTCGAGGCTGACCCCGAACAGGAACAGGGCGAGCAGGGAGACCACCACCGGCGGAATGGCCTGCATCACCAGGGTGAGCGGGGAGAGAATGCTGTCCATCCGGCCGCCGCGATACCAGGCGGCGAAGATGCCGACGATGGAACCGAGGGAGAAGCTCAGGATGGTGGAGGTGCCGACCAGAAACAGGGTCCAGCCGATGGCACGGCCCAGCACGTCAGAGACCTGCTGCGGGTAGAAGCGCACCGAGGTGCCGAGATCCCAGGTGAAGACACTCTTCACATAGGTGAGAAACTGGGTGCCGATGGGGCCGTCGACAAAGCCGAAGGTGGCTTTGAGGGCTTCCAGGGCGGCGGGTTCCATCATGGCGCCAGCGCGGGCAAACATCACGGAGACAGGATCCCCTGGCATGGCACGGGGTAACAGGAAGTTGATGGTGGCGGCTACCAGAAAGGCAACCAGATAGAAGGAAAAGCGTCTCAGTATGAATCCCATGATAGTACCTTTTACTGCAAGTCTGCCCCGCGTCGGGTATAGCTACCCCAACCCCGGCGGTGCCGGGCAAGAAAGGGGTTAACGGGGAAGATGGCCCCCTGCAGGGGGCCGGGATTGTTTAGCTGTTTGGCTTGAGGGACAACACGTGCAGCAGACGCTCAGGGGTGTCCGGGTGGAGCTGAGGTTTGGCTACCGGGTTATCAGCACTGAACCAGCCGTTGAAGCGCTTGGTGCTGTACTCATACCAGGTCGGGTTGTTGAAGACCGGAATGATGGTCTGGTTGGCACCAACACGATCCTGGATGGCGAACATGATCTCCTTCTGCTTGGCCGCATCGGCGGTCTGGGTGAAGTCATCGATCAGCTTGTCGAGCTCGGGGTCCTTGTAACGGGGCGCGGCGAAGCGGTTGCCACGGTCGCCCATGTTGCGGGAGTGGAACGCGGTCTCGAAGTACTTGTGCGGGTTGGCACCGGCAAAGTAACCCTGCAGGGCGACATCGAAGTCACCGGTGATCAGGTTCTCGGTCCAGACGGTTGCTTCCGGGGTGGCGGTCTTGGCGTTCAGGCCCAGCGCCTGCAGCCCTTCTACACCAATCTGAACTGTGTTGACCCAGTCGGTCCAGCCGTTCGGTACCAGTACCTTGAACTCGATCTTTTTGCAGCTCGGGGTGTCGAGGAACTTGTCGCCGTCACAATCCTTGTAGCCTGCCTCTTTCAGCAGGGCCTTGGCCCCTTCCAGATCGAACTTGTTGTACTTGCCGTACTTCTTGTCCACTTCCGGGTTGTTCCAGGAGTCAAAGGCTTTGCCCAGACCTGACGGGTACTCGTTGACGGTGGGGTAGCCGTAGCCCGCGATATCCACCATGGACTGGCGGTCCATCGCCATGGAGAAGGCGCGGCGGAAGTTGATGTCGTTGAAGGCTTCGTTATTGCCCGGGTTCTTGGTCTGGAAGTTGACGTTGAACGCCACGGTACCGGAGGCCGGGAACCAGTATTTGTTGTTCTTCGGATCGTTGCCGACGTAGAGGCGTTCGATATCCGGCACGAAGGAGCCGAACCAGTCGATGTCACCCTTCATGACAGCCGCCAGCACCTGGTCGTTGGTGGCCATCTGCGGCATGCGGATACAGTCGATAGCGAGGTTGGCGTTATCCCAATAGTGCGGGTTGCGGCACTGGGTGTAGAGCTGGGCGGAGAAGTTGTCCACTTCGGTGAAGGGGCCAGTACCAACCGGCTTGTCGTTGGTGAAGGCAACCGGATCTTTCACCGATTTCCACTGATGCTCCGGCACTATGGGTACCAGCACCAGATCATTCACCACGTTGGTGTTGACCTCGGTCAGGTCGAATTTGACCTTGTTGGGGGCCAGCTTCTCGACGCTCTTGATCTGGGTCCAGATTGAGCGCTCATCCAGCGCCTTGTTGGCCTTGACCAGATTAAAGGAGAAGATGATGTCATCGGCATCAAAGGCTTCGCCGTCAGACCACTTCACGCCGTCACGCAGATCGAAGGTGACGGATTTCAGGTCATCGCTGAACGCATAGTTGGTGGCCAGACGATAGACGGGTTTGCCCCCTTGCATATCGTTGAAGATCACCAGCGGTTCATAGATGAAGTGACGGGTGGTGTGCAGCAAGCCCGCTTGCAGGAAGGGGTTGAAGTTCTTGACCCAGGCGGTTTCCTGCTGTGCGACCATGGTCAGCACGGTTTTGTTTTCTGCGGCCATGGCGTTACCGGCGGCACCGGCAAGCATCATGGTTCCCAGCATTACAGCGGTAGAGATTTTGGATACTTTGGCAAGCATATGTTTTCCTTTCTTATTTTTTGGCATTCCCGAGGGTTCGCCTTGTTTTGTGTGAGCACCGGTTTCGCATGCTGATGAAATCGGCCCTCTGTGTTGGTCAGGTGTCTAACCTTTGTCGTTCTGTTTTCCAACGCCCTAAGCAAACCAGAATTAACAGGAAAACAACAACTATTGATTTCGTTGTTTTCGTAAAAATTGACGGTGTTACGTCAATCTCGTCAAAATGATTTTTTATTTGTTTAAAATCATTAATTTGCGTTATTTGCTCTCGCGTAAAAAGTGGCTGTGAAAATGGCGTATATGACAAATTTGTGAATTGGATCTGCTCTCGGTTTCGGGGTTGTGCGGGGCTTTGTTTTGCATAAAAAGAAACCAGATTGCCAATTGTGATCCGGCGCCCGTTTAGGGCGCCGTGTCACGGTTTGCGGTTGGCGAGTTGACGCAGGGTCTGTGCGCTGTGCTGCAACTGCTGGCGCTGGTGGTCATTGAGCGGGCAGTGGCCCAGCACATACTCGGTGGTGGCCACCACCGTCTTCCAGCGTGGTGACTTGGGGAGGGTGTCCAGACTCAGGTATTTGTCGAGGGTGCGGGTCTGTGGGCTGGATCTGTCCATATAGACCCGCCACAGCTTGCTCTTCTCTGCCAGCACGATTTTGCCCTTGCCGGTCCCCTGCTGCCAGGCATCCAGGGTTAGCTGCATGGTCTCTACCAGCGCCCGGCGCAGCGGCTCGTCATCCTGCTGGCGAATGAGGTCGTCGGCCAGCGAACGGAACTCGCCACCCAGGCGGCTCAGCTCGCCCAGCAGCTGTTCATCTTCGATGATAGCTTGCCGCGAGAGGTTCTTGAGGGCGTTCTCCAGCGCCATTACCCGGTTCTCATCCTGACGCAGCTCGGTACTCAGAGTGAGGGCGAAAGCGGCCTGTCCTCCGAGCGCGATGGGCAGGGCACGGGCGTTGAGTACATCTTTTTGCCCGGCCACCAGAAATTCCAGATTGTGTTCCCGTTCGCTGGCAAGGTCGGGCCACTGCTGTTGCAGCGGGGTGGCGAGCCACTCATTGAGGGGCTGCCCCTCCATGGCTTCCGGCTCCTGACCCAGCAGGCGTGCCATCACCCGGGAGGCAAACAGCACTGTGCCCTGCTCGTCGATAAAGATCATGGGGTCGGCCCCTTCGCCGAGCAGGGCCAGCAGGCGCTGCTGATCCTGATGCAGTCGATCCTGCAGGGTGAGGCGATGTTCGATCTCCTGCTTCAATAGCCGGTTCTCTACCAGCGAGGCGCGTCCGGCCTTGGCTTCCAGCAGCGCCTTGACCCGGGCAAACAGCTCTTCCTTGCAGAAGGGTTTGACCAGATAGTCGTTGGCTCCGGCCCCGAAGCCCTCCTCGATATCCTTGGGTTGGTTAAGGGCGGTGAGCAGCAGCACCGGCAGCATATCTTTCGGGTGCTGCTGGCGCAGGCGGCGGCAGACGTCAAAACCGGAAAGGGTCGGCATCATCACATCGAGCAGGATGAGGTCCACCGGCTCCTCAGCCAACTTGGCCAGCGCATCGTGGCCGTCACTGCTGGGCAGGATGCGGTAGCCGCAGGGTTGCAACAGATGGCGCAGGATGTGCAGGTTGATGGGCTCGTCATCCACCACCAGAATGAGCGGCGCATCCTCGGGGGGAGGGGGCAGATCGTCGCTCTCCCAGTCCGGCAGGATCAGCGGTTGCTGGCGCACCAGCTGATGCTCGATCTGGCGGCTGTCGAGAGTCAGATTGGCCGCTTTGCCGGTGGCAAGGGGCAGGGTAAAGGCGAAGGTAGAGCCAACGCTCGGCTCGCTCTCGACAAACAGCTCGCCCCCCATCAGGTGCACCAGCTGGCGGGTGATGGAGAGACCAAGGCCGGCCCCCTGCTTGCTTACCTCCGGGCTCATCTGCACCAGCGGCTCGAAGATGTGTTCCAGATGATCGGGGGCAATGCCGATGCCGGTGTCGGTGACCTTGATGCGCAGGAAGTTGTTCTCGACGATGGCACTGAGCACCACCTTGCCCTGCGGCGTGTACTTGATGGCGTTACCCACCAGGTTGTAGAGCACCTGTTCGAGCCGCTGCTCGTCGGCCAGCACCGGCGGCAGTTCGGCCGGGCTGATATCCACCAGAGTGAGGGGTTTGGCCTGCACAAGATGCTGGCAGAGATCCAGCACCAGCCGGATCACCCCTTTTGATGAGACGGGTTGTGAGTGGATCTCCAGCTGGCCGTAGCGCATCTGGTGGTAGTCCAGCAGATCGTCAACCAGACGGGCCAGGCCGTCGGCGCTCTTGATGATGAGGCCGAGCTGTTTTTGCTGCCCTTCGGTCAAATCCTGCTGGCTGGCAAGCATGGACTCGGCCATCCCCTTGATGCCGTGAATGGGGGTACGCAGCTCGTGGGAGGTGTTGGCCAGCAGTTCATCCTTGAGCTTGTCCGCCTGCTGCAGGCTGAGGTTCTGCTTGTGGGTCAGCTTGACCTGCTGTTGCAGCTCCTGGGTCTGCTGCTCGATGAGTTCGATCTTGTCCTTCACCGAGCGCTGCATATGGCGAAACGCCTCGGCCAGCCGGTCGATATCATCGCCGGTGCGCTCGATGGCGATGGGGTGATCCAGCGCACCGTCGGCCACCTGCTCGGCCGCTTCGGTCAGGGATCGCAGCGGCGCCGTGATGGAGTGGGAGAGCCAGCGGGAGAAGAGGATCAGCAGCAGTACCGAGCCAGCCCCCAGCACAATCACCAGAGTTTCCAGCTGGCGGATCGGGGCATAGGCTTCCCGGGTTGAGATCTCGGCGATAAAGGCCCACTCGGTGTCGAACACCTTCACCTGGGTGTAGGCGGCCAGCACCTCGTCATCCTGATAGGAGTGGAACAGCCCGACCCCCTGCTCGCCGGAGAGCGTCTTGGTGATGAGGGGCGTTTGCAGTGGACGGAAGTTGGGGCTGAAGCTGTTCTCGACGCTGAACTCCGGTGCCAGCCAGGCATCGGCGCGCATCCGCTTGTCAGGGCCGATGAGGATGGTCTCGCCGGTCTCGCCCAGCCCCTCCCGCTCCGCCATGATCTGGTTGAGCTTGTCCGGCAGCAGCTCGAAAATCACCACACCGCGCACATAGTCGTACTGCATCACGGGTGCCGCCATGTAGGCGACCACCTGCCCGGTCAGCTCGTTGCGGCCAAAATCGGTGAACTCGAAGATCTGCTGCGGTTTCTGGCCGCCATCGAGGCGGCGTTTGATCTTGGCGAAGGTCTGGCCCAAGCCACTGCCCTGATAAGGTCCGGAGAGCAGATTGGTGGCAAAGTTAGGGTGCTTGGTGACCGAATAGACCACATCACCGTTGAGGTCCACCAGAAAGATGTCGCTGTAGTTGGACTTGCGCACCATGTCGGCATAGCCGCGATGAAAGCGCTGGTGCACCCGGCCATACATCTCGTCGGCGAGGATAAGTGCCGTGATGGAGGGTTCGATCTCCACCTGACTGTCCGGTTTGCGCAGTTGATCCCAGGAGCCGGGCAGATAGCGGGCCTGAGCACGGCTGCGGGCCTCCTGCGGTGTGGTGCCCAACTTCTCGAAGGCGCCGGTAAAGCCATAGAAACGGCCGATACTGTTGCCGGCAAAATCCTGCTGGGAGAAGTTGATGATCTGCTCTTTGAGGTTGTTGAAGTAATCCTCGAGCTGACTCTTCTTGATATTACGGACGGAGACCAGATGGTTGGAGGTCTGGGTGGTGAGATCCTTGCCGTGGCTGTATAGGAAGAAGAGGGTGATGACCAAAAAGGGCACCATGCCCAACATGAAAAAAGCCAGCATTAACTGCGGCCTGAGCCCACGAAGCGTGAAGATCCATTTCATCTTGTGATTTTCAATTGAGAATCCGGTTATTAAGCCGCTCAAGTCTCGAACGAAAGCGTAATCATTTCAACGACTTTATCCCAAATTCGCTTGGTGGGTCACAGCTGGCTGGAGAAAAATGCAGCAAGGCGTTTAAACCCTGAGCAAACAGTTTGCATCAGGGCTTAAATTGCGAAAAAGGGGTTGTGCTGGCGCTCGTGGTACGTATAATGCGCCTCGTTGTCAGGCAACTGGCACGAAAGCAGTAACGCGGGAATAGCTCAGTTGGTAGAGCACGACCTTGCCAAGGTCGGGGTCGCGAGTTCGAGTCTCGTTTCCCGCTCCAA
>NZ_JAAKUM010000031.1:0-32029 GCF_049175135.1 Aeromonas sp. 600724 | reverse complement strand
AGAAGTGAAACGCGGTAGCGCCGATGGTAGTGTGGCATTCGCCATGCGAGAGTAGGACACTGCCAGGCACCCAATTTAAGAACCCCGCTCATCGAGCGGGGTTTTTTGTTGCATGCAATTTATTAAATCGTCTGATAATTGTCCCGTTTTATTCCTCTCCCTTTGAATGCCTAGTCTTCCCCGTCGGTTTTACTCATAAAAAACGGTCACAACAGCGTAAAATGGTGCTTTATTTCGTCGGAGATAGCCCATGTTTTGTCCAAAATGCGGCGGTCAAACCCTGCAGAGCGTCAGCCCTAAAGAGTTTCGCTGTGGCTGCGGTTTTCATTTTTTCCAAAATGTGGCGACGGCTGTGATGGTGGCGCTTTGCTGGCAGGACGAGGTGCTGGTTGCGGTGCGTGCCCGTAATCCTGGCAAGGGGTTGCTGGATCTGCCGGGCGGATTTGTCGATCCCGGCGAGTCGCTGGAGGGGGCGCTGGTGCGGGAATTGCAGGAGGAGCTGGGGCTCAATGTCAGCGCCCAACCTTTTACCTATCTTGGTTCATACCCCAATATCTATCCCTACGACAATATCACCTACCACACCTGTGACACCTTCTTCGCCATCAGGCTGAGTCAAAAACCTGTCATCCAGCCGGCTGACGATGTGGCCGCCTGTCAGTGGCTGAAGATCAGCGATATCCCCTTGCCCCGCTTTGCTTTCGAGTCGACGCGCACCGCGATGGCGCGGCTGCAGCAATCCTCTTTGCAAGCCTGATTCCTGCTGATGACGATGGGGATTGGCAGCGACCATCCCTGTCTCATCCATGTCCGCTTTTGTCCCGCAGACGCCATTCGTCAGACGGTGAGTGGTATAGTCAGCAGTGGATCCGGATTCAAGGAGCATATCGTGAAGAAGATAGTTCTCATCTTGCTCGGCATCGCCGTAGCAGCCTTGCTGGCCATAGTGACGCTGATAAGCCTTATCGACCCCAATCAATTCAAGCCCCAACTGGCTGAACAGGTGCGCAAGAGCACAGGCCGGGAGCTGGTGATGGCGGGGGAGATTGACTGGCGTTTCTGGCCGAGTCTCGGCCTCTCGCTGGAGAAGGTCGCCCTGCGCAATCCGGCCGGTTTTGCCGAGCCGGATCTGGTTCGTTTCGAGCAGGGCGAGGCCTCGGTGGCCCTGTTGCCGCTGCTCTCCCATCGTCTGGAGATCGGCAAGGTGACCCTGAGTGGCGCCCATCTCTTTATCCAGACCAAGGCGGATGGCAGCTCCAATCTGAGCGGACTGATCAAAGATGCCACTGCTGATACAAGCGAACCGGTCGCTCCCGCAGCTCCTGCGCCAACCGCTGATAGCAAGCCCTGGCAGATCAGCTTGCAGGGTGTCGCGCTCTTCCAGGCCAGTGCGCTGGTACAGGATGATCGCAGCGGCACCTCGCTGCGACTGGATCGCCTCGATCTCGATATGGGGCAGCTGGCCACCGGTCAGTGGGTACCCGTGACGCTGGCCGCCAAGGGGAGTGCCGACAAGCTCGCTTTCGATGTTAAAGGGCAGGCCCAGATCAAGCTGGCGCAGGAGGTGATGGCGAGTGAACTGAAAGACTTGAGCCTCAGTGGCAGCCTGAGTGATCCGTCCCTGCGACTCGACAGTTTCTCCATCAAGGGAGACCGATTGGCCCTCGGTGAGTGGAGCAACCTCACGTTGGCGCTGAAGGGTGCCAAGGTAGAGGGGCAGCAAGCTTCACTGGCTGGCTCTCTGGAAGGAACACTTAAAGGGCGGCTCGACAAGGAGATGAAGCTTGCCGAGCTCTCCGATGTACTGCTGACCGCAGCGCTGGAAGGTGATGCGCTGCCACGCCCGCAGATGAAGCTGAAACTGGCCGGGTTTGCCCGTGCCGAGCTCGACAAGCAGCTGATCACCCTGAGCAAGCTGGTGATGAGTGCCGATGAGGCGCTGCTGAGTGGTGATGGAACCGTGCAGCTTGGAGTTGTTCCCGAAATCACCTTCGATCTCAAGGGGGAGAAGCTGGATCTCGACAAATGGCTCGCCAAATCGGCACCGACCACACCTGCGCAGGCGAAAGAGGACAAACCGGCGGCCGGTGTTGCCAACACCGCTGCAAGTGGCAATAAAGCGATAACCGGCAAGAGCGAAGCCCTCTCCGCGGTTGAACCGGATCTGGGCGCGCTCAAAGGGGTGGATCTGGATGGTCGGCTGCAACTCGGCAGCCTGCGCCTGAAAGGGCTGGATCTCGGTGCTGTCGATCTGCAGCTGGCTCTGGCCAAGGGACTGCTGACGCTCAAACAGTTCAGCGCGACCGTGGCTGGCGGTCAGGTAAGCGCGAACGGGGTACTCGACGCGCGCCAGCAGCCCGCCACCTACAAGGTGCACAAGCAGGTGGCCGGAGTGAACATTCGTCCCTTGTTGCAGACTCTGGCCCAGAGCGATCTGCTGGAGGGCAGGGGCGATCTCGATGTGCAGGTGCAGGGGCGCGGTCTCTCTCCTCTGGCACTGCGCAACGGGATGCGGGGCAAGGTCACATTGAAACTGAGCGACGGCGCCCTGCACGGCATCAACCTGCCTGAGATGATCCGCGAGGCGCGGGCCACCCTCAGCGGCAAGGGGGCCGAGCAGGTGAAGGAGGCGCGCAAGACCGACTTCAGCGCCCTCACCGCCAGCTTCCAGATTGCCGACGGCATCGCCCGCAGCAACGACATCCAGCTCTTTGCCCCCGCCTTGCGGGTCAAGGGGGAGGGGCAGACGGCGCTGGTGCCGGAGAGCCTCGACTTCCTGTTCCTCACCTCCATTGTCGAGAGCAGCAAGGGGCAGGGAGGAAAGGATGTGGACGAGCTCAAAGAGATCACCATTCCGGTGCGGATCGGTGGCCACTGGCAAGCCCCCAGCTACCAGCTCGACGTGAAGGCGCTGCTCAGCAACAACAAGTTGCTGGAGGATAAGGCGCGCAAGGAGGCCGAACGCGGCCTCAAGAAGCTGCTGGGGGACAAGGCCGACAATGAAGCCGTCAAAGGTGTGGCTGACCAGCTGCTCAAGGGATTGTTCAAATAGCCCCAGCCTTTCGTTTTATCCCCATGTATTGTGGAGACCGTTCTGTGAGTGTCGTATCGGACTAGGCATTGGCCTGGCAACTCTATAGGGAAGGGCCCGCCTGAATTGCTTCAGGCGGGCCCTTTTTCATTGCCGCTGGCGGGAATTACTCCCCCAGCAGGGTTTGCCAGACGCCGAGGACATGGCTGCGCTCACTCTGCAACTGATCGTCGCTCACCTTGCGGGAGATCTCCGAGAGGTTGAGGCGATGGCCGAGGTTGCGGATCTCCAGATAGGCCTGCTTCAGCCCCTCCGCCTGCTCCAGCGTCAGCACCCCTGCCATGACGCACTCGTCGAAGATGCGCACGTTATCGGACCAGCGAGTGAGGGCATCGGGTTCGCCGCAGGCGTGGGCCAGCACCAGATACTGGGCGATAAACTCGATATCCACCATGCCGCCGGGGGACTGTTTGAGATCGAACTCGCCGGCACCGGCTTTGAGCAGGTGATCCCGCATCTTGTGGCGCATCTCGCGCACCTCGCGGGCTAGGGTCGGCAGCTCCCGCTCCTTGGCCAGCACATCGCGGCGGATACGGGCAAACTCGGCAACGATGGCATCATCGCCATAGATGGGGCGGGCCCGCACCAGCGCTTGATGTTCCCATGTCCACGCCTCGTTTTGCTGATACTGCTCATAGGCCGAGAGGGACGAGACCAGCAGGCCGGAGTCGCCGGAAGGGCGCAGCCGCATATCGATCTCGTAGAGAATGCCGGAGGGGGTACGGGTGCTGAACAGGTGCAGGATCCGCTGGGCGAGACGCAGGTAGAACTGGCGGCTGTCGATGGGCTTGCGACCATCTGTGTAGCTGTTGGGATCGCCGCCGTGCAGAAACACCAGATCGAGATCCGAGCCGTAACCGAGCTCGATACCGCCCAGCTTGCCATAGGCCACCACTGCAAAGCCGCGCTGGCCGCTCAGCGCCACTTCGGGCGGCACTCCGTAGCGCTCGCTCATCTGGGCCCACGCCTGATTGACCACCTCTTCGGTGATCGCCTCTGCCAGCCAGGTGAGGTGGTCGCTCACCTTCATCAGCGGCAGGGCGCCGGCGATGTCGGCCGCCACGATGCGCAGCAGCTGTACCTGCTTGAACTGGCGCAGTGCCTCCATCTGCTGCTCCACGTCCTCTTCGGGGATGCGCAGCAGGAACTGGCGCAGCTGGGGCTTGTACTGGTCGAGCGGGGTGGGGTGGTAGAGGTGCTGGGGATCGAGCAGCTCGTCCAGCAAAATCGGGTAGCGGGCCAGCTGCTCGCTCACCAGATGGCTGGCGTCGCACAGCCGCACCAGCTGGCGCAGGGCGCCCGGGTTCTCCGCCAGCAGTTGCAAATAGGCGCTGCGGGTGAAGATGCGGGTCAGCAGCTCACAGACCCGTTCGAACAGGCGGGCGGGTTGCTCGCTGGCGACCACCAGCCGCAGCAGCTCCGGCATCAGCCAGTCCAGCGCGATGCGCCCCTGCGGCCCTACCTGACGGCGCTTGTACTCCTCCTTGAAACGCAGCAGCGCGGCACAGAGCGGGGCGGGCTCGGCCACCCCCTGCGCAGTCAGCAATTTTTCCAGCTCGGCGGCGTCGAGCTCGGTGCGCCACAGATCGAGCCAGAGCTGCTCCAGATGGGCGGGGGCCTCCTTCTCTTCCCCCACCACGGCGGCGAACTCCTGATGGACGGCGGCCATCTCCTCGTCCAGATGAGCCATAAAGGCGTCCCAGTCAGCAAAACCCAGAGCTGCGATCAGCCGTTGGCGATCCCGCTCCTCGGTGGGCAGGGTCTGGGTCTGCTGATCGCCGATCTCCTGCAGGATGTTTTCGACCCGGCGCAGGAAGCGATAGGCCGTCAGCAAGCGGTCGCAATGGGCGGATTCGAGGGCGCCACATTGGGCGATGGCGGCCAGCGCTTCGGGCAGGTGACGCACCCGCAGCGCCGGCTCGCGCCCGCCTCGGATCAGTTGCAGCGCCTGGGCGATAAACTCCACTTCACGGATGCCGCCAGCCCCCAGCTTGATGTTGCCCTCCAGCCCCTTGCGGCGCACCTCGGCGGCGATCATCGCCTTCATCTGGCGCAGGCCGTCGATAACGCCAAAGTCGATATAGCGGCGAAACACGAAGGGGCGAAGCATCTCGGCCAGCTCCACCGCGTGCTCGCACTGGGGCCCCAGTACCCGCGCCTTGACCATGGCGTAGCGCTCCCAGTTGCGGCCGTGGTGCTGGTAGTAATCCTCCATGGCGGCGAAGGAGATGGCGAGCGGCCCCGCATCGCCAAAGGGGCGTAAGCGCATATCGACCCGGAACACCTGACCATCCTGGGTGGGCTGGTGGAGGGCGTTGATGATGCGCTGGCCCAGCTTGATAAAGAACTGCTGGTTGGCGAGCTCGCGTCGCCCGCCAACCGTGTAGCCGTTCTCGGGGAAGGTGAAGATAAGGTCGATGTCCGAGGAGAAGTTCAGCTCGCCGCCCCCCAGCTTGCCCATACCGAGGATCAGCAGCGGTTGCGGGTTGCCATTGCCATCCATCGGGGTGCCCAGCTCGCCGCACTGTTTGGCGTAGAGCCAGTCGCGGGCAGAGCAGATCAGCGTATCTGCCAGCTTGGTGAGGTGGATAAAGCTCTCTTCTACTTCAGCGTGGCCCAGCAGCTCGCGCCAGGCGATCACCAGCATGCGGCTGCGGCGGAACTGGCGCAGGATGCGCTTGAGCGCCTCTTCATCACTCACCTCGGCGAGCAGGGCGGTCAGATCGTGCTGGTAAGCGGGCCAGCGTTCGGTTCGTTCGAGATCACCGGAGGCGAGCAGTTCGGTCAGCAACTCCGGCTGTTTGAAGAGGGAGTCGGCGACAAAATCGGAGAGGCCGAGCAGGGTCAGCAGGGTCTGGCGAACGGGCTCGGGCAGCGAGCCATAGTCGGGGGCCAGCTCGACCAGTCGCTGCCATTGGCGCTCGGCCTGTTCTTGCAGCAGGGGGAAGAAGGCGGAGAAAGAGGGAGAGTGCTGGGCCACGGTTGCCGTCCTTGTGGTTCACGACAGCGGGTTAACGACACGAGGTTAACAACGCTGCCGGTTCAAAATGGTGGCTGCCAATCTAGCACTGTCAGGCCCCCGCGTCACAGCGCAGGGGCGAGAAGCATGATCCGGCAAATAAAAATGGGCTCCCTGTCGGGAGCCCATCGGATTGCGCTGGTCATTATCAGTGGCTATCGACCCAGACGAACTTGAGCACGAACAGCAGGGCCACCACCAGCACGCAGGGGTTGATCTCGCGCCAGCGGCCGGTACCCGCCTTCATCACGCAGTAGGAGATAAAGCCGACGGCGATCCCCTCGGTGATGGAGAAGCTGAACGGCATCATGACGGCGGTCATAAAGGCCGGTACCGCTTCGGTCAAATCTTCCCACTTCACCCGGGTCAGCTCGGAGCACATCAGCACGCCCACATAGATAAGGGCGCCAGCGGCAGCATAGGCCGGCACCATGGCGGCGACCGGGGAGAAGAAGATAGCCAGCAGGAACAGCAGGCCGACCACGATGGCGGTCAGACCGGTACGGCCGCCGACGGCGACGCCGGAGCTGCTCTCGATAAAGGCGGTGACCGAGGAGGTGCCCATGAAGGCGCCGCCGACGGAGCTCACGCTATCCACCATCAGCGCCTGTTTCATGCGCGGGAAGTGGCCCTTGTCATCGGCCAGCTTGGCGCGGTTGGTGACGCCGATCAGGGTGCCGGAAGAGTCAAACAGGTTGACCAGCATAAAGGAGAAGATGATGCCGGCCAGGCTGATGTCGAGCGAACCCATCAGATCCAGCTGGCCGAACACTGGCTCGATGCTGGGGGGCATGGAGACGAAGCCCTTGAAGGTGACATCGCCAAACAGCCAGCCCAGACCCGTGGTGACCACGATGGCGATCAGCACGGCGGAATGAACGCCGCGGGCGGAGAAGATGCAGATCAGGAAGAAACCGAGCAGACCCAGCAGGCAGGGCAGGGAAGTGAGGTTGCCCACGGTCACCATGGTCGCGGGGCTGGCCACAACGATCCCGGCGTTGTGCAGGCCGAGCAGGGCAATCAGCAGACCGATACCGGCGGTGATGCCAACCCGCAGGGTGAGCGGAATGTTGCCGATCAGCCAGTAGCGCACCCGCAGCAGGGTGAGGATCAACAGACCCATGGCACCCCAGAAGATGGTGCCCATGCCCACTTGCCAGGAGTAACCCATGCCGGCGACCACCACGAAGGCGAAGAAGGCGTTGAGGCCCATGGCGGGGGCCAGCGCGATCGGCAGGTTGGCCAACAGGCCCATCAGGATGCTGCCGATACCGGCGATGAGGCAGGTGGTGACGAACACGGCCTGGGTGTCCATGCCCGCAGCAGAGAGGATCTGCGGGTTGACGAACACGATGTAGACCATGGTCAGGAAGGTGGTGATACCTGCGATCACTTCGGTGCGGGCGGTAGTGCCATGGCCTTGCAGGGCAAACAGGCGCTCAAGCAATCCTTGCCCGGCGGCCTGATTGGCAGCTTGGTGTTGTTGATTCATGTTGGATTCCAATAGGTGACGTGAAATAAGCAGCAGGGGAACGGGCTATCCCATCCATGCGGGGTAAATTGCCCTGTTTCTGGCGGTTAAGTAACCAGACTCGTCCTGATACCGTGACAGCGCGCACATTTTTACACAGGCGGCGCCGTTTACAAACCCCGGATCTGCGAAGCGGATCAATGAATAGAGCAAAAATTCAAACGTTTGCTTTTTGAGCATGAAAAAAGGTTCTCAGCAGAGAACCTTTTATCGAAAAGTGGGGACTTAAAGGGTCTTGAAGTAGCGCTCGACCAGCTGGGCCAGCACAGAATCGAGCCGGTCTTGAACCTCACCCAGTTCGCGGCCGAGGCGGCGCAGAAACAGGCTTGCCTGCTCTTCGGTCAGCTTGCGCCCCTCGATAAAGAACTCTTGCTCCGGCAGCTGCTTGTCATAGCGGGGGATCAGCACCCAGCTCACCAGCTCGGGCTCCACGGCGGCAAAAATCTTGGCAGCAGCGGCACAGAAGGTCTCTATATGTGTCTTGCCATCCGGCCCGAGACAACCCGGTTCAACCCGGATCTGGATGGTGAGTTTTTTCTCTATGGGGGTCGTCATCGTGCTACATCCATGCAAAGGCATCCGTCTAGGATTGTAAGCCAAAAGACAACAGAAAGGGGAGCCGGAGCTCCCCTTGTGACGTTGGTCGCAGCTGCAATGGTACGGCTTGTACCGACTGACAGCTTACTTGGCGATGCGCTTGTACTTCGCGCGGTGCGGCTGGATCGCCTCGGCGCCGTAGGTCTTCTTCTTCCACTCTTCGTATTCGGTGAAGTTGCCTTCGAAGAACTCGATCTTGCCCTCGTCCTGATAGTCCAGGATGTGGGTGGCGATGCGGTCGAGGAACCAGCGGTCGTGGGAGATGACCATGGCGCAACCCGGGAACTCCAGCAGGGCGTTCTCGAGGGCGCGCAGGGTTTCGATATCCAGATCGTTGGTCGGTTCATCCAGCAGCAGCACGTTGCCGCCGGTCTGCAGCAGCTTGGCCAGATGCAGACGACCGCGCTCACCACCGGAGAGTTCGCCAACCCGCTTCTGCTGGTCGGAACCCTTGAAGTTGAAGCGGCCAATATAGGCGCGGCTCGGGAACTCGTAGTTGCCGATGCGCAGGATATCCTGACCGTCAGCGACCTCTTCGAATACCGTCTTCTTGTCATCCATGCTGTCGCGGAACTGATCGACAGAGGCCAGTACCACGGTTTCACCCAGGGTGATGGTACCGGAATCCGGCTGCTCCTGACCCGACATCATGCGGAACAGGGTCGACTTACCGGCACCGTTCGGGCCGATGATGCCGACGATGGCACCCTTCGGAATGGCAAATGACAGATCGTCGATCAGCACCCGATCACCGTAAGATTTGCGCAGGTTGGCCACTTCCACCACCTTGTCGCCGAGGCGCGGTCCGGGCGGAATGAACAGCTCGTTGGTCTCGTTGCGCTTCTGGTAGTCGTTGGTGTTGAGCTCTTCGAAGCGAGCCATACGGGCCTTTGACTTGGCCTGACGCCCTTTCGGGTTTTGACGAACCCACTCCAGCTCTTTCTCGATGGACTTGCGACGGGCAGCTTCAGAACTTGCTTCCTGCGCCAGACGGGCGTCCTTCTGCTCCAGCCAGGAGGAGTAGTTGCCTTCCCACGGGATACCTTCGCCGCGGTCCAGCTCCAGGATCCAGCCCGCTACGTTGTCGAGGAAGTAACGGTCGTGGGTGATCGCCACTACAGTGCCTTCGTAGTCGTGCAGGAAGCGCTCCAGCCAGGCCACGGATTCCGCATCCAGGTGGTTGGTCGGTTCGTCCAGCAGCAGCATGTCCGGCTTTTCCAGCAGCAGACGGCACAGTGCCACACGGCGGCGCTCACCACCGGAAAGGTGCTTGATCTTGGCATCCCATGCCGGCAGGCGCAGGGCATCGGCCGCCCGCTCCAGCTGGTTTTCCATGTTGTGGCCGCCCTGAGCCTGGATGATGGCTTCCAGCTCGCCCTGTTCGCGGGCCAGCTTGTCAAAGTCGGCATCCGGGTCGGCGTAGGCCGCATAGACCTCGTCCAGACGGGCCATGGCGCGCTTCACTTCGCCAACGGCCTCTTCGACCGCCTCGCGTACGGTCTGCTCCGGATCCAGCTTCGGCTCCTGCGGCAGGTAGCCGATCTTGATGCCGGGCTGCGGACGGGCTTCCCCTTCGATCTCGGTGTCGATGCCTGCCATGATACGCAGCAGGGTCGATTTACCGGCGCCGTTCAGACCCAGCACGCCGATCTTGGCGCCTGGGAAGAAGCTCAAGGAGATGTTCTTGAGAATATGACGCTTGGGCGGCACTACCTTGCCGACCCGGTTCATGGTGTAAATAAATTGAGCCATTGGCTAATTCTCTTCCTTTTCAGCAGGTTAATGTCTTGGCATTAACAGACTGATGTCGTGGTGGGGCCTGGTCGACACAGGTCAACCCGGTTCCAAAAAACGTTCCGATTGTAAACCAATGGGCAAGGGGGGGCAAAGATGGGGGGGGGGGAAGATAGGCCGCCTGTCATGACGGCCTCTTATAGGGCCTTATGCCTTGTGGAAACTGTTGATCAGCGCGTTTGCGTAATCAATGACAAATTGCTGGCAGTGGATGGCAGTCTGCGGGTCAAACTCTTCACCGTGGAGATCGGTATTGGAGAGTACCCGGATGCCGACAAAGGGTACCTTGTAGGCCTCAGCCACTAGGGCGGCGGAGGAGGTTTCCATCTCTTCCGCGGCGGTCTGGTAGGTCTGATGCAGCCAGTTGATGCGCGCTACCTGTCGGTTCCACTCATCGGCGGTGCCAATGATGCCGCCTACTACTCGGCCGTGGCGATAGCGATCGGCCATACCGAGGGCGCGGCCAATCAGCTCGGGATCGCCAGCGAACGAGCTGTGCTCCACCAGCTTGCCGTTATCGCGCAGACGCATGGTGACCTCGAAGTTGTGCCATTTGCTCGGATCGACGCCTTGCTCGGCGGGCATCAGGTCACTGCGATAGGCTCCCATGTTGAAGCTCTTGGTGCCGATAACGATATCGTCCCGGTGCAGTGCCGGATCATGGCCTCCTGCCGTACCCTGATTGATGATGAGACGCGGCTTGAAACGCTCAATCGCCAACGTGGTGGCGGCAGCGGCATTGGCCAGACCCACCTCGGTGCGGGAGATGACCACCGGATAGTCCGAGATAGTACCCTGCCAGTATGTCCAGGCCCCCACAGTCAGCTCCGTCTTGTCTTTCAGTGCGGCAACGAGAGTTTCGACTTCGACGTCCATCGCCCCCTGGATCAGGATGGGGGCCGGGGTGGCCGCCATCACGCTGGAGGAGAGGAGGGCAAAGAGGGTGAGCAGGCGCGAACAGCGTTTGATGATATTCATGGGATACCTGTAGGGCTGGCGAGAAAGCGCCGGATCCTACCGAAAGGAAAACGGTTGCGCAATGTTGGTGCGTGTTTTGTCAGTAACGGACATGCTGATGAATGGCCTCAGGGCTGCTTGTGGCCAGCGAAGTAGAGCACCCGTTTTACATACTCCTGTGTTTCGTCATAGGGTGGGATCCCGCCATAGCGTTCCACCGCTTTTTCCCCGGCATTGTAGGCCGCCGAGATCAGCACCCAGTCGCCATCGAAGCGGCGATCCAGCCACTTGAGATAGGTGACGCCGCCCTTGATGTTCTGGGCCGGATCGAATGGACGGGTCACCCCGAACCGTTGCTGAGTTTCGGGGATCAGCTGCATCAGCCCTTGGGCATTCTTGGGTGAAACGGCGCGGCTGTTGAGGTTGGATTCGGCGATGGCAATCGCCAGCACCAGCCGGGCATCCACCTGATGGTGTTTGGCGGCGTGGCGCAGCATGGTGACCAGTTTTTGCTTGGCGGGGGGCTGGTGCGCAACCCAGGAGTCGACATTGAAGGGGGTGGAGGGGAGCTGCGCCAGATAGCCCCCCTGACCGCCACGGATCCCGATGCCACACCGCTCCCCCATAGGGGCATTGCCGATGCGGGCGTTGTAGTAACGGGCGGCCTGTTGGTTACCCAGGCGCATAGCCATGGCGAGATAACTGTTGGCCAGCCTGGCGCTGCGCACCGAGGCTGGGCCGGTGGCGAGCAGGCGGCCGATCCGGAAATAACCTTCGGGATTGCCGGTGCTGGCGGCGACACAGTAGAGGGCGATGGCTTTTTGCAGATTGCCGTGTTGCTGGGCCACTTGACCCTGCTTGATCGCCGTTAGCGCCTTGGGGGCCTGTCTGAAATCCCTGCCTTGTGCCATCGCCCGCGGCGTACCTGCCAGTAACAACGACAAAAAAAGCAGCAAAAACAGTCCGTTTTCGCTGATGTGCCTCATGGGTTATCTCCTGTTTGAGTACAGAAGATATAGAGGAACATGGCTGCTATCGCCATGAACCCAGTGGATCCTGTTGTTATAGCCGGTTGGTTTCAGAGAGCAAAACGGTATGGAACTAACGGTATCTCGACCGTTTCACACCATTTTTCATCCGGTTAGAAGTCGTGGTGATACTCCTGCTCATCCAGCACGGCGGGAGGAAGCGTGCGATAGAAGCTGCCAATTTCGCTGACAACCCAGAGCGAAAGCAGGGCCAGCAGGCTGAGCAGGGGAAGCAGAGAGTGACTCTGGGTCAGGGCATAGGCCGCAATGGCGGCACCGGTCAAAAGCAGGGTTCGGATCATGGGTGGCTCCTTGTCGTCATGGGGGGGTTGCGTGGCCACGGACAGAGCGCCTGGGGTCGGGATTTGTTCCCGGGTGGCACGAAGCGCGCTGAGTATATCGCGTCATGCCGCTGCCGATCCGTGGTGTCATCACACTTTCCATAGTCATGGGGTTCGTATCGAGTTGGGCCCCGCCAGATGCGGGGCCAGTAATGGTTTGACGGTCAGAAGAAACCGCCGTTGTTATCGTCACTGTCGGTCCAGCCGCCACTCTGGCTATCGTCGTCGAGAAAACTGCTGCCATCATCGGGAGGTGAATCCCAGCCGTCCCAGCGTACCGGTTCTGCATCGACCGGATTGGCAATGGGCGCTGGCTCTATGATGTCGATGATCTCCTCGGGCCGGTTGCTGTGAAACAGTCCGCCGATCATATCGGCCAGCATCACGCCACCGGCCACACCGGCGGCGGTTTGCAGGGCGCCGCCCAAAAAGGAGCTGGTACGGGATGCTGACTGGGCTGGCGCGGATGCCGGTGGCGGCGTAAAGCGCGGAGGAGGGCTGCTTTCGCTACCAAACAGGCCGGAGAGAAAACTGCCACCACTTGGGGCGCTCTGGCTGGCTTCCAGCTCCTTGACCCGCTCGTTGAGGCGAGTAAGGGCAGCCTGCTGAATTAGCAGCGCCTGGGCCATGTAGTAGGGGGCATCGGGCTGCTGGGCCAGATGCTGGCGGATCAGCTGATCCGCTTGTGGGTCTCGCTTGCTATCCCTGGCTTGCGCTTGCTTGAGGCGGTCGAACAGTCCATCGATCAGACCCTGTTCCTGTGATTGCATCTCAAATCCTCGCTATGGTGCGCAGACAGTGCGTTCAGCCATCCTAAAACCCGCGGGGCATCTGTGGTATCTGATTAACTCATCAATGACCGAGGGGCAGCCCGCTCTCATCAACGGGCGGGCCGGTAGTAGTCGAGATACCAGCGGACAAACTCGGCAACACCTTGCTTGAGAGGCGTGGCGGGGCGCAGGCCGGTGAGGGTGTGCAGCGGCTCGCTGTCGGCCCAGGTGGCGTGCATGTCACCTGCCTGCATCGGCAGCATCCGCTTGATGGCGGGCTTGCCGATGGCCTCTTCCAGCGCCTCGATAAAATCGAGCAGCCGCACCGGCTGGCCGTTGCCGATATTGAGGATGCGGTAGGGGGCTGCGCTCTCGGCCGCGCTCTGCTCGCTGGCGTGCCAATCGGAATTGGGGCGGGGCGGCTGGTCGGCCACGGCGAGGATCCCCGTGACGATGTCATCTATGTAGGTGAAGTCGCGGCTGAGATCGCCGTGGTTATAGACGTCGATAGGCTCTCCCGCGAGGATGGCGCGGGTGAACTTGATGATGGCCATGTCGGGGCGGCCCCAGGGGCCGTAGACGGTAAAGAAGCGCAGCCCTGTGGTGGGCAGGCCATAGAGCGCCGAGTAGGCGTGGGCCATCAGCTCGCCACTCTTCTTGGTGGCGGCGTAGAGGGAGACCGGGTGATCCACCTGCTGCGCAGTGGAGTAGGGCATCTGATCCCCCATGCCATAGACCGAGCTGGAGGAGGCGTAGATGAGGTGCTGAATCCCGTGGTGACGACACCCCTCCAGCACCGTCAGCATGCCGGTGAGGTTGCTGTCGGCATAGGCGAACGGATTGTCGATAGAGTAACGCACCCCCGCCTGCGCCCCCAGATGGATCACCCGCTCGAAACCATGACGGGCAAAGAGAGCCGCCATCGCCTCGCGATCCGCCAGATCAAGCCGCTCGAAGCGAAAATTGGGGAAACTGGCCAGCTGGGCCAGCCGTGCCTCTTTCAGGCTCACCTCGTAGTAGTCGTTGAGGTTGTCGATCCCCACCACCCGATGACCTGCGGCGCACAGCTGGCTGGCCACATGAAAACCGATAAAACCGGCGACGCCGGTGACCAGATAGGTCATGGTTGGGGTCCTGTGCAGATCATGGGGCTCCTGACAGTGATGAGAAAAGGGGGTTGCGCGCTTTGTTGCAGAGCCGTCGCGTTTGCGCCATGGCAAACCGCCTCTGTCGGCGCGGCATGCTGCATCTTGGTGCAGCGGGTGTCAATGTCAGATGACAGGCACCAGAATGGGGCGTTCAGCCTGCCTGTTGTGATCCTTTTCACAAAAAATAGACTGGACCCCATAACGAAGCCCTGTGGACAGGGCTCGCAGCCTGCCCGCAACGGCAGGCGACAGACACTCTCTCTTTACTTCGCTTGGATACAGGTTATGGACAACACCTCGATTCGCACTGCCCATCCCATTTATGAGGATGTGCTGGCCCTGCTGACGGCGGCCAGCTTTGTTTCCCTCGGCATCTTTCTGTTTCATCAGGTTGGCCTGCTCACCGGCGGGACTGCCGGGCTGGCGCTGCTGCTGCAAAAGGTGACCGGCATCAGCTTCGGCCTGCTGTTTTTCGGCATCAACCTGCCCTTCTATGCGCTGGCATGGCTGCGGATGGGGCCACGTTTTACCTTCAACACCTTTGTCTCGGTGGCGGCGGTCTCCTACATGACCGATCACCTCAACGGTGTATTGCAGATCGGCAAGATAGAGCCCCTCTATGCGGCGCTGATCGGCGGTACCCTGATTGGCATGGGTCTGCTCATCATGTTTCGTCACAAGTCGAGTCTGGGGGGCTTCAACATTCTGGCGCTCTTTATTCAGGATCGCTTTGGCATCCGGGCGGGCAAGCTGCAGATGGGGCTCGATTGCGCCATTGTTGTCGCCTCGTTTTTCGTGGTGCAGCCCTGGATCCTGGCGCTCTCCATCGTGGCGGCGGTTATCTGTAATCTGGTGTTGACACTCAACCACAAGCCGGGCCGTTACCAGATTGCCTGACAAGCGGTAGCCGTGACCCGATAAGACAAGAGTGACCCGATAGCACGAGGCGGCCTGATGGCCGCCTCGTCTGTTTCTCCCCTGGTGTTTGTTCGCTGCGCCTAGCTCGCCTGTTCCAGCCTGCTGTCGCCGCTCATGGCGTTGCCGCTGATAGCGTGACCACCGACGGCGAGCGGGGTGTGGCAGGCCACTTGATGATGGGCCTCATCACACGCCTCAAGCTTGGGTGCCTTGCTTTTGCACAACTCGGTCGCATGGGGGCAGCGCTGGTGGAAGTGGCAGCCGCTTGGCGGCGAGATGGGGGAGGGCACATCGCCGGTCAGCAGAATGCGCTGACTGCGCCTGCGCGGGTCCGGTACCGGAATGGCAGAGATCAGCGCCTGGGTGTAAGGGTGGCGCGGCGCCAGATAGAGCGACTGGGCATCCGCCAGCTCGACGATCCGTCCCAGATACATCACCGCGATGCGATCCGAGATGTGTTTGACCACCGACAGATCGTGGGCGATGAAGATGATGGAGAGGTTCATCTCCCGCTGCAGGCTGAGCAGCAGGTTGACGATCTGCGACTGCACCGAGACATCGAGGGCCGAGACTGCCTCGTCACACACCAGCAGCTTGGGCTTGAGGGCGATGGCGCGGGCGATGCCGATCCGCTGGCGCTGACCGCCGGAAAACTCGTGGGGGTAGCGATCCACCGCACTGCCCGGCAGGCCCACTTTTGCCAGCAACTCCTGCACCCAGCCGCGGCGCTGCTCAGTGTTGCCTTTACCGTGGATGATAAAGGGCTCCTCCAAAATCTGGCCCACGGTGTGGCGGCTGTTGAGGGATTCTGCAGGGTCCTGAAACACCATCTGCATCTCCTGACGCAGGGAGCGCATCTCCTTCGGGCTGAGGGCGGTGATGTCGCGCCCCTCGAAGGTGATGGTGCCTGCGGTCGGCTCGAACAGCTTGAGCAGGCTGCGCCCGAGGGTGGACTTGCCGCAGCCCGACTCACCCACCAGCCCCAGCGTCTCCCCCTGCTTGAGATCGAAGCTGATGCCATCCACCGCGTGAACCTTATATTGCTTGCGCAGGAAGCCGCCTCCCAGCCGGAAGTGCTGTTTCAGATCCCTGACCGATAACAGAGTGCTCATGGGGTCAACTCCTTCCAGTAGTGACAGGCGACATGGTGGCGCGGATTGAGTTGCTCCACCGCCGGAATGGCGCTGATGCAGAGATCGGTCGCATGGGGGCAGCGGTTGGAGAAGCGGCAGCCTGCGGGCATCTCGTGCAGGGCTGGCACCTGTCCCTTGATGGTCTTGAGCAGGCTCTTGGGCTCATCCTCCAGGCGCGGGATCGAGCTCATCAGGCCGTGGGTATAGGGGTGACGGGGATGGTCAAACAGTTCGAACACATCGGCCTGCTCCACCGCCCGCCCGGCGTACATCACCACCACTTCGTCGCACAGCTCTGCAACCACCCCCAGATCGTGGGTGATAAAGATGATGGCCATCCCGGTCTGGGCCTGCAGCTCTTTCATCAGTTCGAGGATCTGGGCCTGAATGGTCACATCCAGCGCCGTGGTCGGCTCGTCGCAGATGAGCAGCGCCGGCTCGCAGGAGAGGGCCATGGCGATCATCACCCGCTGGCGCATACCGCCGGAGAGGTTGTGGGGATAGACCGCAAAGCGTTGGGCTGGTTCCGGGATCCCCACCTTCTGCAGCATGGCGATGGCCGCGGCTTTACGCTGGGCCTTGTCATACTCGGGGCGATGGAGACGAAACACCTCCATCAGCTGCTCACCGACCGTCTGCACCGGGTTGAGGGCCGTCATCGGCTCCTGAAAGATCATCGAGATGCGGTTGCCGCGCACCTTGTACATCTGATCCGGCGCAAGCGACAGCAGCTCCTCCCCCTGAAAGCGGATAGAACCGGCGACCACCTGACCGTGGGGTTTGGGCAAGAGCCCCATGATGGCGAGCGAGGTAACGCTCTTGCCACAGCCGGACTCGCCGACGATCCCCAGCGTCTGACCCGGGGCCACCTTGAAGCTGACCCCGTCGAGCACCTTGATTTTGCCGTCATCGACGGCGAACTCCACCTCAAGATCGCGTACTTCGAGGATTGGGGCCTGGTGCTGGCCGTTATCAGCGGCGAACTCCCCCCCGTTATCCGGTACGTCAAGAATGGGGGCCTGAGTGTTGGGCATAACGGCTGCTCCCTTCGCAATGGCCTGAATATCAATGACGTGCATAGGTCTTGTCGAGCAGGTTGATGGGCGCCAGCGCCTCCCCTGCCTCCTTGGCGTTGCGGGTCTCTTCCTTCACCTTGGGATCGAGCCAGAGCAGACCGCCACTACTGTGAGGATAACCGTCCATCGGCCAGTAGAGCAGATCCGGCGTGTTCTTGGTGGCAGGCACCTCCGGCAGCATCACATAACGCCAGCTGCTGGCCCGCACATAGTTGAGCTGCACCCCGGGCACGAAGATGGCGAGATCATAGATGCGCTGCTGGATCTGGCGGGAGATCTCGGCCCGTTTGGCCATGTCGAATTCGACGTTGTAGGCGTCGATCAGTGCGTCCAGCTCCTTGTCCGCTACGTTGAACAGGTTGTTGGTCTGCGGTTTGTTGGCATTGGCGGAGTGGAACGACTCCCAATATTGTGGATAGAGACCGCCGCCGCCCCAGCCAAGCCAGGCCGCCTCGTGTTTCTTCTCCAGCATCACCTTGAAGCCGGTGGCGCCATCCACTAGGTTAAGCTCCAGATCGAGACCCGCTTTCTTGGCCTCCTCTTTCAACACGGTCAGGCGCTTGGAGTGCTCCTGACTGGTGTAGGTGAGTGCCAGCGTCAGCCGCTCCCCCTTCTCATTTTGCAGGATGCCGTCCGGCCCCGGCTTGTTGTAGCCGCCCTTGGCAAAGTACTCCCGCGCCTTGCCGATGTCATAAGCCCGCTCCGGCAGCGTCATGTCGGTGAACTCGCCAAAACCCGAGCCGAAGGTGGTGGCTCTGTCATAGTCGCCGCGCAGCACGGTCTCTATCATCTTGTCGATGTTGAAGGCGTGCTGGATGCCGAGGCGCACGTTTACGTCTGCCAGTTTGGGGTTGGCCACATTGAGGTGAACTCCCTGACCGCCCTGTTTGGTGTCGGTCATGGCCATCACCTTCTGCACGTACCCCTTCTTGTACTCCGGGGTGACCGCTTTTTCATGCCACCAGTTGGGCAGGATCATCTCGAAGGTATCGATCTCCCCTTTCAGGAAGTGGCGGAAGGCGATGTTGTGGTCGCGGATCACCTGCACCTTGATGGTGTCGATGTTGAATCTGTGCTGGTTATAGCGATCATCCTTTGCCCACCAATCCTTCTGCTTGCTGAAGGTGACCGACTTGCCCTTCTTGACGTCGCTGATCACGTAGGGACCTGTGGTGGGCACCACGGCCCAGTTGTACTGCTTCACCCAGTTGGGGGTCAGCTTGTAGTAGTGCTTGGGCTGGGGCCACAGCTCGGTGGTGTTGAGCAGATCCAGCTTGGCCTTGCGGCTGCCCGCTTTGACCAGGATGGTGTGGTCATCGATCTTCTCTACCGCTACCACTTCAGTGGTGTAGTAGTTGTTGAACCAGGGCCCCTTGATGTGTTTGGAGCGCATCATCTCGTAGCCGAAGGTGTAGTCGTCAGCATTGACCGGCTTGCCATCCGACCATTTGGCTCGCGGATCCAGCTTGAAGTAGACGGTCTGGCTGTCTGGCGCTATGGCCCAGTGGGTCGCCAGCGAGGGGATGGGGTTGCCGGTATTGGGGTGGAAGCTGATGAGTCGCAACTGGTTATCGAGAATAAAGGAGCGGAACGATCCGTTGGAGTCTGGCCCCACGGTGCGAAACGTCAGCGGAAAGCTCTCCACAAACATATTGAGGCTGCCGCCCGACAGCGCCTTGGGGGAGGCGAACACAGGATCCGTGTCGTTGGTCTCCCATTTGAGATCCGCGGGCAGGCTGGCCGCCCAGACCCAGGATCCGTTTACCAGCACAAAGAGAGCACCTATCCATTTGATTTTATTTTTCATGTTTGACTTCCAGGTCTGGCCCCTGCACTGGGGGTCTTGATTGATAACGGGATTATCCCTTGCTCCCGGGACCGCCGATGGCAGCGGCCCGTCCTTCATTAATCACTGTTCGTTATCCGGCACCTGCCGATGTGTGTTGGCGCTGGCTGGCTTATTGGTAACGGGTAAATTTGCGCGGGTCGAACGCCTCGCGGATCGCCTCGCCGATAAAGGAGACCATGATCAGCACCAGACTCACCGCGGCCACCACCGAGCTGACGATCCAGATGGCATCCAGATTGTTGATGCCCTGGGAGAGCAGCTCCCCCCAGCTCGGGGTCGGCGGTGCCAGCCCGAAGCCCAGATAGTCGAGGGCCGTCAGGGTGGAGATATTGCCCACCACGGCGAATGGCGCCAGGGTAACGATCATCATCAGGGTGTTGGGCAGGATGTGGTTGAAGATGATCCGCCCGGTGGTCGCCCCTTGCGCTCGCGCCGCCATCACATAGTCTCGCGCCCGCTCCTTGTAGGTGAGGGTGCGCATATACCAGGTGATCCCCATCCAGCCGAACAGCACGTTGATGGCGACAAACAGGCCGAAGTTGGGCTTGGCCAGCGACACCAGGATCATGATGACGTAGAGAAACGGCACCTGGGACCAGATCTCTATAAAGCGTTGCAGAATGAGGTCAAAGCGGCCGCCGAGAAAGCCCATCAGACAGCCGATGGTGACCCCGATGGCGTAACTGGCCGCCAGCGCGATAAAGGCAAAGCCGATGGCGATGCGAAAGCCGTAAACCAGTCGCGCCAGCACGTCGCGGCCGCTGGTGTCGGTGCCGAGGAAGTGGCGCTCGGCCGCGCTGGGGGCGTAAGGCGGGTAGGCATCCTCCTTGAAATCCTGCTCGTAGGGGTTCCAGGGTACCGGCGGCAGCAGCACCCAGTCGCCCTGGCCCTCTGCGGCAAATTTGGCCTTGAGCTGGCGGTAGTTGGTTTCGTACTCGTAATCGAGCCCGAACTGCTGACCGGGGATCACATCGCCATAGGTGGGGAAATGCAGCTGGCCCTGATAGCTCACCATCAGTGCCCGGCTGTTGACCAGCAGCTCCGCCAGCAGGGAGAGCAGCACCAGGGTGGTGAAGATGATGAAGGAGTAGTAACCGCGCTTGATCGATTTGAAGCGCTTGAGTTTTTTCAAGGTAACCGGATTGAGCTTCATGGTCAGTCTCCAAACCGCACGCGGGGATCAACAAGGGCAACACAGATATCGGAGACGATATGGCGTGATATCAGCATCGGCATGGCAATAGAGGTCTGGTTCATGGTCAATCTCCAAACCGCACGCGTGGATCAACCAGGGCAACGCAGATATCGGAGACGATATTGCCAATCAGCATCAGCATGGAGGTGATGGCCAGAATGCCCATGACGGTGGGGTAATCCCGTTCGACGATCGCCTCGTAACCGAGCAGGCCGATGCCGTCGATGTTGAAGATGGTCTCGATGAGGAAGGAGCCGCCAAAGAAAACGGTGAGCACAGACCCCAGGTGACTGGCGATGGGGATCAGGCTGTTGCGCATGGCATGGTCGGTGACCGCCTTGCGAAACGGTAACCCCTTGGCCACCGCAGTACGCACATAATCGGCCGACAGGTTCTCCATCAGGCTGTTTTTCATGGTCATGGTGAGGATGGCGAAATCGCCGATGGCGTAGGCGATAAGCGGCAGCAGAGCGTGGGCAAAGACAGTGCGGATCTGATCCCAGCTGCTCTCCATGTACTCAAAGTCGTCCCCCGGAAAACCGCCCATTGGCAGCCACTCCAGATGGAAGGCGAAGACGGTGATGAGGAAGATCCCCACCACGTAGGCGGGCAGGGCATAGGCCATGTAGATAAGCATGGAGCTTAACGAGTCGAAGCGGCTGTTGTGCCTGAGCGCCTTGGCCACCCCCAGCGGAATGGAGACCGCATAGCTCAGCAGAAAGGTCGCCAGTCCAAAGAAGGCGGTAACGGGGAGCCGCTCCTTGATGAGATCCCACACCGGCTCGTAGTAGCGGGTCGATTCGCCCAGATCCAGCACCGCCAGCTTCTGCAGCCACTCCCAGTAGGCGACCAGCATCGGCTTGTCGAGACCATAGAAGGCCTTGAGCTCCTCGATCTGCTCATCTGAGAGGGCTTGCGCCCCCTTGCTGCCGCTGGAACGGCCGGATTCATTCTGGGAAACCTGGGCTTGCAGCAGCATGCGTTCGACCGGTCCGCCCGGCACGAAACGGGTGATGGTGAAGACGAGCAGGGTGATACCGAGAAACGTCGGGATGATCAAAAGCATCCGGCGTAGGAAATACGACAGCATGGTGGAACCTCGTCCTTGTTGTTCTTTTTTGCGGCCAGTCAAATCCGGTGACGGGCCTGTCCTTCCTGGCATTACGCGCTGGATTGGTTGCCAAACAGCAGACAATCCGCTTGGCCACTGTAAAAGCTCTGCAACAAAAATCAAGTACAAGGAAATGGAAAACTGGGACAAATGACCCGCTGAGACCAAAAGCACCGAAAAATGACGTTTTTTATCTGAAAAGTGAAAATCAAAACAAAACGCTACTGCTCAACATTATTTTAAAAAATATAAACAGCTGTTTGTTTGAATCTTGTTTTTGTTTATGTGATTGAATTTTAAGTGCTTTTATTTCTGCTGTCAAAGAAGGGAAAACGATATCATCTCGACAAATTTATCTATCTCCCCCATCGGAGTGGTCAGTCACAATAATAATTAAAATAGAGTTTTATTCTTATTTTTGCCAATAAATCGAAATAAGATATAAAGAGACAGCACGTAAACAAATAAGTTCATCAACTTTTAATTCAGCGTCTTTTACATGTTTTAACAACGATTTCACATTGCGCGGGATGTTTTTGGCAGAATTATTCACTAATTATGCCGGTCAAAATTAATACACTCCGCTTATTCCACATCTCACCCTCCCGATCCCCCCACTCCATTGACGTCGCCAGTCAAAGATTGATAAGCCTTACGCATCGCTCCAAAGAGGGCGGTATCAGGAAGCAAACAATAAACAACCAGGAAGGATATAAGCGATGCTTAGGAAGAGCAGAATCTCTGCTGCGATTGCGTTCGCCTTGGCGAGCCTTGCGGCGGCCCCATCCGTATCTGCCGAAGAAGGGCAGAACGTCGAAAAACTGCAGAAAATCAAAGTCACTGGCTCCCGTATCTCTCGTGTTGATGTTGAGGGGGCGACTCCGGTTGTCTCTGTCAGCAAGGCCCAAATTGAACAGTCTGGCCAGCAGACTGTGGCTGATTATCTGAAACAGGCCTCCTACAACTCCTTTGGTGGTTTCTCTCCATCCTCCGGTAGCTCAGCCCAGTCACAAGCCACCGTAGGGCTGCGTGGCCTTGGTGAAGATCGCACACTGGTGCTGCTCAATGGCAAGCGTATCGCCGGTTCTCCCTCCATGGGGGGCACCGCCATCAACCTCAACACCATCCCCATGGCGGCCGTTGAGCGGGTGGAAGTGAACCTGGACGGTGGCTCTGCCCTGTATGGTTCTGATGCCATCGGTGGCGTTATCAACGTGATCCTCAAAGAGGGTTTTGAAGGTTTGTCATTCCAGGGGCGCGTCGGTTCACCGACCGAGGAAGGTGGTGACGAACAGAGTGGTTCCATCGTCAGCGGTATTTCGGGTGAGAAAGGTTCCCTGATGATGGTCTACGAGCATGATGTCAAAGACGAAATCTATTACAAGGATCGTGACTATCTGGCCAAGCAGGGGGCTGAGTCTCCTAGCCTCTATGGTCGCAATATCAAGGGAGTAGACGCGGCAACTGGCAAGACCGTAACCCGTACTCTGAATGGGGTCGACTGTGAAAGCACCGGCGCCGGTTTTGTCACCAAGGGTACGGCTTGCCGCTTCGACTTTGCCCAGGTCGCAGCCAAGACCGCCTCGCGTACTCGCGACACCGTCTATGTCAACGGCCGCTACCATATCAACGACAATGTGGATTTCGTGCCACAGATGATTGGTTCCCGGGTCACCAGTTTTGGTCGTTTCGCCCCTGCTGCAGGTGCCTTCACCGTGGATGGCTCCACCCCTGAAAGCGCTGCAGTCCTGTCTGCCAACAACTTCAGCACCGCCAAGGCTGCGACGGTTTACTACCGCTTCAACAACGTCGGTCCCCGTGACAACGAAGTGACCGACTTGACCGGTACTCTGAACCTGGGTTTTGAAGGGGTGGTTCCGACCGAGGCGGTTGGCGATCTGGAGTGGAACGCCGGTTACATGTACTCCAAGACAGATAACCAGAGTATTGGTAATGGCTATGTATTGGAGCCGGCGGTTCAGACTCAGGTAAACAGTGGAAACTTCGTCAACGGCAGCTTCTCCGCTGATGCCACCAAGGATCTCTCTTATACCACCAGCCGCAACTCCAAGATGGATTTCTTCCAGTGGTATGGCGGTCTGGGTTGGGAGATGGGCGAACTGCCTGCTGGCCCGGTCAGCTGGTATCTGGGTGCCGAGTATAACGATTGGGTTTACTCCGACACCTACGACAGCCAGTCCGAAGCGGGTAACGTACTGGGTTCATCCGGCAACTCCGGTAGCGGTGTGCGCGATGTGTTTGCCACCTACATCGAGAGCCTGATCCCCATCACCGAGCAGATCGAGCTGAACCTGGCGGGTCGTTACGACAAGTACAGCGACTTTGGCAGCGCCTTCTCGCCCAAAGCGAGTCTGCGTTATCAGCCACTCGACCAGCTGATGTTCCGTACCTCCTGGTCCCAGTCTTTCCGCGCGCCGGGTCTGAATGATCTCTATGCGGCGGATGCCCAGTCAGCGGACTTTGCCAAGGACTATGTCTACTGCCAGGCCAATGGTATTGCCAACTGTTCCGAAGAGCAGTACGAGACAACGCGCCAATCCAACAAGAACCTGAAGGAAGAGACCGCCAATACCTTCACTATCGGGGCGGCCTACAATCCGCTGGACAATCTGAACCTGTCGCTCGATTACTACTACATCAAGATTGATGACGTAATCCAGCTGGCTACCACCCAGACCCAGTTCTATCAGGAGCTCAATACCGGCAGCAACCCGAACGTCATTCGTGACGCCAACGGCGATGTCGAGAAGGTCTATGCCGGCATGGTCAACCTGGGGCAACTCAAGACCAGTGGTATCGACTTCAAGGCGGACTACAAGTACGACTTCAACTCCTTCACCCTGCGATACGACTTTGGCAGCAGCTACATCCTGAAATATGAGGAAGGTCTGTTTGCTGGTGGCCCAATGGTTGACAAGAAGGGCTGGAATGGCAAACCCGATTTCCGTTTCAACTCCGGGATCGGTGCCAACTTCCCGCAGCTGTGGAATCTGGATACCTACCTGAGCACCAACTATATCGACTCCCAGAGCCAGGACTATGTGGATGACAAGGAAGAGGGCCATATTGCTTCCAACACCATCTGGAACCTGAACGTCGCGGTCGATACCAGCTGGAATGCCAAGATCCAGACCGGCGTGAAGAACATGTTCAACCGTGGACCTTCCCTGTCAAATGATGGTTACACCTACGATGAATACCTCTACAGCATTGACGGACGGGTCTACTACATCGACTACACCCAGAAGTTCTAATCAACCCCGTTGATATACAACCTCAGTCGGCCCGGTCGGGCCGGCTGTGCCCAACGTCCAAGGAAGTTACGGAGATAGGGTAATCCTATGAAGACAAGGACCATTACAATGAAGAAAGCGCTCCTTGGCAGCCTGGTTTCGGCCGCCTTGTTGACCAGCTTCAATCTGAGTGCCGCCACTGCCGGTCAGGCCGTGGACGCTCAAGCCGCCACCGACAACGCATCCAAAGTTTCCCAGCAGAAGATCGACAGCTATGCCGAATCTGCCGAATCCGCACTGGCCCAGTACAAGGCAGCCCTGCGTCAGGTCGACAGTCTGCGCACCTACAACGAGCAGGTGAGCAAGATGGTCGAGTCCCAGAGTGCCGAGCTGGCGTCGATGCAAAAGCAGATCGCCCAGATTGATCAGACCAGCACCGAAGTTGTCCCCCTGATGCTCAAGATGATCGACTCCCTCGAGCAGTTTGTGGCGCTGGATCTGCCGTTCCAGAAGGTCGAGCGCGAGGACCGCGTAGCAGCCCTGACCGACCTGATGAACCGGGCCGATGTCACCATCTCCGAGAAGTACCGCAAGATCCTGGAGGCCTACCAGATCGAGGAGGGCTTCAGCCGCACCATCGAATCCTACAAGGCGAGCCTGGACAAGGATGGCAGCGAGAAGACCTACGAGTTCCTGCGCGTTGGTCGCATCGCGCTGCTCTATCAATCCCCGGATGGCAATGAGACCGGGATGTGGAACAAGAAGACTCGCCAGTGGGAAGAGTTGCCCCAGGAGTATCGCAGTGCGGTTGAACAGGGCCTTCGCATCGCCAAGAAACAGGCGCCTCCCGCGCTGATCAAGCTGCCGGTTCAAACTGCGGAGAAAGCATCATGAAAGGAATCAAACTTGCGATTGCCTCCCTGATTGCGGGAGCAACCCTGGTCACCCTGCCGGTGACCGCCGCCGAAAAACCGGTGGATCTCAATGCGCTGCTGAACCAGGTCAAGGCCTCCAGCCTGAGCGAATCCCAACTCAACAAGGAGCGGGAAGCCCGCTTCCTGGCTGACAAGAACGAGCAGGGGGCGCTGCTGGCCAAGGCCAAGGCCGAGCTGGCTGCCGAAACCGCCAAGGGCGAGCAGCTCAAGGCGACCTTTGATGCCAACGACAAGCAGCTGACCGAACTGACCGAAACCCTGCGCCAGCGTTCCGGCAACATGGGCGAGATGTTCGGCGTACTGCGTCAGTTCGCCGGTGAGTTCAAGGGGATCTTCAACGCCTCCGCCCGTCGGGTCGAGCATCCGGAACAGACCGCGCTGCTGACCCGTCTGGCCGAGAGTAAAGAGCTCCCCTCCAGCGACGATCTGGAAGCGTTCTGGACCACCACCCTCAGCCGCATGGTGGACGGTGGCAAGGTGAGCCAGATCCCGGCGACTGTGGTCTACGGCGAAGGCAACCAGGCCGAGAAGACGGTCACCCAGATCGGTGAGTTCAACACTGTCTCCGAAGGCAAGTACCTCACCTTCGTGCCGGAGACCGGCAAGTTCGAGCAGCTTTCCCGTCAACCTGACAAGGGGGTGCTGGAACCGATCGCCGAGTTTGAACAGGGCGGTGACGGGGTCAAGCCCATCTTTATCGACCCGTCTCGCGGCGTGATCCTCTCTCTGCTGGTGCAGTCACCGACTCTCAAGGAGCGGATCGATCAGGGTGGTGAAGTGGGTTACGTCATCATGGTGCTCGGCGTGCTCGGTACCCTGCTGGCCATCTTCTGCGGTATCCGCCTGTCGCTGATCGGCTCGTCCATGCGCAAGCAGCTGAAATCTGATCAGATCATCAAGGGCAACCCCATTGGTGACATGCTGGGGGCCTACCAGAGCCATCGCGGTGACAACATCGAGGATCTGGAGTCCAAGCTCGACGAGATCATCCTGCGCAACGTGCCCAAGTTCGAGAAGGGCATCAGCATCATCAAGCTGATCGCTTCCGTCGCGCCGCTGCTGGGGCTGCTCGGTACCGTAGTGGGGATGATTGCCACCTTCCAGGCCATCACATTGTTCGGCACCGGCGATCCCAAGCTGATGGCGGGCGGTATCTCCGAGGCGCTGGTGACCACCATGCAGGGTCTGGTCGTCGCGGTGCCCATGCTGTTCCTCTACACCATTGTGCAGACCCAGAGCCGTCGTCTGATCCAGGTGCTGGAAGAGCAGAGCGCCGGTTTCGTTGCCCGTTATCAGGAACGTCTGCACGCCTCCAAAGCCGCAGCGTAAGGAGTCACCCATGTGGTTCTGGTTGATTGAAGAAGTCGAGTCGGTCCGCCGGTTTTTGGGATTGGGGGGCGATGTACTGGTCGCCCTGTTCTTCCTGACCCTGATGATGTGGGCCCTGTTGCTGGAGCGCTGGTTCTACTTTATGGCGGTTTACCCCAAGCAGGTGAAGCAGACCAAGGCCACCTGGCTGGCCCGTACCGATCATCTCTCCTGGTCTGCCAAGCAGATCCGCCGCGAGCTGGTCTCACGGGTCGCCATGGCGGTAGACAAGGGGATGCCGGTCATCAAGGTGCTGATCGCTCTTTGCCCGTTGATGGGGTTGCTCGGGACCGTGGTGGGGATGGTGCAGGTGTTTGACACCCTGGCCATCACAGGCACCGGTTCGCCGCGGGCGATGGCATCGGGGATCTCCAAGGCAACGGTACCGACCATGGCGGGCATGATCGCCGCCCTTTCCGGCCTGTTTTTTGTCAACCAGCTCGATCACAAGGCCAAACTGGCGGTGCAAAAGCTGGAAGACAACCTGAAACACGGTTGATGCAGGATGCATACCCCCGGCGAGGCATGGCCTGCCGGGGGCACAGAACAAGCAAGGAGTTTCTGCTATGAGAAAACGTTACAGCGACAGCGGTGCTGACGAGGCGGCTATCGATTTGACCCCCATGCTGGACATAGTGTTCATCATGCTGATCTTCTTCATCGTCACCACCTCCTTCGTCAAGGAGTCCGGTGTCGAGATCAACCGTCCCAGTGCCAGCACGGCCGAGACGGTGAAGAAGGGCAATATCATGGTCGCGGTACGCGAAAACGGTCAGGTCTGGGTCGACAAGCGGGTGGTCGAGGTGGGGGCGGTGCGCGCCAACATCGAGCGGCTGCGGGCCGAAAACCCGGAGAGCGCCGTGGTGATCCAGGCCGATAACGAATCCCGTTCCGGTCTGGTGGTGCAGGTCATGGATCAGATCCGCATGGCCGGTGTCCAGAACATCTCCATCGCGGCAGACAAGAGCAGCTGATGCCGGAGAGAGACCTATGAGATACCTGATATCGTTGGCGGTCTCCTGTGTGGTGGTGTTCTTTCTGTTTCTGGGAATGAACAAGCTGATCACACCGGATCACCGGGAGCTGGTGGAGAAGGATGATGTCACCATGACCGATTTCATCCGCCTCAAGCCCCAGGAGACCCTGCAAGAGAAACAGCGGGAGCTGCCCAAACCGCCGCCGCCCAAGCGTCCGCCACCGCCTCCCGAGATGGAAGTGGCCAGCACGGATCGGCCGAAGATGGAGAGCGCGCCGATGGACATGCCCAAGCTCGACATCCCGGTCAACATCGGTGGTGGCAACGCGCTGGGTGCTTACAGCACCGGCGGCGGTGGTGGCGGCGTCGGTGGCAACAACGGCGCCATTCCGCTGGCCACCTTCGAGCCCATGATGCCCCGCAAGGCTGCACTGGCGGGGCTGGCCTCCGGCAAGGTGCTGGTGGAGTTCACCGTCACCGAGCGCGGTACCGTCAGCAACGTGCGGATCGTCAAGGAAGAGCCGCGCAGCTATGACCTCGGCAAAGAGGCGCGCAAAACCATTGCCAAGTGGACGTTCAAACCGGCCATGGTGGATGGCAAGCCGCAGGCGAGCCGTATGCAGCAAGAGATCGAGTTTGCGGTCAACTAAGGAAGGTGGCGATGAACAAGTTACACAAGATGATCCTCGCCCCGGTCGCCATGGCGGTGCTGCTCAGCACCGCCAGTTGGGCCGCCGAGCAGCCGGCCCTGTCGGATCGGGCCTATCGGGCGGTCAACAAGGCGCAGGAGCTGATCACTGACAAGCAATACGGTCTGGCGAATGCCAGATTGCAGGAGGCACTCTCCAGCGTGGGTGATCGGGTCTACGACAAGGGGGTCATATTGCAGACTCTCGGTTTCGTAGCCGCCCAGCAGGAGAAATACGGTCAGGCGACCAAGTACTTTGCCGATGCCATCGCGACAGGCGGCCTGCCGCCACCGGTGGCCCAGCAGGTGCGCTACAACCTGGCCCAGCTCTATATGGCTGAGGGTAATTATCAGGGCTCGATCGAGACCATGAAGGAGTGGTTTGCCAACCAGGGCAAGGATGACAAGCCCAACTCCCATGCCTATATCACGCTGGCCAACGCCCACGTGCAGCTCAAGCAGTACCGTGACGCGATCCCGGCGGTGGATCAGGCGATCAAGCTGTCGGCAGGTAAAGCGCCGGAGTCCTGGTATCTGCTGAAGATGGGCGCTCACTACGAGCTGAAACAGTACAAACCGGCGACCGAGGTGCTGACCTCTCTGGTCAATATGTTCCCGGAGAAGAAGAAGTACTGGACCCAGCTGTCGGCCATGCATATGCAGGCAGGCAACGATGGCAAGGCGCTGGCGGCGCTGGAGTCGGCCTACAACCTCGGCATGTTGACCGAGGCTGCCGAGCTGCAGCGTCTCGCCAACTACCTCGCCTTCACCGGCATTCCCCATCGCGCCGCACGGGTGATGGAGAAGGGGATGAAGGACGGGGTGATTGAGCAGAGCGCTGGCAACTACAAGACCCTGGCCAACTACTGGCATCAGGCCAAGGAGCTGGATCCGGCCATCGACACCCTGGCCAAGTCCTACCAGCTGGCCCCGAGCGCCGAATTGCAGCTGAAAATGGCGCGCATGATGATCCAGAGCAAACGCTATCAGGATCTGGTGGCGCTGGCCGCCAAACCGGCAGCCAATGCAAATGGTGAACAGCGGGCGGATCTCAAGTTCCTGACCGGGGTCGCCTATTTTGAGCAACAAAAGCCGAAGGAGGCCCTCAACGCCTTCACCCAGGCGGCTCAGAATGGCAACGTCAGCGGTCGGGCATCCCCCTGGATCAGCTTCCTCAAAGAGCAGAGTGGTGCGGCGGGGGAGGCGGCCGTCCAGTAATTCCAATGACAACGCTTGAAGTCCCTTTTATGGTTGCCTGGTGGCTCCATTAACCGCTCTTCGGAGCGGTTTTTTTATGGTGGCAGCCAGTCCCTGCTGTAGTCGAAGCGCTATTTTCCACCTTTTCGCTCCAATGAAAGTGCCACAGTCAACATTGGCCTATCTCCTCCGAGGTGACAAACGTTTCAGCCAGGGCTGCAACCGTGACACCAGGTGGCACAGCGCTGTGGTCTAAGGGGGCGGGGTTGGTCCGCAGAGAGGGGGCTATGCTGTACATCTCTCTTTCAATGGCGACTTGCCAAGGGGGCTTTTGCTCTGTTGATAAGCATCACACCGAAAACGGCCACTTTTAACAAGAAAAGCAACATATGGAAGTTGAAATTTTGGCCGACTCGGGAAAGAATGCGCGCTCGGTTATTTGGCGCCGTGGTGCAGGTTGACCCGCCACCGGCAGACCGAAGATAAGATGGCCTCCGGCCCATTTGGTACAGGAAACCACACAGGAATTTTATGAGCCCCCTTCGCACTGCCGCTTCGGCCCTTTTATGCACACTTGCGCTGATCAGCCAGCAGGCTGCCGCCGTCGAGTACCGTCTGCCTGCGGCCAACAGCCGTCTGATCGGTGAGAATCTGGAATATGTGGTGCCTGCGGACAATCGTCCGCTGGAGCAGATAGCCTCCGAGTTTCAGTTGGGTTTGACCAATATCATGGAGGCCAACCCGGGCGTTGATCCCTATCTGCCCAAAGCGGGCAGCACCCTGATCATCCCTCACCAGTTGATCCTGCCCAACGCGCCCCGCGAAGGGATCGTCATCAACGTCGCCGAGATGCGCCTCTACTACTATCCGAAAGGGAAGAACGTGGTACAGGTATTGCCCATCGGCATCGGTCAGCTGGGGGTAAACACCCCGGAGAACTGGATCACCAAGGTAGAGCGCAAGCGCGCCAACCCGACCTGGACCCCGACCGAAAACATTCGTCGTCGCTACGCCGCGAAGGGAATCACACTGCCTGCGGTCTGGCCAGCCGGCCCGGACAACCCCATGGGCCTGCACGCCCTCTACATCGGCAACCTCTATGCCATCCACGGAACCAATGCCACCTTCGGCATCGGTCTGCGGGTGAGCAGCGGCTGCGTACGTCTGCGTGCCGACGACATCAAGTATCTGTTCGACAACGTGCCGGTCGGTACCCGCGTCCAGTTCGTCAACCAGCCGGTCAAGACCACGGTCGAGCCGGATGGCGGTCGCTACATGGAAGTGCACGAGCCGCTGTCACGGACCGAGGAGGAGTTCAACTCCACCGCCTCCGTGCCGCTCCCGATGACACCGGCCATCACCCGCTTCATCGCTCACGCCGAGTCTGACTCCAACGTGGTCAAGCAGGTGCTGGAACAGCGTACCGGCATGCCGACCCGTCTCAATCCTCAAGCCTGATGACTTGAACTCGAGACCCGGTAATGACAACGGCGACCCTATGGTCGCCGTTGTTGTTTCTGCCAGCGGCAGTGGGCGTTATTTGTGACTGACGGTGACGATTGCCATAGTGTGGCGATCATCGACCCACTGGTAGGAGACCTGGCTGTGGGAGAGATTCAGGGATGCCTCTCTTGCCAGTTTTTGCAAATTAACTGTTTCGGTTGTTTGTGCGGAGCCTGAGAGGCAGGTGACCTGCATCTGCTTCTCTAGTTGGTTGACACGGCAGGCATCCTCCACGATGGCGCCGCTGAATTCGATGCGTCCTGTATTACTTGCCTGGGTCGTCTGTGCCATCGATATGCCCAGCGTGGCGAGAGTGAACACTACTGCGCTTGTTTTCATGCAGACCTCCTGATTGTCTTGCTCGCGGGCAGGAACCCGCTTGTTCATTGCCTCGCATTATCAGTATCGACAGTATTAGGTGGGGGATGAGCGTTATTTGATCCCTGCTCGGGAGGGGCAAATTCAGAAAGCAGTGTCTAGTCCTGAAATAGGTTTACACATTTTCAACTAGCATTTCTCTACTCAGAACCCCCTATGTACCGCATCGGGG
>NZ_JAAKUM010000030.1:0-33076 GCF_049175135.1 Aeromonas sp. 600724 | reverse complement strand
GGGTGGAGCAGCTCGGTAGCTCGTCGGGCTCATAACCCGAAGGTCGTCGGTTCAAATCCGGCCCCCGCAACCAACTTCCTGATAGTTTTGTTCTTTTCCCCCTCATTACATTGAATATATCTCCATCGGGTATGCAACCGATGGCGATTAATGCTGTTTCCTGCGCTTTTTCAAGACCATAACTGGTCGTCTCGACCATTTGTTAGGTATCATCAGATATCTCTTCATGGATGAGGCACGCGCCTGTGATCACTCCTTTTACCTATCTTCCTCCTGCTATTGAAAGCCGGGATGCCACGCTGACCGAGACCCTTTCACAGGGCTTGCCATTGCAACTGCTGCTGATCGCCGAAGAGCAAAAGGAGGCATTGCTGTCGCTACCGGCCCTGTCGGGGATCAACACCCAGTTGGCGCTTGGGCAAAAAGCACCTTTCACCCTGATGCATGGTTCCACCCTGTTGCTGGTCATATTGGTGACCGGCAATCTGACGCGGGATCACCGTCTTTATAAGCAGGTCAGAGGTTGGATAGCCCCGCTCTCCGGGCTCAAGGTAGAGCGGCTCGGGCTGCATCTGGAGGGGTTCTCCCCCTCAGAGCGGGTGATGCTGGCTGAATTGATGTTGTCGGCTCTGTTGGCCGCCAATCTACCGTTGCCGACCAGCAAAAGCCGTAGCGAAAGTGGCTGGAACTATCAGCATGTGTCGGTCTCACCTGCTGTAGTGCTGGATCTCGCTCGTATCTACAGCGAAGCAGGGGGCAATGGGCTGGCTCGTCATTTGGCGGTGTTACCCGCCTCGGAGCTGACTGCGGCCAGCTATCGCGAGTTCGTCAGCCAGCTGGCTCAGGATGAAGGTTGGCAGTGCCATCACTACGATCAGGCGCAGCTGGCCGAGCTGGGAGCGGGGGCTTTTTTGGCGGTAGCCCGCGGTTCGGAAGATAATCAGGGGGCCATGGTCAAGCTCAGCTACTACCCGTCCAAGCCGGTACGCCGCATTGCGTTGGTGGGCAAGGGGATCTGCCATGACTCAGGTGGCTATAACCTCAAGGTTTCCGGCAGCATGTATGGCATGCATCTCGATATGGGGGGCAGTGCGGTGGCGTTGGGTACCCTTTATGCCATCAGTCGGGCTCAGCTGCCCTATGAGGTTCACTGCTGGTTGGCGATTGCCGAGAATCATATCGGTCCCCAGGCTTATCGTCCGGGTGAAGTGGTGACAGCGATGAATGGTCTCACCATCGAAGTGGTGGATACCGATGCGGAGGGACGAATGGTGCTGGCCGATACTCTGACGATGGCGGCGCAGGATACCCCGGATCTGCTGATCGATTATGCGACTCTGACCGGCGCTTGCAAGCGGGCACTGGGCAGTCGCTATAGCGGCGTCTTTACCAATCGCCACGAATGGCTGGCATCGCTGGTCAAGCTGGGTCAGCACAGCGGTGAACGAGTCTGGCCCTTTCCGCTCGATGAGGATTACGATGAAAATATCGAGAGCGAGTGGGCCGATCTGTTGCAGTGTGCACCAGGCAGTTCGCCGGATCACATTGATGCGGCTCGTTTCCTCGCCTACTTCGTGCCCGAGCAGACCCCCTGGCTGCACTTCGACCTGAGCGGTTTTCGCAACAAGGGGGGCAATGGGGTGGTCTCCAGCGAAGTGACCGGCTTTGGTGTGCGGCTCACGCTGGATCTGCTGGCTGGTCCACTCGGTCGAGTGGGGCACTCAGCTTCCGAATAATCTGACTGATAAAAGGATTTCTGTGAAACAACCAAGCTATGACTGGGTGCTGTTCGATCTGGATGAAACCCTGCTCGATTTCCCGGTCGCCGAGGCACTGGTGCAAACTCTGCAGATCTATGGTGTGGAGGCCGATGACGCCAGCATGGCGCAGTACCATGCTATCAACCATGAGCTCTGGCAGCAGTACAACGATGGCGAGATCGATGCGACAGTGCTGCAGCAGACCCGCTTCTCCCTCTTTGCCCAGCAAGTTGCCGCCGACCCCATGGCGATGAACAATACCTTTCTGGAGCAGATCATTGCCCTTAGCATGCCCCTCGAAGGGGTGGTCGAGACCCTGCAGCAATTGCGCAGCAAGGTGCGGATGGGGATCATCACCAATGGTTTCAGCGTCCCCCAACGTGGCAGACTTGGAAAACTGGGCTGGAGCGAGTGGTTCGAGCCCCTGGTGATCTCTGACGAGATCCGGGTGACCAAGCCGGCGCCGGCTATTTTCCAGTACACCCTCTCCCTGATGGGGAAGCCGGATCCGGCCAGAGTGCTAATGGTGGGGGACAATCCGAAAACTGATATTGCCGGGGCTGCGTCACAGGGATTGGCCACCTGCTGGTATAACCCGAGGCGGCACTCGGGGGAATGCGATGCGACCCACGAGATCCACCACTTCGCCCACCTTGCCGACATTGTGCTGGGACGCTGACAGGCAGGAGTAATCCATCACGTTATCGGTGACCAAAACGTCCTGGCAAGTTGCAACCAGGGCTGTTTGAGACAGGATTGGGTTTGCTTGAGACTGCAAGGGGAGCAGATACTCCCCTTACTTATGAGTGTTTTCCTGTGAATGCAGGGATTTGAACTGGTAGCGATCGAGGATCTGCTGATAGTCGGGACTCTGTTTCAATTTATCGATAGCCTGATTGATCCGCTGCAGTTGCGCTTCTGTGGTGCTCTCTTTGCTCAGCATCAGGTGAACCGGTGTCTGTTCGATATGCAGCAGAATATACAGCTTGTCCTGCACGCCATCCTTACCCTGCCACTCCTGCAGTCCGTGGGGGTCCAGAATAAAACCCTGGATCCGACCCCCTTGCAACATCTTCAGCAACTGATCCAGCCGCAGGCGCATCTGCAAACGGGGCTGCAGCTCGGGCCTTGCCATCAACTGGCGGAAGGTATTGCCGTAATCAAAGCCCTTGAGCACCCCGATATGGAAGTCAGGGGTGTTGATCAACTGCTCCAGGGTGTTGATCCCGCGCCAGCGATCGGCATCTTGCCGACGGATGACGATGGCCGTCTCCTCTTCCCGATAGGGGTGGCTGAAGCGGGCATATTGCTGCCGCTCGGCGGTGATATTGGCTGACATGGACAGTTGAACCGTGCCGAATTTCAGCTCGTGCAGCACGCGAGCCCAGGGCATTTCACTGAATCTGGCCTGATAACCGGCTCGCTGGAAGATGGCGTGGACCAGCTCAACGTCCAGCCCCCGCAACTGTTGCTGCTTATCGCGAAAACTGAAGGGTTGCCACTCTGTCCAGCCTACAACCAGGGGCTCTTGTGCTATTGCTTGGCAGCATAAACACCATATCAGCAAGACTCTGTACACACCTTATCCCCCCGGATCGGCTGATAGGGTTGAGTATTGGACAGGAATGACGGACTAACCAGTAGAGAAGAGGGGTGAGTGGATGCACTGATGTGCATCCCTCACAGTTCGTGGGCGTGGAATCCCTTGCGATAACGGGTTTCACAGCGCGGGCAGCGTTGCAGGGTCGGATCCTGTTCCAGCTGTTCGATGGAAAGCGGCTCTTCACAATCGGAGCAGAGGCCATAGAGGCCGAGATCCATCTGGCAGAGTGCCGCATCGATCCGCTTGAGGCGAGCCACGCTCTGCTCAACCTTCGGCAGATCCAGCCGGCTGGTCAGTTCCACCAGTTGATCCTGCTCGCAGTGACCGACCTGTTCGGCCCACTCGTCACGGCGGCAAGCTTTAAGCTGACCGATCAGCGTTTCTCTTACTTGGGCCCAGTCTGACAGCAGGCGATTACGCCAGACAGTCAACTGTGCTTGCGTCATTTCACACACATTATCCCCCACAGGACAGACGACAGATTCGGGGCAGTATAGGGATCCGATAACTTTATCAAGATGATATGCGTCAAGTTAAACGTGGTTAGCTGTGGCTTTTGGCTGCTTGCAGCAGGGCATCGCGGATCGGATCCGTCTCTTTGAGCACCCGGATCTCCTGAAACAGCAGGTCCGCTTCGGGATATTCCCGCTTGAGATAGCTGAACCACTGTTTGATGCGGCTGGGGTAGTAGTCGGCTTTTTCGCTGTCCAGATCCTGCTCGGTATAGCTCACCATCAACTGCAGCACCTCGGCCCAGCTCATGTGCGGGCAGCCGGTTTTCATCACGTTGGCCAGATTGGGCAGGGAGATGGCGCCGCGCCCGACCATCAGGGCATCGCAACCCGAGACCCTGGCGCAGGCGAGGGCATCTTTGTGATCCCAAATCTCGCCGTTGGCGGTGACGGGGATGGGCAGGGCGCGGCGAATGGCATCCACATACTCCCAGTGGGCGGGGGCCTTGTAGCCTTCGCGCTTGGTGCGGGCATGAACGGCCAGCTCGTTGGCGCCCCCCTGGAAGACCGCCTGAGCGTTCTCCAGATAGAGATCCTTGTCGTCGTAACCGAGGCGAATTTTGGCGCTCACCGGCAGATGGGCAGGCACCGCCTCGCGCACCGCCTTGACGATGCGGTAGATGGTCTCGGGCTCTTTGAGCAGCACCGCACCGCCCTTGCTCTTGTTGACCGTAGGGGCGGGACAGCCGAAGTTGAGATCGACGCCGGGGGAGCCCAGCTCGATGGCGCGCACGGCGTTCTCGGCCAGCCACTCGGGGTGTTGCCCCAGCAGTTGCACCCGCACCGGGGTGCCTGCGCGGGTTTTGCCATCTTGCAGCAGTTCAGGGCAGAGGCGGTAGAACACCTTGGCGGGGAGCAGCTGATCGACGACCCGGATAAACTCGCTCACGCAGAGATCGTAATCATTGACGGAGGTGAGTACCTCCCGCATCAGGTGATCCAGTACCCCCTGCATGGGGGCCAAAATAACGCGCATAACGGCTTTCCGACGAGAGTGGGGAGAAAAAAGAGGGCAGATTGTAGTGGGGTTGCGGCCCGCTGTCAGCACCCGCTCAAACTCTGTTAGGCTAGAGGGAGATAAATCACGCAAGGAGAAGGAATGAAGCGTTGGTGTCTGATGGCGCTCGGGTGGCTGGCATTTGCCACCGGTATTGTGGGCATTGTGCTGCCGCTCTTGCCGACTACCCCCTTCATGTTGCTGGCAGCCGCCCTGTTTGCCCGCTCATCGCCCCGTTTTCATCGCTGGTTGCTGACCCATCCCTGGTTTGGCCCGCCCATCGTGGATTGGCAGCAGTATCGCGGCATTCGTCGTCAGGCCAGACGGCGCGCCATTATCTTCATTTTGCTCACCTTTTCGGTGTCACTGGCGGTGGTGCCACTGCTGTGGGTCAAGGGGTTGCTGGTTGTCATAATGGTGATCCTGCTCACCTGGTTAATGCGTCTGCCAGTGCTGGAGCCAGTTGCAATGGTGAAGTGAAGTCCCTAAGCTATTGCAGCAATAATGCTATGGAGTCGGCCTGTCATTTTTGCGTGACAGGCTTTTTTATTTCCCGCAGAAGGGAATTGAGAAAAAATGGCCACCCCTGGGTCAAAAAAATAAGCGGTCAACACATGAATCCGGAAACCCTGAAATTTATCGAAGCAAGCATCAAGACCATTCCCGACTATCCGAAGCCGGGCATTCTGTTTCGTGACATCACCAGCCTGATCGAGAACGCCGAGGCCTTCAAGGCCACCATCGATCTGCTCGCCAATCATTATCGTGATCAAGGGATCACCAAGATTGTTGGCACCGAAGCCCGCGGCTTCATCTTTGGTGCACCGGTCGCTTTCGCCATGGGACTGGGCTTCGTGCCGGTCCGCAAGCCGGGCAAGCTGCCGCGCGAAGTGATCGAGGAGTCCTATGCCCTCGAGTACGGCACCGACACCCTGCAACTGCACACCGATGCCATCGTGCCCGGTGACAAGGTGCTGGTCGTGGACGATCTGCTGGCGACCGGCGGTACCGTCGATGCGACCGTCAAGCTGATCCGCCGTGCCGGTGGTGAAGTGGCCGATGCGGCCTTCATCATCTCCCTGCCGTCTCTGGGCGGCGATGCCCGCCTGACTGCCGCTGGCATCAAGGTGGTCTCACTGGTCGAGCTGGCCGGCGAGTAAAGCCTCTTCGGCCCGATCCTCTGCATCGGGCCTGCATTGAACCGGTGCCCTGCGGGCATCGGTTTGAAAATCAAGCGATCCCTCCCGCTCTCACCGATAGCCGATACAGCCAGCCCGCCATTTGTGTTAGCATCCGGCCTCAATGCCCTGTCTTCCCTGCATGATGGATTTATGAGCTATCAGGTTCTGGCGCGTAAATGGCGCCCCCATACGTTTGAACAAGTGGTAGGCCAGCAACATGTGCTGACCGCCTTGACCAACGCCCTGGATCAGGGACGGCTGCATCACGCCTATCTGCTGAGCGGTACCCGCGGGGTCGGCAAGACCACCATCGCCCGTATTCTGGCCAAGAGCCTCAACTGCGAACAGGGGATCAGCAGCCACCCATGCGGCGTCTGTGATACCTGCCGCGAGATCGATCAGGGCAACTTTGTCGACCTGCTGGAGATTGACGCGGCGTCCCGCACCAAGGTGGAAGATACCCGCGAGCTGCTCGACAACGTGCAGTACCGTCCGGCCCGCGGCCGCTTCAAGGTCTACCTCATCGATGAAGTGCACATGTTGTCGCGCCACAGCTTCAACGCGTTGCTGAAAACCCTGGAAGAGCCGCCCCCCTATGTGAAGTTTCTGCTGGCCACCACGGATCCGCAGAAGTTGCCCATTACCATTCTCTCGCGCTGCCTGCAGTTTCATCTGAAGAGTCTGGATCAGACCCAGATCGCCAAGCAGCTCGAATGGGTGCTGGATCAGGAGGGGCAGCCCTTTGAACCGCGTGCGCTGCTGGCCCTGGCCAAAGCCGCTGACGGCAGTATGCGCGATGCCCTGAGCTTGACCGATCAGGCGCTGGCCCACGGCAATGGTAGCGTGCGCCTCGACAGCGTGCTGGCGATGCTGGGCACGCTCGATCACCGCCATCTGCACCAGCTGCTGGAAGCCATTTTGCGGCAAGATGCGCCAGCGACCATGGCCAAGATCACCGAGATCGCCACCCTGGGCCCCGATTTTGATCAGCTCCACGCCGAGCTGGAAGGCTTGCTCCATCGCATCGCCATGGCGCAGCTGCTGCCTGCCAGTGTGCAGGAGCAGGGGGCGGATGCCGATTCCCTGCTGCAACTGGCCAAGGCGATGAGCCCGGAAGAGGTGCAGCTCTGCTACCAGATCGTGCTGGGTGGCCGTAAAGATCTGCCCTGGGCCCCCGATGGCCGCACTGCGCTGGAGATGACCTGCCTGCGGATGCTCGCCTTCTCCCCAAGGTGTGATGCCCTGCATCCGGCCAGCCTCACCGCGTTGCCCCCGTCAATGACGAGCGGTGCGGCGAGCAGCGCTACTTCGGTTGCCTCTTTGCCGGGAAAGCGCCCGGCCGCTGAATCGGCCGCACTGGCACCGATCAGCGGCGCCGTGCCTGCACCGCTAGCCAGCCCTGTTGCTACCAGTGCCGTGCCCGCGGTTGATGTCTTCCTGCCTTCGATGGTGGATGACATCGGCAACCCCGCCGATAGCGAGGAGGAGGCACAAGCCGTCGAGCTGTTCAGCCAGCAGGATGAACTGCTGCGTGAAGCCGCAGGCATGGGGTATCAACCCGAGCCCGCGTTACCCCATGTGCAGCCTGATGTGCCAGCGCACTCAGCCGAACAACCCGCCGATGCTGATGATCGAGCGCCTTACGCAGCCGATACGGACTATTCCCGTGGCGAGTCGCCGACTGCCAGCATCCAGCCCGCACTAGAGCCGACAACCGCGCCGGTTAGCGCACCTGAAGCTGTTTCAGCGGTATCGAGCATGCAGAGTCTGCTTGGCAAGCGAAATATGCTGCGCAGCCGCCAGCGAGGTCAGGATGCCCCGGCGGCGCCTGCGCCGCGCGCAGTACCAGTTGCGCCAGCTCGCCCTGTCGCGCCCGCTGCTGCACCGGTCGTCTCGCAACAGCCAGCTCCGGTCGGCCAACCGGCCGGGCAGGGGATGGCGGCGATGGGTCACTATGATGATCTGCCGCCGGTGGATTTCTATGGCGATGGCTACGAGCCACAGGGTGACAACGGGGAATACGAAGAGTACCTCAATCAGGGCTTTGCCGAGCAGGCTCCAGCAATGAGTCACGCCCCCGTCACGGCACCGGCCCAGCCAACCGATCTGCCACCTTGGGATCTCGACGGGCAGCCGAGCTATCGACCCGGCGAGCGCAGCGCTGCGGCGCCTGCGGTGACGCCCGCCCCAGCGACCCAGCCACCCGTTGCCACCACGGCGGTGGCTGCTACCCCTGTGACGCAGGATGAGCCCGTTCAGCCGGTGATGGAGACCATCGACTGGGATGAGCTCGAAAGCGACAGCGAGCCGCAAGAGGGGGAGGCGACCCGTCTGATTCCCTCCTCGCTGCTCAATGGTTGCGGCGACCCTTGGGCCGAGTTGATCGCTCACACTCAGGTGGGAGGGCGGCTGCGCCAGCTGGCCATCAACTCGGTGATGACGCGGGAAGGGGACAAGGTACTGCTAACCCTCAAGCCCGAGCAGCGCCATCTGGTGAGCGACAAGGCGCGCGCCGATCTGGCCGAGATCATCGGGCCAGCGCTGGGTCAACCGGTGCAGGTCGAGGTAACGCTCGGTGTGGTGCCTGACAAGGAGACCCCCCTCGAGATCGAGCATCGCCTCTATCTCGGGGTGCGCGAGCAGGTGACCCGGGATCTGGAGCAGGATCCCAACGTGCAGTTTTTAGTTCAGCGGTTTGGTGCCGTGCTCCATCACGAGAGCATCGAGCCCCTCAACCGCTAAATTCCGTGGCCGGGAGCTTGCTTCCGGTTGAAAAGCAGTTTGGCTGTCCCCATCTAGGACAGACAAGCCCACAGCCCGGCGCTGGATGCCGGATTTCAAGACGAGAGACGACATATGTTTGGTAAAGGTGGAATGGGGAACCTGATGAAACAGGCCCAACAGATGCAAGAGCGTATGCAGAAGGCGCAGGAGCAGCTGGCTCAGATGGAAGTGACCGGTGAAGCCGGTGCAGGCATGGTCAAGGTCACCATGACCGGTAGTCACAGCGTCCGTCGCATCGAGATCGACCCCTCCCTGATGGAAGATGACAAGGAGCTGCTGGAAGATCTGGTTGCCGCCGCTTGCAACGATGCCGTGCGCCGTGTGGAAGAGCAGAACAAGGCCAAGATGGGCGAGCTGACCGGTGGCATGCAACTGCCGCCAGGCTTCAAGATGCCCTTCTAAGGCGACTCTCCCCGCGCATTCTTGCTCCCTTGTCGCTGGCCATTCGGGTCACGGCAAGGGGGACGGCCGAGAGACCCAAAGACGCAGCGTTATTGCTCAGGCGATACGCTGCGTTTTTTTATGGGCGCCATGCTGGCGCGGGCGGGCTCTAACTGAGAGGTTGCCACAGCGAAGGCCGATTACGCCATGAAACGCAGCGCCTTGTATAGGCGGCACTATTTGTCGATACCCGCTATCGGATATCCCGGTTTGGCGTGGCCGGGCGGGAGCGGCATAATGGCGGCTTGCCGTATCGAGGAGATTGTATGAAATATATCGGAGCCCACGTCAGTGCGGCCGGCGGGGTGGAGAATACCATCGCCCGTGCCCAGGCCATCGGGGCCAACGCGTTTGCCCTCTTTACCAAGAATCAACGTCAGTGGCAGGCGGCCCCCTTGTCGGATGCCACCATCCGTGCCTTCAAGGCGGCTTGTGACAAGGCCGGTTTTCTGCCGGAGCAGATCCTGCCCCACGACAGCTATCTCATCAATCTGGGCCACCCGGATCCCGATGGTCTGGCCAAATCCCGCGATGCGTTTCTCGACGAGATGAAGCGCTGCGAGCAGCTGGGGCTCTGTTATCTGAACTTCCACCCCGGTAGCCATCTCAAGCAGATCCCTGAGGCGGCCAGCCTCAAGTTGGTGAGCGAGTCCATCAACTGGGCGCTGGAGCGAAGTGAAGGGGTGACGGCGGTGATCGAGAATACCGCCGGGCAGGGGACCAACCTCGGCTGGTCGTTCGAGCACCTTGCCACCATCATCGAGGGGGTGGAGGACAAGAGCCGGGTCGGGATCTGTTTCGATACCTGCCACGCCTTTGCCGCCGGCTACGATCTGCGCACCGCCGAGAGCTGCGCTGCCGTCTTTGCCGAGTTCGACCGCACGGTGGGTTTTCATTATCTCAAGGGGATGCATATCAACGGCGCCAAGTGCACCTTCGGTAGCCGGGTCGATCGCCACCACAGCTTGCGGGAGGGCAATCTGGGGGAGGCGGTATTCCACCACATCATGAACGATGATCGCTTCGATCGCATTCCGCTGATCCTCGAGACCATAGACGAGTCTATCTGGGGCGAGGAGATCAGCTGGTTGCGCAGTCTGGCGAAATGATACTCAGAAGAGAATCAAAGAGAGGGAGCCGTGGCTCCCTCTCTGCTTTTTCCGTTATTGGCGAGCGGGCCTGCCAGCGGCGCTCCGAGCGGGCGTTACTCTGCGCGGCTCACTTCGGCATTGTTCACTTGAGCCCGGCAGAAGTGGATAAAGTGGCGCAGGGAGGTGGAGTGGTACTTCTGCTTGTGCCAGATAAGGGAGAGCTGGCGCGGGAAGCGGCGGGAGAGGGGCAGGGCGATCAGCCGCCCATCTGCCAGGCGATCCGAGGCTGCCAGCCGGGAGATAAAGGAGATACCAAGCCCCTTCTCCACCGCCAGCATCACCGCCTCCAAGGTGTTGAGTTCAAGCCCTGGTTGCCAGCGGGGCAGCTCGGGCTGGATCTGCTGGATAAACTGCTCGCGACTGCCCGATTGTGCTTCACGCAATACCCAGGTCTCGCCCCCCAGTCGGGAGAGGGAGAGCTCCTTCTTGTTGGCAAGCGGGTGACCGGGTGGGGCCACCACCAGCATCTCGTCCTGCAGCCAGGGTTCGGCGAGCAGGTCGGGGTGGTGGTTCTCCCCCTCGATCAGTGCCATATCCAGCTCGAAGTTGGCCAGCGCATGGCATAGCAGGTGAGTGTTGTTGATGGTCACCTTGGGGGGGAGCCCCAGCTCCTGTTTGCTGCTGGCGAGCAGGGTGGGGAGCAGGTAGTTGCCGATGGTCTGGCTGGCACCAAGGCGCAGCTGGCCGCTCGGTTCGGCATCGGGACTGAACAGGTTCTCGATATCCTGCATCCGGGTCAGCAGCTCTTCGGCGGCCGGTTGCAGCAGGCGCCCTTCGTTATTGAGCTGCAATCTGGGGTGAATGCGGTCAAACAAAGGGGTGGAGAGCTGGCGCTCCAGCTCCTGCAGCGACTGGGAGACGGCCCCCTTGCTCAGGCAGAGCTCGTTGGCGGCAAGGCCAAGGTTTCCATAGCGGGCAATGGTGGCGAACACTTTCAGCTGCTGAAGGGTCAGTTTCATCGTGTTTGGTTTTCCTGAATGATTGATTTAATTCATTTAGATATCGTAAACGATAAGGGGGCATTATCCTATCGCCATAGTCATCAATAGAAAGGTGTCATCATGATCGCAAGAACCCGTAAATCACTGGCTGCCGCCCCAACCCCCATGGCGGGTCTGGCGCTGGGCATCGCCAGCCTTGGTTGGTGTTGGGAAAATGCCGGTCACTTCGATGGCCGGATGCAACTGCTGGGCGCTGCCATTGCGGCCGTGCTGCTGCTGATCCTGACCTTCAAGTTTCTGCTTCACCCCCGCCTGCTGTTGCAGGACCTCGCTCACCCCGTGGTGGGCAGTGTGGTACCGACCTATGCTATGGGCACCATGGTGGTCTCCAAAGCGCTGGGTATGATTGCGCCGCAAGCGGGCGAGGCCCTCTGGCTGTTTGCCGTGGCGGTTCACCTGCTGTTCCTGGCCACTTTTATCTGGCATCGCGCCAAAGAGTTTGAAATCCACCACATGGTGCCGAGCTGGTTCGTGCCGCCGGTGGGGATCATCGTGGCTGACGTCGCCTTCCCGGGTGGTCAGTTTGCCCCGCTGGCCAATGGTCTACTCTGGTTCGGGATCATCTGCTATGGCCTGATGCTGCCGCTGATGCTCTATCGCCTGATCTTCAGCCATGAAGTGCCGGATGCCGCCAAACCGACCATCGCCATTCTGGCGGCTCCTGCCAGCCTCTCTTTGGCCGGTTACCTGACCGTCAGCCAGGAGCCGTCACTGCTGCTGGTGGCCGTGCTGTTGGGGATTGCCATCCTGATGACCGGCATCATCTATCTGGCCTTCATCAAACTGCTGCGTCTGCCCTTTTCGCCGGGTTATGCCGCCTTCACCTTCCCGCTGGTGATCGGTGCCACCGCCCTGTTCAAAGTGGCTCATTTGGTTGAAGAGTTTGCGCAAGGGAGTCACTACGTCGAGCAGATCAGGCTGCTGGCCCACTTCGAGTTGGGGGTGGCTACCGTCATCGTCGGGTATGTGGCACTGCGTTACCTGATGTTTTTTCTGCCGCAGCGTAATACCGAAATGAATAACGGCATGGCCCGCCAGGGTGCTCACCGATAAATCTTGAAGAAGATGTGACATCGGGAAATGGATAAGCAGTGCGCTCCGAGAGCGACGGGATAAACGACCAGTCATGCGATGGATGGACAAAGAGCCTCCACCCTGGTTGTGTAACGAGCAAAATGCCCCGCGGTGCGGGGCATTTTTTTATGGTTTTTTGATGTGGCGCCCGTGGCGGGCTATTTGCCATGGATTTAACTGGTATTACCTGTCAGGACGACTACAATGCAGCACCACTTTTTCGCTCGACCCCAATACATGTCGTCCCAAGATCCCGTATTTGACTCCTCTTTTGAAGCCCGTTTTCTGCATCCCCGCTACTGGTTCAGCTGGCTGGCGCTCGGTGTGCTGATGTTGCTCGCCTTTGTGCCGGTGCGATTGCGCGACCGTTTGGCCGAAGCCTTGGCACCGCTGGTGTTTCGTATCTCGAAAAAACAGATTTATATCGCCAGAACCAATCTGGAGATCTGCTTCCCGGACAAGAGCCCGGAAGAGCGGGATGCCATTGCACTGACCTCGATCCGGGTCGGCCTCAAGAGTCTGTTGGGATTTGGCGAGTTCACCATGCGCAGTCAGCGTTATCTGATGAGCCGGATGCAGGTGATCGGTTGGGAGCATATCGAGGCGGAGCGGGCTGCCGGTCGTCCGGTGATCCTGGTGGTGCCCCATACCTGGCCGGTGGATGCCGCCGGTTACTGCTTCACCCAGCGCGGGGTGCCCATGTGCACCATGATGAAACGGGCACGCAATCCGGTGTTTGACTGGCACCTCAACCGTGCACGGGCCAAAAACGGTTGCCGCGTTTACGAGCGCAGCGCCGGGATCAAGGCGGTGATCAGAACCATCAAGAGTGGTCGCAGCTTCTTCTACCTGCCGGATCAGGATCACGGTCGCGAGAAGAGCATCTTTGCTCCCTTCTTCGGCCACCCCAAGGCGACCCTGCCAGCCTTGCCCCGTCTGGTTCAGGTCAGCGGCGCCAAGGCGGTGCCGCTGCTCGCCTGCTATGACGAAGCGAACCACTGTTACCGGCTTGAGATAGATGCCCCGTTTGACAACTATCCCACCGAGGATGTGATGGCCGATACCTGTCGGATGAACGATATGGTGCAACAGCAGCTGACGCGCCATCCGGGCCAGTACATGTGGTTCCTCAAGATCTTCGATACCCGTGAAGATCAGGAGGGGCCGGATGGCCTCTACGAGGCGGGGATCCAGCGGATCCGCAAGGGATTGTCGCCCCACGGCTGACCCTGAATTAAGATTGATTGAAATGGCCCCAGGTGGGCCATTTTTTATGATAACTACTCTGATCTGTGCCTTGCAGGTCGATAGCAAGCCTCCTCAGGGTAGAAAAAAATGTCAGGATAATTACAATAACCGCTTGTTTTTGATGACTTGATGGTCGCCATGTCTGCGTTAGATCCGGTATTTGATACCTCATTTCATAGCCGCCTGCTGCATCCCAAATGGTGGGGCAGCTGGTTCGCACTGGGCCTGCTCTCCCTGCTGGCATTTACTCCTGCGAGGTTGCGGGATCGCTTTGCCGATCTGGTCTCACCGACCCTGCTGCGTTTTTCGAAAAAGCAGGCCTATATTGCCGATACCAACCTCAAGATCTGCTTTCCAACGCTGGATGCCGCCGCACGTCAGGCGCTGCTGCTCAAATCGATCCGGGTCGGGCTCAAGACCTTTATGGGCTTTGGCGAGCTCAGTTGGCGCAGCAAGGCGCGCCTGACCCGCCGCGTCAAGGTGAGCGGCTGGGAGCATGTGCAAGCGGAGCAAGCTGCGGGCCGTCCGGTGATCCTGGTGGTGCCTCATACCTGGGCGGTCGACATGATTGGCCGCTACTTCTCCATGATGGGCATCAAGATGTGCACCATGATGAAGAGCCCGAAAGATCAGGTGTTCGACTGGTACATCAACCGCGAGCGGGCCAAAGGAGGCAAGGTGTACGAGCGCAGCGCCGGCATCAAACCGGCGATCAAGTCGATCCGCGCTGGTGCCAGTTTTTTTTACCTGCCAGATCAGGATCACGGCCGCGAGGCGAGCGTGTTTGTTCCCTTCTTTGGCCGCCCCAAGGCAACCCTGCCAGCCTTGCCCAAGCTGGTGAAGCTGACCGGTGCCAGAGCGGTGCCCATCTTCGCCAGCTATGACGAGGATGAGGGTTGCTATCTGCTGGAGATCGAGCCGCCGTTTGACCCTTATCCCACCGCCGATCTGCTGGCAGACGTCAATGCCATGAACCGGGTGGTAGAGATGCAGGTGGCGCGCCATCCCGAGCAGTACATGTGGTTTCTCAAGATCTTCGAAACCCTGGAGCATCAGGAGGGGGATGACGGCCTCTATGAAGCGGGGATCCAGCGCATTCGTCAGGGTTTGCCGCCCGAACCTTGAAAATTGGCCCGCTTGCGGGCCATTTTTGTTGGTACAGGAGCCTTTCGTATTTGGTCTGCTGCTGGTGGTTTTTAAGGCGAACAGGTGGACAAAAACAGCGCAAACAGGGGATAACAGGGTGTCTTATGAAAGGGAGAGGCAGGTGAGCGTGCGCGGAGCTATCTTCGAGAGCGGAAATAGGGTAAAAGGGCGGCCATGAAAATTCCAAATCGAATCCAACCTCTGGTTGATGACGGCCTGGTCGATGAGGTCGTCAGCCGGTTGATGAGCGGCAAAGAGGCCGACGTCTATGTGGTGCGCTGCGGCGACGAGATCCGCTGCGCCAAAGTCTATAAAGAGGCGTCCAAGCGCAGCTTCAAGCAGGCCGTGGTCTATCAGGAGGGGCGCAAGGTGCGTAACAGCCGCAGCGCTCGCGCCATGGAGAAGGGCTCCAAGTACGGCCGCAAACAGCATGAAGAGGTGTGGCAGAACACCGAGGTCGACGCCCTGTTCAAGCTGGCGGCGGCCGGTGTGCGGGTGCCGCAGCCCTATGTCTGCCTCGATGGCGTCCTATTGATGGAACTTATCACCGATGAGGATGGCAATGTCGCGCCGCGCCTCAACGATGTGGCGCTTACCCCCGAGCAGGCGGTCATCGACCATGCCAAGGTGATCCGTTACGTGGTGCGGATGCTCTGCGCCGGTCTTATCCACGGCGATCTCTCCGAGTTCAATGTGCTGGTGGATGAACAGGGCCCCGTCATTATCGACCTGCCCCAGGTGGTGGATGCCGCCGCCAACAACCAGGCCAAGGCGATGCTGGAGCGGGACGTCAACAACATGCGCAACTACTACGGCATGTATGCCCCCGAGCTGCTCAAGACCCGCTACGCCCGGGAGATGTGGGCCCTGTATGAAGATGGCAAACTGACCCCCGACAGCGAGTTGACCGGCTTGTTCGAGGAGAGCCGCGAGCAGGTGGATCTCGATTCTGTATTGCACGAGATCGAGAGCGCCCAGGAGGAGGCACTGGCTCGTCAGGCCAGGATGAAGGCCGAAGAGGAAGACAGCTACTGATCTTGTTGGTGGCCGTGGTCAATGGAAAAAGAGCGCCTAGTGGTGCTCTTTTTTATTGTCTGCCGCACAGCCCTGGCCTCTTGGCCGGGGCCAGCCGGTAAAACCGGACCCAGCAGCGATCGCCAGCATGGTAGCGACGATCCAGCCATTGCCCGCCGGCGGCGGCAATGACCTTGAGCGAGGCGGGATTTGCCTCGTCACAGCTGATGAGCACGGGTTCGCTCAGAACATGGCGTTGCAGCCAGCCGAGCAGGGTGCGGGCCACCCCTTCACCGCGGCGGGAGGGGCGGGTCTCGTATCCGATGTGGCCGAGCCACTGGCGGGTTGCCTCATTGTCACCGTGACGCAGGCGCAGGGTGGCGATGATCTCCTCGCCATCGAGGGCAAAATAGGTGGTGGTCGGCAGGTATCCACTGGGCAAGTTGCGCCCTTCTGCGTGATCCAGCAGGCTCTGTAGCCAGCCGTCCGGGTCGAATTGCGCCACCTGATAGAGCGGCTGTCCGTCCTCGGCGCATTCGGTGACATAGCGATGGTAAGCCGGAGCATCTGTCAGCCTGGCCGGTCGGCACTGCAGAGCGAGCACTGCGCTCACGACAGGAGCGCGCAGGGCGGCAGTGGTTGCGGCTCGTTGTGGTGGAGCTCCTGTACGCAGGCCCGTTGCCTTCCAGCCTGTTTGGCGGCGTAAAGGGCCCGATCCGCGCGCAGGTAGGCCGCTTCAAACCCCTCGTCAGGGTGTAGCGAGGTGAGGCCGATGCTGAGGCTGATGGGGCCACCGGCCAGCGCCCGGGTCGCCTCGGCGATCTGCTGTTGCAGGCTGTGACAGTAGTCGGGCAGGGTCTGCGGGGCCGCCATCAGCAGCAGGGCCAGCTCATCGCCGCCAAGCCGACCGGCCATGCCCTCGGCAGGCAGGGTATTTGTGAGTACCCGACCCACGGCCCGCAGCATGGCATCACCGGCGGGGTGGCCGTGGCGGTCGTTGATCTGTTTGAAGTTGTCCAGATCGATCAGCAGCAGCTGGCTAGAGCTTGTCACCTCGCGGGCACGCAGGGCCACCTGGCGTTCGAAATAGTGGCGGCTGAACAGGCCGGTCAGCTCATCCTGATTGGCACGCCGCTCCAGCTTGCGCTGGGTGGCCAGCAGGGCTTGCTGTTGGCGGGTGTGGACCAGGCTCAGCAGCAGATAACTGCGGGCGATGGTAAATAGCAGGCTGAGCAGGATCACAGGCCCGAGCAGCGGGTCGGTGAAGGAGTTGGCCGCCTGCTCCGGCTGCCAGAGGTGTTTGGCGATCCGCAGTAGTTGTAACAGCAGTTGCAGGCCAAGCAGCAGAATGGCAAAGCGCAGCACCCGATAGACAGGGGCCAGCCGTTGGTAGCGCCAGAGCTGCCAGATAAGCAGCGCAATCTGCAGCGAGAGCACGCCGGAGAGCACGATGATCCGGCTATGCACATCAAAGAGGGGTTGCTGCAGGGCGGTCAGGGCAAACAGAACGAAACCGCCGAGGGTAACGGCGGGCAGCAGCCAGCCCAGTTGGTCGGCTTCACGGCGAAAGAAGTGGCGCATCCCCCGTTCATAGAGCAGGGTGGTCGACATCAACAGCAGGTTGGTGCAGAGAATATTGGCAAGGGATGCATTTCCCTCAAGGGGGCGCAGCAGCAGGCAGCAAAAAGCCCCCGCGATAACCAGTTCCCCCGCTGACCAGTAGATCAATGCCCTGATCTGGCGATGGGTGTGCCACATGGCGGCGAAAATGGTGGCGACCCCCACATGTGACAGCGTGACGAACAGCACCAGACTCAACAACTGGGCTGAGGAAAACAGACTTGGCATCAAGGGGCTCTCTGGGAAGTCACCTGTGAACGAACAGGCGATGGGGTATCGCCTGCTTGCAGTGGCCGATCACAACATGAATCCAACCTATTATCAATTGGTTAAATGGCTGAATATGCTTAACTCCGACTTCTTGCACGATGGCAACTGCTGACTCGATTTATCAGCGCACAAGGAGCTATTTTATTGTCTTGTCAGTCAATTGTGCTGCGTGAACGGTGGTTGTGTAGGTGGCAGGGTGAACCCAACCGCCTGACATCGTGCTAATCGCAGGTTGCAGCAGGCAAGCGCATGACGGTGGCCTCACGGCCCAGATGGGTCAGCAGACGGCGCACATCGTCGAGGCGGATGATCAGGGTAGCGGTGTTGACCAGCGGATGGCACTGCATCTGCTCGGCTTGCCAGATGGCCTCGTCCACCACCAGCTCTACCGCATTTTCCCTGTCGCGCACCATGGCGAGCAGGGTCACCGAGCCCGGGGTGAGGCCGAGTACCGCATCGAGCCGCTCGGGGGAGCCAAAGCTCAGCCGCTTGACGCCGAGCATGGCTGCCAGCGCCTTGAGATCGACCCGGCGCTCCTCCGGACTCACCACCAGAAACAGCCGCTCGCTTTTCGGGTCGCGTAAAAAGAGGTTCTTGGTCTTGGCGGCGTGCAGGTCGGGCAGCAGCTTGCTCGCCTCCTCACAGGTAAATACGGGGGGATGATCGACACGCTGGTAGGGGATAGCCAGCTGATCCAGCAGGGAATAGATTGCCACAAAGACTCCTTTTGTCGGCGAAGAGTGGTCAGAACGGGATGAGCGGGAATAACGACCGGATCGAGCTTACCAGTTTGACTCCCGCCTCGCAGCCAGCATGACGATTGCGAGTAGGCACTGTATGAACGTACAATAGTCCCATTCTCGGACAGCCCCTTTACGCTTCATGACTGCAACCCAGCCCACTGTACCCGCCACTCCGCCCCTCGACGGTTTTATCCTGACCCGCCACGGTCGGGACGTGCTCGGCCGCAACGGGCTGCCTGCAACCACCGAAATCGTGATGTGGCTCTGGAGCGCGCAGGGGCCGGTACGGGTGGTGGTGCCGGGGCAGGAGCCGGTGTTCTTTTTGCCGCAGAGCCATATGGCAGAAGCCGCCGAGCTGTTCAAGGGGGCCGGGGTGAGCGGGCGGTTTCGCCGCCTGCCGATGCACACCTTCGACGGTCGCCCGGTGGTGGGCTGCTATTTCGCCACCCTGAGCGCCTTTCACCGCGCCATCGAGCTGTTGCTTATTCGCGGACTTGAGCACTTCGAGGCGGATATCCGGCTGCCGGAGCGGTTTCTGATGGAGCGTTTCATCACAGCTGGCGTGCGCTTTGATGGCCGGGCGGTAAAAAAGGGGGGCAAGCAGGGCTACTGGGAGGTGAACGAGGCGCGCTGCGCGCCGCAGGCGGTGACGCCAACCCTCTCCTGGGTGTCACTGGATGTGGAGTGCGCCATGGACGGGGCCCTCTTCTCGGTCGGTCTTTACAGCGAGCAGGATGCGCGGGTCATCATGATCGGTACCTCGGGAGCGGATGCCGAGAGCTGGGGCACCCAGGTCCAGTGGGTAGAGGACGAGAGCGCCCTGCTGAGTGCGCTGGAGAGCTGGTTCAGCCTGCATGACCCCGATCTGGTGATTGGCTGGAACGTGGTTAATTTTGATTTTCGCCTGCTGCTACGCCGCGCCGAGCTTAACAAGCGGCGGCTGCGGCTCGGGCGGGGGCGCGAGCTCTGTTTCTGGCGCTCGTCACGGGGCGATCCCCAGACTGGCAACGTCATCATTCCCGGGCGCATGGTGCTCGACGGCATCGATACCCTGAAAAGCGCTACCTGGCAGTTTGCTAGCTACAGCCTGGATGCGGTGGCGAGCGAACTGCTTGGCCGTGGCAAGGATATCGAGGACGTGGCCAATCGGGGGGAGAAGATCACCGAACTGTTCCACTCCGACAAGGAGGCGCTGGCCCGCTACAACCTGGAAGATTGCAAGCTGGTGTGGGAAATCTTCGATTTCTGCCACCTCATCCCTTTTGCCATTGAACGCGCCTCCCTCACCGGCCTTGAGCTGGACAGGGTAGGGGGCTCGGTGGCGGCCTTTACCAACCTCTATCTGCCGCGGCTGCATCGTGGCGGCTACGTGGCCCCCAATCTGCCGGCCGACGGTGGGCTGGCGAGCCCCGGCGGCTATGTGATGGACTCCAAACCCGGTCTCTATCGTCACGTGCTGGTGCTCGATTTCAAGAGCCTCTATCCCAGCATCATCCGCACCTTCTGCATCGACCCCATGGGACTTATCGAGGGGTTGCAACACCCCGACCACGCCATTCCCGGCTTTCGCGGCGCTATGTTCTCCCGAACCCGCCACTTCTTGCCGGATCTCATCGCCACCCTCTGGGCGGCGAGGGACAGAGCCAAGGCCGCCAGCAACAAGGCACTCTCCCAGGCCATCAAGATCATCATGAACTCCTTCTACGGGGTGCTGGGGTCGGGGGGCTGCCGTTTCTATGATCCGCGCCTAGCCTCGTCCATTACCCTGCGTGGCCACAGCATCATGCAGCAGACCCGCGAGTGGATTGAGGCGAAGGGGTTCGAGGTGATCTATGGTGACACCGATTCCACCTTTGTCCATCTGGGGCGCGAGACCAGCCCCGATGAGGCGGACGAGATCGGCCAGCGACTGGCGCAAATGATCAACGATAACTGGGCTGCACTGATCAGGTGCGAGTTCAACCTGCCGAGCTATCTGGAGATCCAGTACGAGACCCACTATCGCCGCTTCCTGATGCCCACCATCCGCGGGCTGGAGAAGGGCAGCAAGAAGCGCTATGCGGGGCTGGTTGGCAAGGCCAGTGAAGGGAGTGAACAGCTGGTGTTCAAGGGGCTCGAATCGGTGCGCACCGACTGGACCATGCTGGCCAAGCAGTTCCAGACCCGCCTCTATGAGCTGGTGTTTCACGATGAAGATCCCAGCGGTTATGTGCGCATCATGGTCGATGAGACCCGCGCCGGTCGTCACGACGATCTGCTTATCTACCGCAAACGGCTGCGCCAGAAGCTCGAAGAGTATCAGAAGAATGTGCCGCCCCATGTGCGGGCGGCGCGGCTGGCCGATGAGGAGAACCTGCGCCGCGGTCTGCCCCAGCGCTATCAGCATCGGGGCGCCATCGCCTATCTGATGACCCTCAATGGCCCCGAGCCGCTGGAGTACCGGCGCAGCGCCATCGATTACGAGCACTATATCGACAAGCAGTTGCGGCCCATTGCCGATGCCATCCTGCCCTTTATCGGCGAGTCGTTCGACCGGATCTGTGGTCAGCAGCTGGATCTTTTCTGATTGGTGCAAGTTGGCACTTTACTTCCCATGAATACTGGATAAAAATACAGTTATAAATCATGGAGAAGTTTCCTATGCGTCTTGAAATCATCATCGACAGAAAACATCAGATCCCGACCTCGACCATGGAGGCGCTGCGTCAGGAGCTGCTCAAGCAGCTTGGCGAAAAATTTCCCGACATCCATGTGCGGGTCGCGCCGGGCAGTACCATGGCTCTGACCGTCAGCCGTGCCAGCAAGGAAGACAAAGAGCTGGCCGAAGCCATGGTGCAGGAGGTGTGGGAGAACGCCGACAGCTGGATGCCGGAAGAGAACGTCGCATCCTGATCCCCATGGTCAGTGGATAATTCTGGGCGGTGGATAAATGGGCTGCGGATAAACGGGCATGCCTGCTAATGCACTGCTGATACCCATACAACAAAAAACGCAGCCAGGTGGCTGCGTTTTTTGTTGGTGGTGAGTCGCAGTGGCTTGTCTGGCTCTGGGTTGAGCCATGCCGTTACAGTCCCGCCCAGCTTTTCAGGCTCTGCTGCTGCACCCGGCGGTTGGCTTCGCGGATCTCCCCTTTGGCGCGCAGGTCGGCCAGCGCAATGGGCAGTGCGGCGCGGATCTCGGCACTGCTCATTCCGGCTTTGAGGGCCGGGTGATAGGCCATCTTGAGCAGCACATAGTCCAGCCCGGTCAAAAAGCTGTCGATGCTGTTGTCATTGAAGATGGAGGGAAACACCTTGTCCGAGTCGTTGGGCAGACCCATCACCTGGGTGAACTCCTCCACCACGCAGTCGAGAAAACGCCCCTTGGCTCTGCTGTAGTCTACCGGAATGATGATGGTGGCACGGCTGATCTCGTGTTTCGCATTGGTTGCGAAGTTGGCAAGGCAGAGCCCCTCCTTGAGCGCCATCTTGACCGATGGATCCCCCCCCATGGTGCGGTTGGCCCAGCTCTTCATCTTGCTGTAGTCGGTCATGATCAGGGTGAGGTTGGGCTTTGCGGTCACCATGCTGATGGGGTGGCCGGTGATGCGGGCCAGATGGGCCGCCTGTACCTTCACTACGTCGGCCTGCAGCGGCTTGTCACCCGATTCGTTGATAAGTTGCAGCCGGATCGGCTGCTGCCAGCGGGCAAAACGGGTCTGCCTGGCTTCGCCATACTCCCGCTCCATGGCGATGGCCATAAAGCTCTCGACCAGATAGCTGTCGCTCTGCCAGCGCTCATCGGCCAGGGCGCTGTGGCCCGCGAGCAGAAGCAGCAGGGCCAGCAGCCCGCGTGACGCGCGGCGGGGATAGGCAGCGCAGCCCAAGTTGGCCATTACCAAAGTGGCAATAAAGCGGGTGGCACCAAAGGGGATGGCGGCAAATGACATGTTTCCTCCCTGAAACGGTTGTCAGCCTAGCGGTTGGCCTTGTCGATATCACGCCAGGTGAGCCAGAGTCTGAGATCAAACTCCAGTTGATGATAGTCGGGCTCCATGTGCTGGCAGAGCTGGTAGAAGCTCTTGTTGTGATCCTTCTCTTTGATATGGGCCAGCTCGTGCACCACGATCATTTTCAGGAACGGGGGCGGCGCCTCCTTGAACAGGGCGGCGATGCGGATCTCGTTCTTGGCCTTGAGCTTGCTGCCCTGTACCCGGCTGACGTAGGTGTGCAGGCCGAGGGCATCCTTGATCACGTTGATCTTGCCATCGAACACCACCTTTGACAGGGGCGCCGAGCTCTTGAGGTAGCGGTTCTTCAGCTCCATGGTGTAGGCAAGCAGCGCCTTGTCGCTCTGGATCTGGTGGCTTTCCGGATAGCGTTTGGCCAGCATCTCCCCCAGCTTGCCCGCCGCAATCAGCTGCTGTACCTGTGCCTTGAGGGGGTCTGGATAGCCGCCCAGATAAGTCAGTTCCGCCATGGTGTCACTCGTTACATCAAAAAGAGCGTCATTGTAGTTATCTCGGGCGGGCTTGCCTACTGCGGGCCGCCGCTGCAAGGCGATCTGGCGCAATAAAAAGGGCGGCCATTGCAACAATGGCCGCCCTGCGGGGCGTATTGACGATCAGCGTCGGCGATAGAGACCCGGATCCACCTCTTCGTAGTGGCTGGTCAGGTATTGATAAAAGGCGAGATGGGAAGGGGAGCTCGGCTTTTTCAGCTCCTCGCTCACCCGATCCGGCTTGGCGATGATGAACTTCGGGCTCTGGCGCTGGATATCGGCCAGCACCCGCTCGCGCACGTCATAGGGCGGATTGACGTTGGCAAAGAAGAGGTAGGCGGAAGCCGGCTGGCGATCGGTCCAGAGATAATATTGCGGCTGGATGCCATCGACCCAGATCTTGTCGCTCGGGACTGTCTCGGCCTTGATGCGATCAACCCGTACCTGAGCTGCCGGATTGAAAGGGCGACCTTTGAGGGTGCCTTCCCAGGCGTTGTTGATCATCAGCAGCAGCATGGCCAGCGTTGCCAGCCAGGGGGTGGCACTGCGCACATCCCAGGCGCGCCAGAGAGGGATGAGGATCAGCACCGGCAGCGCCCACAGCAGGCTGGTGCCGAGCACCTCGTTGACCCGCTCGAGGGACCACTCCTTGGTGCTCCAGCCAAAACCGAGCTGCTGGGCCAGCAGCCAGCTGGCGGTGAGCACCACCAGCGAGATGCAGAGCAGCCCGATGGCATCTGCCTGCTGTTCGCTGCGATCCAGCAATACCGCCAGCGGCAGCACTGCCAGTTGCAGATAGAGCACGTCGTAGTGATCGAACACATGGCCGGAGACCGAGTTGGCGATCAGGGTAAACAGCACCCCAAACAGGGTTGCCAGCAGGGCGGGCAGATACCACTCCTGACGGCGGCTCAGCATCAGAATGATGAAGGCGGGCAGCAGCATCACAAGGCCGGTGCGCAGCAGGCCGACGGCGCCCACCATGGGGGAGAAGCCATTGCCGTAGCTCCCTTCGAAGAAGATGTCGAAGGCGTAGTATTTGAAGGCCGCCAGCAGATCATGCTGCTGGAAGTAGGCGTAAAGCGGGCCGCCAATCAGCGCCAGCCCCAGCAGGCTGGAGATGAGCAGCAAGATGGCATCACGCCACTTCTCATGCAGACACCAGTGGCAGAACAGCACCAGATACCAGGCTCCCCAGAAGGCGCCGTTGTTGGTGCGCATCCAGGCGACGATGGCGAAGGTGAGGGCCGCCACCAGCGCCGGCCACCAGCGAAATCCCTTGTCCAGCAGCAGGGTGATGAAGGCCCACTGGGCGATGAGGGCGAGGTGGAAGGTCCAGTCCTCAGTCATGTTGCCGTAGTAGTAACGGGTGCCGTAGAGAGCCAGCACCGCCAGCATGGCGCCAAGGCGCGCCTTGAACGAGAGTCCTAGCTGGGCAAAGGCCTGCCAGCTGGCCAGCAATCCGAGCCAGCAGAGCACCCACTCCAGTGTCCAGATCCCGACAAATCCCCCCATTCGATAGCCCAGCGCGTCGAGAGCGAAGATCATCGGCCCCTTGATGTCGATCATGTCGCGATAGAGCACCCCCCCTTCGCTCCACATCTTGCCCATCACCGCGAACAGCGAGGCATCAAACCCCGGCGCCATGGCGTGGAAGAGCGGGTTGCGCAGACAGAAGAGCAGCGCCAGCAAGGCGGTCAGCAGCACAATGGCTGGCTTGATACTCGGGTTGACGCGAGGGGGAGTGAAACGGATGGAGTGATTCATGAAGTCGCCTGTTCCTGCAGCTGGTCTTGAAAGCGGGCCTATCTTGCCGAGCTAGTGAGTGCGATGCAATGGGGCAGGCCCGTGTGGGGCAAATATTCTCGAAAAAGCCCGGTTCTTGCAGGGAACCGGGCGCTGGCTGCGGCAATATTGGCCGTCAGGGGGATGTGGCGAAGCCAGCCATTCCCCCTCTGCATCAATGGATGTACTCAAGCAGGGGGGGCTGCGCTTCCAGTGTCGGCAGGTGACGGGCCCAGCGGATAAAAGCGTCGGCCAGGGTGATGCCGAGCTCCTGATTGTGCTGGGTCAGGGTGCGCGCCAGTGCGGTGTAACCCTCCTTGCCGGAGGCGGTATAGGCGCTCGACACCCCGCGATAGACCTGTGCGGCATTGACCGCTTGCCACTGGCCGGGGGCGGCTTCCCACTCCAGTCGGGTGATGCGCTGGCCCTTGGGCCGATCGGCCTGATAGGTGAATCGCACCCCCGCGGTGTAGGGGAAGCTGCCGTTGCCATTGCCGACCACGCCGTTGTTGGTGGCGTTGTCGATGGCATTCTCCAGCGCCTCCGCCAACTCGTGACCGTGCACCCGATAGAGGGTGAGGGGAATGGCAAACGGCAGCAGGCGACCGGCGATATCCGCTTCGCTCAGGGGGCCCGGCTCCAGCGAGCAGCGCACGCCGCCAGCATTGTGCAGGGCAAAGTCCACCTCGCCTACCTGTTCACGGGCAGCGGTCAGCATGGCGCGGGCCACCAGCGGGGCGAGCTGGCTGCCGTGCGGCAGGGTGGCATCCGGCAGCCGCTGATGGGGCAGTGGCGCCGCCAGTCGGGTGACGATGCGCTGGCTCATGGTTTCAATCTCAGGCCGATAGCGTTTGGCCAGATGTTTTTCAAGCTGTGCATCCGGCTCGCAGAAGGTGAGCCCGGCGGGTGGGGTGGAGGCAAATGGCCAGGGCTGCCAGGGGAGCCACTCCAGCTGCCCCTGACTCTGCACGACGCGGCCCGCCTCATCGAAGGTGAGCTCGCAGACACCGAGGCAGAGGGCGCTGTGGCCAGCGTGCAAAATAGCCACCCCGTTGTTCATCAGCGGATAACTGCCTTCGCTTGGCAGACCCAGCGGCGCGAGATCGCCGAGCAGGCTATGGGTATGGCCGCCGATGATGAGGCTGAGCTCGGGGAAGCGCTCGGCCAGCAGCTTGTCCTGATCCAGCCCGAGGTGGCTCAGCAGCACGATATGCTGGATCCCTTCGCGCTTGATCTCCTGCAACACCCTGGTGAGGGTGTCGGCGACCGCGTGGAAACGGGTGTGGGGATCCGGGTTGGCGATGGCAGCCATCTGGGCGAGGGTGATGCCGAGCAGCGCAAAGGGAACCCCGTCGATCATCTGACGATGCCAGGGCTGATGGGCGTCGTAGAGATGGGGAATATCCCACAGCCCAAGCGGCGTGTCGGCAGGCTCCTGACTGTTATCCAGATTGGCGGCCAGCACCGGAAAATCGAGCTGGCGCAAGAACTCCACCAGCGGGCCGTTGCCCAGATCGAACTCATGGTTGCCAAGTACCATGGCATCGGGGGCCAGCATGGCGAGCAGGTCGGCGTTGGCGCGCCCTTTGAAGCGGTTGAAATAGAGCGAGCCCTGAAAGGAGTCGCCACCGTGCAGAAACAGAAAACGCTGGCCGGCAGCTGCGGCTTTTGCACGCAGTTGGGTCAGTCGGGTCAGGATCCGGGCATAACCGCCGCACTGGGTGCGCCACTGGCCTTCACCGATAGGGGAGAAGCTCATGGGCGCGCCATCGAAGTGGGAGTGGCAATCACTGAAATGGGCAAGTTGAACCGTAATACTCATCTCGGTCCTCCTTAGGGGAAAATGAGCACCGAGTCTACTGCAAAGGAGGGGGAGGATACCAGCCCGGCAGGGTGCCGGGCTGGTCAGCGATCAGGCGGGTACCATGATCTGGGTGGCGACGATCACCACCAGCAGGCCGACGGCGACCGGCATACTGGTGCGCTTGACCACCTCGAACGGCGAGAGCTTGCCCATCCCGGCACAGGCGACCACCACCCCGGAGACCGGAGAAATGGTGCGACCCAGGTTGGAGGCTTGCAGCATCGGGATCACCAGATAGGCCGGGTTGATGCCAAGGCTGCTGGCCAGGTTGGGGATCAACTCCACGAAGGCGTAGAAGGGGGCATTACCCGAGCCGGTGGTGAAGGCGGCCAGGGTGGTGATCACCACCAGTGACAGCATCATGATCAGACCACCCGAACCGAGATCCTGCGCGTGAGCCAGCAGGGTGTCGATAAAGCCGACGGTCATCAGACCCTGGGCGAAGACACCGGCACCGACCAGCAGCATGACCACACCGGCAAAGGCATCAGCCATGTTGCGCCAACAGACCTGCAGACCGTCCAGCAGCTCCTTGCCATTGCGGATCCGCACCAGCTCCAGCAGGCTGGCCAGCACCATGCACATGACGATGATGGTGACGATATCCAGCTGCGGACCCCATTTGCCGTCAAACACCAGCACTCCGATGATGGGGGTAAAGGGCAGGATGGCGTAAAAGGCAGGCGCAGTCGTCACCAGATCACCCGGGGCGACCGGCTCGTTGTGCTCACCGGATTTTTGATCAAGGTAGCGCTGCCAGAAGAAGTGGGTCACCGCCATGCAGGCGATCGCCACCAGCGAGATGGGCAGGGTCAGCTTGAAGGCAAAATCCAGCAGCGGCATGTTGGCGGCCTGAGCAGCCATCACCACGTCCCCTGAGGTCGGTGCCAGAATGATAGCGGCTGGCGAGGCGCACACGGCCGCAGCCGCGCCACGGGAGATCCCCATGTTGACCATCAGCGGGAACAGGGTGGCCATCAGCAGCACGCCGAGGCCGGTAGCGGAGCTCACCGCCAGCGACATGGCGCAGGCCACCAGATAGGCAGCCACAAGCAGGATATAGGGGGACTTGATGATGCCGAGCGGTTTGCTGGCCAGCTTGACCAGAATGGTGTTGGCGCCGATATGGCTCATGTAGCCGGCAAAGCCGCACAGCACCATGATCAGCATCCCCAGTCCACCGCCACGATCATTGAGCAGGAAGCGGACGTATTCGAAGATATCGGTTGCGATATAACCGGTGCTGACCACTTTGCTCGGCAGTACCGGCTTGCCCATCATGGCGGTGATGACCAGTAGCAGCAAGCCGCCGCTCAGCAGCACCCCGGTCGCGGAGTATCCTTTGAAAATGGCACGGCCCACCACCAGGGTGACCAGGGTGCCAACGATGAGTTCCAGCATATGTTGCCTTCTGATTGGATGAGAGTGGAGGGAGTCTATTCCGATAGGGGTAGAGTGGCGACTGGAAACAGGATGTTGTGTGAGCTAAATCAACGTTTAACCCCGTGAACAGAATTAAAGAAAGGTAAAGGTACTTTACCCAGCGGGTTTGGCTACCTACCCTTGCCAGCCTTGGTTGTCTTTTGAGGCTTTTATATGGCGATTGGTGATTTTTCAGGCATTAAACGCTCCCTTTTTCTGCTTGCGATGCTATTTTCACCTACTTGCGTGTTTGCAGTAACCAATGACGGTTTTCATCAAACCGGTCCTCATCAGGCGGTCGCCATGCGGCGTCTCATGGCTCCTCACTCTTACGGCGTACTGGTGGTTGCCGAGGGGAACAGACCCCGTTTTGCCGCGCTGGCATCCAAAACCACCGAAGCAAACTGCCTGGCCCGTCATGCCATCCGGGTAGATGGGGTCGCGCTGCTGGTCACCCCGAGATTTTATGCCAAAGAGGGAAAACGGGGACTTTGCGAGCTGTGGCTCAATGAGGGGGCAGATCAGGACTTTTTTGCCAACCGTCTTAAAAATGATCATTTCATTCAGATAGATGGTCATGACATCAATGTGAAAAACTATCACCTCGACTGGCAGCGCATCAGTCGTCCTGCTCAATAAAAATACAGTTTCATCCTTGTGCCATACTTTGCTCACGCAACCTGTGAGCTTGCTCTGATTTCTGGGCTCATCATTGTATTGCGCCGCCTCTTGGTCACACATAGGCTATACCCGTCATCTGTGTGGCGGTGGGTTTCACCAAGGTTGGTACTCCGCCCGTGCAATCAAGGAAGGTAGTCTGGCATGGTCAGCAAGGTTTATGGAGTAGTGGGGAGCGTGCTATTGCTGTTGCCCCTGATGAGTCAGGCTCAGCCGAGCCGGCCGCAAGTGGTGCCAGAGTCCCGCATCAATGTCCGTTTTTATGAGGTAAGTGCTGCCCAGCCAGATCAACTGGCACGCGCCATTGCTCAGAGTGCCCCCAAGGTGAATGGCAAGCCTGTTCTCGGCAAGGCGAGTTATAAGGTGGACTGGCAGCTGGATACCGAGCAGTTGCCGGGACGCTGCCAGCTCAAACGGGTTACGGTAACGACTCATGCCACCGTATTGTTGCCCCGCTGGCGTCAGAGTTCGGAGGGGAGTGACCCTGCTCGCCAACGCTGGGGGCGGCTGCTCTCCAGCATGTTTGACTATGAATCCCGTTTCAAAGAGATGGTGCTGCAAGGCGGAAATCAGGTGGGCGGGGCGATTGCGGCACTACCAGGCCATGCAGATTGCCAGGCATTGCGCTATGCCGCCTGGGCTGCGGGCAGTGGCGAATTGAACAAGGTTAAGGCAAGGGTAGACGATTTCCAGCGTCAGACTGGTTACGGCGAGCAGCTGGGTGTGCACTGGCCCAAGTGAGCGCTATCTCAAGACGCAATATCCAGCATCGCACGATTTGATAAATAGAATGGCCGCCCGATGAGCGGCCATTCTATTTGTTTGCAGAGTCCGGTTTAGACCAGAGCTTTGCCCTTGAGCAGTTTACGTACCCAATAACGGGCAGGGTGGAGCGCCTCCAGCAGATCGGCAGCCAGCGGCAGGGGATCGCCGCAGATCTCGCTGGCGAGCAGCTCGCCACAGAGCGGCGCCGAGCAGAGACCCCGTGAGCCGAGCGCTCCCAGCACATAGAGGCCGGGGTGAAGAGGCAGCGGCTGGGCGTTGTGCAGATCATGCTGCAGATGCGCATAGTGATCCTCTAGGCCTGCCAATCTGACGATTGACCCCACCACTGGCAGGTGATCCCGACTGGCACAACGCACCCCTACGCGCGCCTCATTGCCGCTCACATCCACTTCGGCGGGCCAGGCTTGCTGTGGCAGGCAGGCTTGCAACCGCGCTTGATTCTGCGCCTGATCCTCGGCACGAAACTCGAGACTGCTCTGGTTGCGGCCATAACTGGCGCCGATGCAGTGCTGCTCGTTGTGCATCGGGGTGAGGTAGCCATCATAACAGAGCACAGTCTTGAGCTGACGCAAGCTGGCCGTGGTCGGCACATGGCTCACCTGACCGCGCACCGGATAGAGCGGTAGCTCAGCAAAGGGGAGCAGCGCGGGCAACTGGTGACCGGCGGCGACCACCAGATTGGGGGCCTGCCAGTGGCGGCCGTCCTGGCTCTCTATGTGCCAAGCATCTGTCTGCTCGGCAATGGCAACCACCTCGGTGTTGAACACCACCTCAAGCAGGCCGCTGGCTTGCGCCTCATTCAGGGCGGCTCGGGTGAGATCGGCCGGACAGAGCCAGCCTCCCAGCGGATAACTGACGCCGCTGTGGCCGCAGGGCAGGCCGACTACTTGTTCTACTTCCGCTGTCGATAGAGGTTGCATCAGTTCGGACGGGAAGGGGCCCTGACTCATCTTGGCCAGCTTGGCTGCCGATTTGTCGTCATAACCGAGCTGGGTTACCCCGCACAGTGCAAAAGCGATGGGGTGGCGTTCGGCCAACGCCAGCAGCCGTTGGCGGGCATAGCCAAAGGCGAGGGAATAGAAGCGCGACAGGGCATCGTGCTCGCCGTTAAGCAGTGGATAGAGGGCCCCTTGGCGGTTGCCCGAGGCGCCGGTGGCCGGTTCGCCATCTGCACACAGCAACGTCACCTTGCGACCCCGCTCCACCAGAGAGAGCGCCGTCATGGCCGAGGCGATGCCGCCGCCGATGATCACTACCTCGCCAGCGCGTCCGGCAGGACGGGCATACCAGGGGACTATGGTTTGCTGCGGCTGCTTGTCGGTGCGATCCCCCACCAGCATCTCCCGCTTGCTACCGTGCCCTTTCACCTTCTTCATGGCAAAGCCCGCTGCAATCAGGCCGCGGCGCACGAAGCCGGCACAGGTAAAGGTGGCGATGGAGCAATCGGGACGGGCGAGGCGCGCGAGACCGTCAAACAGCTCCTGTGTCCACATTTCCGGGTTTTTGGCCGGGGAGAAACCATCCAGATACCAGGCATCCACCAGCCCCTCTGCCCGGTGCGGTACCAGCGGCAGCATATCCTTGATGTCGCCAAACCAGAGATCGAGGCGAATGCGGCCGCCCGCAAAATGCAGGCGGTGGCAACCGGAGACCGGCAGCGGCCATTGGGCGATAAGATCCTGACTCAAGTGGCCAAGTTCAGGCCAGGCAGCCAGCGCTTTGCGCAGATCGTCCCGGGTCAGGGGGTATTTCTCGAAACTGATGAAGTGCAGACGGGAGCCGTTGCCGGATTGAGGCGCCTGTTCCAGGAAGGCTTGCATTGTCGCCAGAAAGTTAAGGCCTGTGCCGAAACCTGTTTCACCTATCACGAAACTGTCACTATCGTGGTGCGAAAATCGCGCAGGCAGCCGGTTTTGCTGCAAAAAGACGTAGCGGGTTTCACCTAGACCGTTATCATTGGAAAAGTACACATCCCCGAAGTCACTGGAGACAGGAGTTCCCGCTTCATTCCAGTCCAATCGGGCATGATGTAAGGATGTTTGACTCACGTTTTCCTCGGCTCGCGTCACAAAATCGCGGGCATTCTACGTGAAAGCAGACCAGTTTGGCAGCCGAAAGCGGGTAGACTTGGCGCCAGTTTTTCCAGACGAGATGAATTAATGAGAAGAGCAGTGATCACCGGTATCGGCGTCATCTCCAGTATCGGCAACAACAAGGAAGAAGTGCTGGCCTCCCTGAAAGCAGGTAAATCCGGCATCACCTATTCCGAGCAGTTCGAGCAGCACAATCTGCGCAGCCGTGTCTGGGGTAACATCAAACTCGATCCGTCTGAACTGATCGACCGTAAAGTCATGCGTTTCATGGGCGACGCTGCGGCCTACGCCTATCTCTCCATGCAGCAGGCCATTGAAGATGCCGGTCTGGCGGAAGATCAGGTCTCCAACGAGCGTACCGGCCTGGTGGTCGGTTCAGGTGGTGCCTCCGGCAAGAACACTTCGGAATCTGTGGACATCGCCCGCGAGAAAGGGGTCAAGCGTGTGGGCCCTTACATGGTGCCGCGCACTATGTCCTCCACAACCTCTGCTTGCCTGGCGACCCCGTTCCAGATCAAGGGTGTCAACTACTCCATCAGTTCAGCTTGCGCCACCTCTGCTCACTGCATCGGTCACGCGCTTGAGCTGATCCAGCTTGGCAAACAGGATGTGGTCTTCGCCGGTGGCGGTGAAGAGCTGGACTGGTCCTCTACCATCCAGTTTGACGCCATGGGGGCCCTCTCCACCAAGTACAACGACATGCCGGAAAAAGCCTCCCGTACCTATGATGCGAATCGCGATGGTTTCGTTATCTCCGGTGGCGGCGGCATCCTAGTGATCGAAGAGCTGGAACATGCGCTGGCCCGTGGTGCTCACATCTATGCCGAGCTGACCGGTTACGGTGCTACCTCCGATGGCTATGACATGGTCGCGCCGAGCGGCGAAGGCGCGGTGCGTTGCATGAAGATGGCAATGCAGGGGGTTGGCAAGGTTGATTACATCAACACCCACGGTACCTCCACCCCGGTTGGCGATACCAAGGAGCTGGAAGCCATCCAGACTCTGTTTGGTGCCAACGGTCCCAAGATCTCTGCCACCAAGGCGATGACCGGCCATGCGCTCGGCGCTGCCGGCGTGCACGAGGCTGTCTACTCACTGCTGATGATGGAGCACGGCTTTATCGCTCCCAGCATCAACATCGAGACTCTGGACGAGAAGGCCGAAGGTCTGCCCATCGTGCGCGAGTACGAAGAGGCCGAGCTCAACACCGTCATGTCCAACAGCTTCGGCTTTGGCGGTACCAACGCCTCCCTGGTGTTCAGCAAGTTCAAAGCATGATTATCCGGTTGATATGAAAAAAGCGCCTCAGGGCGCTTTTTTTGTTTCCGTGATCTGCCATCACTCATTGCAGAGCAGAGCAGAGCAGAGCAGAGCAGAGCAGAGCAGAGCAGAGCAGAGCAGAGCAGAGCAGAGCAGAGCAGAGC
>NZ_JAAKUM010000029.1:0-38141 GCF_049175135.1 Aeromonas sp. 600724 | reverse complement strand
GAGCGGGAAACGAGACTCGAACTCGCGACCCCGACCTTGGCAAGGTCGTGCTCTACCAACTGAGCTATTCCCGCAACTACCTTAAAACAGGCCGTACAGCATTTGGTTGCTTGCGCTACTGTACGGGAGCCGAATTATAAGAGCAGTCCTTCCAATTGCAAGGGCTTTTTTGTCTGGTTGCGCGCGTTCGCTCAAAAGCTGGCCGAACTGTCGATTTTAGCAGCCAGCGCATGACAAACCCTTGCCGGGGAATCAGATCTTGAAGACGTGGCTGCGATAGAACTGCAGCTCGGCGATGGATTCGCGGATGTCGTCCAGCGCCTGATGGGTGCCGCTCTTCTTGAACTGATCCAGCAATTCCGGCTGCCAGCGGCGTACCAGCTCCTTGATGGTGCTGACGTCGACGTTGCGATAGTGGAAGAAAGCTTCCAGATCGCTCATGTGCTTGACCATGAAGCGGCGATCCTGACCGATGCTGTTGCCGCACAGCGGGCTGGTGCGCTCCGGCACCCACTGGCGAATGAATTCTAGGGTCTCGGCAACGGCTTTTGCCTCGTCGTGCTGGCTCGCCTTGACCCGGGCCACCAGACCGCTCTTGGTGTGGGTGTTGACGTTCCAGTCGTCCATCTTGGCCAGCTCTTCATCACTCTGATGAATGGCGATGACCGGCCCTTCGGCCAGTACGTTCAGATCCTTGTCGGTGACTATGGTGGCGATCTCCAGTACCACGTTCTCTTCGGGGTCGAGACCCGTCATCTCCATGTCGATCCATACCAGGTTCTGCGCGCTGACTGTCATGATTGCTCTCTCTATTGGGAGGAATGGCGGAATTTTGCCAATTTGCATGTATCATACTGGCTTTGGATCTGTTCATAAACTGGCGAATCGAGTGGCAAAGAAAGCAAAACTCAATCTGGGTCAACAAAGGCGCGTCCAGGCCAACCGCGAACGGCGGCTGCAAAAAGATCACACCACAGTGGTGGATGACACCCTGTTTGGCCCCGCCATCGAAGGGGTGGTGATCAGCCGTTTTGGTCAGCACGCAGACGTGGAAGCGGTTGATGGCACCATCCACCGCAGCAACCTGCGGCGCAGCAGCATCAGCAGTCTGGTCTGTGGCGACAAGGTGGTGTGGCGTCCCGGCCTCAATGCCGCGACAGCGGGCGTCATCGAGGCGGTGCATCCGCGCCACTCGGTACTGACCCGGCCGGACTTCTACGACGGGGTCAAACCCATCGCAGCCAACATCGACCAGATCATCATCGTCTCGGCGGTGATGCCCGAGTTCTCCACCAACATCGTCGACCGCTACCTGGTGGCCGCCGAGGATGTGGAGATCCGCCCTCTCATCGTGCTGAACAAGGTCGATATGCTCGATGATGCCGCCAGAGCGCGCATCGAAAGCCAGCTCGAAACCTACCGCAAACTCAATTACGAGGTGCTGCTGGTGAGCTGCGAGAGCGGCGAAGGGCTGGATGAGCTTAAAGCTGCTCTGACCGACAAGATCAGCATCTTCGTCGGCCAGTCCGGGGTGGGCAAGTCGTCGCTCACCAACGCCCTGATGCCGGGGCTGGATGTGCTCACCGGCGAGATCTCCGAAAACTCGGGGCTCGGCCAGCACACCACCACCACGGCGCGACTCTACCACTTCCCGAGCGGTGGCGATCTCATCGACTCCCCGGGGATCCGCGAGTTCGCCCTCTGGCATCTGGAAGCCGACCGCATCACCTGGTGCTTCGTCGAGTTTCGCGACTATCTGGGTGGCTGCAAATTCCGCGACTGTACCCATAAGGATGATCCCGGCTGCGCCCTGCGCGCCGCGGTCGACGAAGGCGCTATCAGCGCCGATCGCTTCCACAACTATCACCGCATCCTGGAAACCATGCAGGAAGCCCGTCACGGTCGCCAGCAAGCGCGCCTGTGACCCTAATAAACCTACGTTGATGATGAACATGAGCATTACTGACAACCTGAAAATTGCCGGTCAATACTGTCTGCCCAAGCACGCCCTCTCCCGTCTGATCGGCAAGTTTGCCGCCGCCGAAGCGGGCAACATCACCACCAGGGTGATCGAGGCTTTTATCAAGCAGTATCAGGTCGACATGAGCGAGGCGCTGCACGAGAGTCCGGCCCACTACAAGAGCTTCAACGAGTTCTTCACCCGCGAGCTCAAGCCCGGTATCCGCCCCGTGGTAGAAGATGCCATGACCCTGGCGCTGCCGGTCGATGGCACCGTCAGCCAGCTCGGCCCCATCCAGCAAGGCCGCATCATTCAGGCCAAGGGCCACGACTACAGCGCCCGTGAGCTGCTGGGCGGCTATGAGGATCTGGTGGCGCCGTTCAAGGATGGCGACTTTGCCACCATCTATCTGGCGCCCAAGGATTATCACCGCATCCACATGCCGCTGGACGGTGTGCTGGAGAGCATGGTGTTCGTGCCGGGGGATCTCTTCTCCGTCAACCCGCTCACCGCCGAGAACGTGCCCAACCTGTTTGCCCGCAACGAGCGTGTGGTGGCCACCTTCCGCACCCCACACGGCCCCATGGCGCTGGTGCTGGTCGGTGCCACTATCGTGGCCAGCATCGAAACCATCTGGGCCGGCAGCATTGCGCCAACCAAAGAGAAGAAGGTGGTGCGCTGGGATTACACAGGCGACGAAGCCATTACCCTGCAGAAAGGCGCCGAGATGGGCCGGTTCAAGCTGGGTAGCACCGTGGTCTGCCTGTTTGGCCCGGGCATGCTGGCCGGTTTCGAGTCCCATCTGGCCAACGGGGTCACCACCCGCATGGGTCAGCCCTTTGCCAAGCTGGCGGAGCAGGCATGAGCGAGCAACCGAACGCCTCGCAGAAGAACAACCCGCTGCACGGGCTGACGCTGGAAGCCATCGTCACCGCGCTGGTCGAACACTACGGCTGGGAAGAGCTGGGGCAGCAGATCAATATCCGCTGCTTCACCGATAATCCCAGCATCAAGTCCAGCCTGAAGTTCTTGCGCAAGACACCCTGGGCTCGGGAGAAGGTCGAAAGCCTCTACCTCTACGTCCAGCGCAAGCAAGCCAAATCGAAGAAGGAAGGGCAAGATGGCCTTTAAGATTACGTATACCTATAAAAAGCAGGCCAAAGAGATCGGCTACGCGAACGACAAGTTCCGCAGCATCTACGACGCCATCGCAGCTGCCGAAGGGCTGGATCTCACCAGTTTTCACGCCATGGAGGCCCAGCTGGCTCAGGTTTGTCGCCGCGACAAGAAAAGCGTGAAGGATTATCAGGAGAACTACTTCAAAGAGTTGGGATTCTCCAACATCGTCATCGAACGGGATCTGCAGGAGTAACCATGCGCACATTGACTCTGATGGCAGCCTCTCTGCTGCTGGCGGCATGCAGTACACCGGAACAACATCTGGTTGGCAGCGATCGCGACAGCCACGGCTGTATCGGCAGTGCGGGCTATCAGTGGTCAGCACTGACTGGCAAATGTGTGCGCCTGTTTGAGCAGGGTATCCGGCTCAATCCAACCGATGCCAACCAGACCAGCAGCGCCTTCGTGCTGTTCAACGCCGATCAGAGCAAGGCAGAGCTCACCCTGCCGACCAGCGAGCAGCACCTGCTGACCCGTCAAGGTGCGGAGGGCAACTGGTCGTGGCAGGGCAGCGGCTACACCCTCTTTATCTGGAAGGGTTATGTGCTCAAGCACGGTGACAAGGCGCTCTATCACGGGGAATAACCCCGAGGGATAGTGCACTGCGTGGTATCGGCGCGATGCCAGCGAAAAAAATGCCGACCCTGTGGTCGGCATTTTTTTTTGCAACAGCCGATTATCAGGCACGGCTGAGGTAATCGGCCTGCCCTACCCACTTGTAGCTGGTGAGCTCGGTGAGCCCCATGGGGCCACGGGCATGCAGCATCTGGGTCGACACCGCCACTTCAGCGCCCAGACCAAACTGGCCACCATCGGTGAAACGGGTGGAGGCGTTGACATAGACAGCAGCCGAACCGGCGCCATTGACGAAACGCTCGGCGTTGGCCAGATCGTTGGTCAGGATGGCATCGGAGTGGCCGGCGTTGTGCTCGCGCATATGGGCCAGCGCTTCGTTGACGTCTGCCACCAACTTGACCCCCAGGGTCAGCCCGAGCCACTCGGTATCGAAATCCTCCGGCCCCGCCTCGCACAGGTTGTCGGCACCCGCCAGCAGCGCTATGGCGTTGGGCGCGGCCACCAGCGTCACCTTGCGCTCGTTCATCAGCGTCACCAGTTGCGGCAGGAAGGTGGCTGCCACCTTCTCGTGTACCAGCAGGGTATCGAGGGCATTGCAGGCGGAGGGGCGTTGCACCTTGGCGTTGTCGATGACCGCCAGAGAGCGCACCAGATCGGCGCTCTCGTCGACGAAGATATGGCTGATGCCAAAGCCGCCGATGATGACCGGAATGAAGCTGTTCTCCTTGCACATCTTGTGCAGGCCCGCGCCACCACGGGGGATGATCATGTCCACATAGCGGTCGAGACGCAGCAACTCGCCGACCAGCGCCCGATCCGGGTTGTCGATGTACTGCACCGCCGCCTCGGGCAGACCGGAGGCCGCCAAGGCATGTTGAATTACCCGCACCAGCTCCAGATTGGAGTGGAAGGTCTCGCGCCCGCCACGCAATATGCTGGCGTTGCCAGTCTTGAGGCAGAGGCTGGCGATATCGATGGTGACGTTGGGGCGCGCCTCGTAGATGACGCCGATAACCCCGATGGGCACCCGACGACGGGAGAGCCGCAGGCCATTTTCCAGCACTCGGCTATCCATTTCGGCGCCAACCGGATCGTCCAGCGTGATCACCTTGCGCACATCCGCCACAATCCCGGCCAGCCGGGCCGGATTGAGCAGCAGGCGATCCAGCATCGCCTCTGACAAGCCCGCCTCACGGCCGGCGGCGATATCTTTCGCATTGGCGGCGAGGATCTGTTCACTGCGCGCCTCAAGCTCGTCGGCGATGGCGGCCAGCGCCCGGTTCTTCTGCGCCGTGCTGATGGTAGCCAGCTGATAGGCGGCTTCACGGGCCGCCTGCCCCATTTTCTCCAGACTCATCTCAGTTCCCTTTGTTCATGCCGTGCCGCCTTGATTAGAGCAGCACCATGTCGTCTCGATGGATGGCCACAGAGCCGTAGCCATAGCCCAATACCTGTTCAATCTGATCAGAGTGGACGCCGCGCAGCTTATCCAGCTCCAGATGATCGTAACGGCAGATGCCACGGGCCAGCTCGGCGCCCTTGGGATCAAGAATGCGCACCACATCGCCCCGAATGAAATCGCCCTTGACTGCCACAATCCCCTTGGGCAGCAGGCTGGAGCCTTTATCCTTCATGGCGGCCACTGCGCCCTGATCCACATGCACTTCGCCGTGAGGAGGTGGGCCTGCCAGGATCCAGCTCTTGCGCCCTTCCAGCGGGGACGCCAGCGCGGGGAACAGGGTACCAATACGCTCACCCTTGGCGAGACGGCCGATCACCTCCGGCATCTGGCCGGTCGCGATCACCACGTTGACACCAGCTCGACGCGCCACATCGGCGGCCTGCAGCTTGGTAGCCATGCCGCCGGTGCCGAGGCCGCTGACACTGTCACCCGCCAGCGAGCGCAGGGTATCGTCGATGGTCTGCACCTCTTCAATAAGCTGGGCATCGGGATTGGTACGCGGATCGGCGGTAAACAGCCCCTTCTGATCTGTCAGCAGGATCAGCAGATCCGCATCCGCCAGAATGGCGGCCCGTGCGGAGAGGTTGTCGTTGTCGCCGACCTTGATCTCGGCGGTCGCCACCGCATCGTTTTCGTTGATGACCGGAATAATGCGGTGATCGAGCAGAGTGCGCAGGGTGTCGCGGGCGTTGAGGTAGCGCTCCCGATCTTCCAGATCGGCGCGGGTCAGCAGCATCTGGCCGATATGCAGACCGTAGAGGTTGAACAGATCCTGCCATACCCGAATAAGCTGGGTCTGACCAACCGCCGCCAGCATCTGCTTGTTGGGCAGGGTTGGCGCCAGTGGCGGGTGACCCAGATGTTCACGCCCGGCGGCGATAGCCCCTGATGTGACGACCACGACCCTGTGGCCGTGACGGTGCAAGGCCGCACACTGTCTGACCAGCTCGACCATATGGGCACGATTGAGCTGGGAAGACCCCCCTGTGAGCACGCTGGTGCCCAACTTGACGACTATGGTTCTGTTTTCCATGGGAGCATAAAGGCTAAAAAATAAGGAATATCTTTATACCCACGGCCATGGGGCCCTGCAAGGCAATTCCATAAAGGGTGATGAAAGGATGGGGCAAGAGTCTCCCTGCGAGCTCGTCACAACCTCTCGCAGGGCATCAGAGGCTCAGGCAGCCGTTACACTCAACTCGTTGGTCACCTGTTCGGCAGGCACTAGCTGACACTCGAGCGAGGCCAGTTTGTCACTGATCAATTTGTAGAAACGGTTGAGGGTCCGTTCCACCTCGACCTGGTGCTTCTTGGGGATCGGCTTGTCGAGCCACTCGCCATCGGCATTGTACAATCCGAACTGGTAATGGTAGCGGAACAGATGATCCTCCTGCTCCAGCACCAGCCACCAACCCCAGAACTCCCGCTTGTCTGGCGCCGGTTTGGCACTGACACAAACGGAAAGACTGTCGAAACGGTAACGCCCCTCTTCACAGAGATCCTCACGCAAATAGGGGCCAATGGCAGCAAACTGTCTCAGCAGTCGCTTGTAGGTCACTCTTTCAGACATGTTAACCTCCCTGTTAAACAAGCCGCGCCACCTCGGGATGGCGTCAGTCCTTCAGCGCATCAGATACATAGATGCTGTTTCAGCCACTCGACGATTTCGTCCAGCGCCTTGTCATACACCTCAAGCAAGGGCTGCTTGTCGAAGACGATGGCCTTGCCGTTACGACTGGCCGCCGCCAATGCCCGTACATCCTGCTCGGGACAGATGAAATCTCGTTTGTGTCCAATACTCAATATCGGCACAGAGGTGCGAGTCCCCAGTAATCCCTGCGTTTTCAGTGAAAATACCTGACACTTGGTACGCATGGTATCCCAATGAGCCGCATCAGCGCCCAACCGGTTGGCCAGGCTGTCCCGCATCATGCGCGGGCACTTGGCAAACAACTCCTGATTGGTAAACACCTGATTGACCCCGGCCCCGACACAGACCACGGTTTTGAGCTTGAATGGCTCGATAAAGGCCAGACGTGCCGCCACATTGCCTGCCAATCGCATACCGACCATAGCGATACGCTGATGATCGACCCAGGCCACTTCGGAGAGATAGTGCAGCACAGCCTGATGAAGGCGGCTGGTATCCTGTACCAATGGCCAATGCTCGGCATAGCCGATGCCCGGCATGTCGAGGGAGAGCATACCGATGCCGTTGGGCTCGAGTCGCTTGAGATAGAAGTTGAGGAAATCGAGCTGCAGAGAGTCGATCCCCCCGCTGATGATCACCAGAGGCACCGGTTTGTCGGTGGTCGGCAGGTGGAGATAACCCTGAATATGCTTGCCGCGAAAGGGCACCTGGATCTCTTTGAGCGGCACCTTGAACAACCGGCCCGCCTCGCGATAGGCCATATTGCCAAGCAGCTGGGCCTGATCCGCCAGTTCATCATCCTTGAGATGGGGGTAGCTGGCGATGGAATAGTAGCGCACCGCCTTGAGCAGCTGTTTCAAGGCGCCAGCTGCATCCCCCTGCTCACGCAGTTCGCGCCCAAGCTTGAAGTAGTTACCAGCCACCTGGCTCCACTCATAGATCCAGTTGCCAGGCACATAGCCCTTGATGGTATCGAGATAGCAGTCATGGGTGCGTTCACCGGTCGCTATGGCGATGCGGGCCAGAGTCTGCTCAACCTCGACCGGGTCGGCCCCCTGCCAGGCCCAGGAGGGGCGGCGCAGCAGGCGATACCAGCTCTTTGACATGGAGCCGTCGATAAACATCTCGTCTGACTCTGCTTCGGCAATGTCCGCCGGGCTGGAGTTGGAGATCTCGGAAGTTTCCAGCACCTTCTTGACCCGGGTAAACAGCTTTTCGGTCAGATTGAGGTCGTCGTTCAAGTCCAAGATTGTGTCCTATTCATATCAGGCAATAGCTCATCTTAACCACTTTTACTGCCCATCAGCCACCCTGCAACAGATTGATACACAAAAAAACAGGGCTCCATCAAGGAGCCCTGTGAAACCATTCTTGCCGCGTGCGGCCAATTGACGCTCTGAACGTCACATCCCGATCCCGTTACTTTTCGTCGCAGATCGGTGTGGCGAACTCCAGCGCCATATCCCACGGCTGTTCAATCCAGGTATCCTGCGGGATTGCCACTTCGAAATCGTCCAGCAGCGCTTCGCCCATCGGCTTGGCGAAGATCGCGATGAACTTGGCTTTCGGGTAGAGCTCGCGGATCGCCTTGGCGGTAGTGCCGGTGTCTACCAGATCTTCCACCACCAGCCAGCCTTCGCCGTCACCGGCGGTGGTGGCAGCTTTAACGACTACCAACTCGCGCTGGCTGTCGTGGTCATAGCTGGAGATGCAGAGGGTTTCCACATTACGAATGCCAAGTTCACGGGCCATCAGGGCTGCGGGCACCAGACCACCACGGCTGACCGCGATGATACCTTTCCACTGGCTGACAGGCAGCTGGCGACGGGCCAGACGGCGAGCTTCACGTTGCAGGTTGTCCCACGACACATAGAACTTTTTCGGCATGTTATCGATCTCGAATAGTTATTTAAAAACAATCACTTAAAATAACAACATCCGCAATTCTCCCTGCGGATGCCAGTAAATGGCGGCCCTTGCCCGACTGAATTCAGATTGCACTTCGGCTGCCTCAGGGCTAAGCCTCGGCAGCAAATCTGATAACAATGGAAGCAAGATGGGCTTATCCGGCGATCGGTTAGATGATGTGTCCAAACCGCGGACAGGCTGTTGGGCCGATATGATAGCACCGTTTGCAGAGAAAATGCCTGGCAAACGTATGCCAAAAACAGGAAAAATCGGCATCACCCTCTCCATTCGGCCCATCTCGAGCGCCAAACGAATAACCTGCCGTCCCTACTACCGAGCCCAAATGGGACTGTGCGGCAAATCGCAGATAAAAAAATAGCAGGGGGAGGGTTTACCTCACGCACCTGCTGCTTTCTCGCCTCTGCCAGGTTGGGCAGCTCGTCTTAGCGACGAGTGACGAAGGGGTTAGGGTAGCTGAAACCCTGGGTATACAAAGAGGGGGCAAACCAATAGGTTGAGTTGCTGCCTGGCATATTGAAACTCCTGATTGCTTAACAAGTTACGTACCTTTAATGCGGGCTCAAATCCTTGAACGAACACTCGGTTCCATGGAGGCGCACTTGCTTTGCTTCGGTTCCCTGGAGGCTTTCATCGTCATCCTGACGGGTGGCGAACCACGGGAGCTAATTTACCAGTCGGTGCATTAAATTCAATATTTTTGTGAGATCGGTCACACATTTTCTTTTCTATCGGTCAGCGTCGTCCGAACCTGACGATCGTACTGCCTGGTTGCCATCAGCCAGCACAAGCTGCCTGCGATTTGCGCTGATTGCTCACATTTTTGTGTGATTGACTGTATTATCGTTATCCTCTTCCCCGGCCCGCTGATGGGGCCCTGTTAATTCCGTGCTGGTAAGGAGTCCCGACGTGGCACAGCTTAGCTCTCTCTCTCCCAAACTGATTTGGCATTTCTTCGAACAGATCTGCTCCATTCCCCACCCTTCCAAACATGAAGCCAAACTGAGCGCCTGGATCATCCAATGGGCTCAAGGGGAAGGTCTGGCGGTCAAGCAGGACAAGGTCGGCAACATCATCATCAAGAAACCGGCCACCCCGGGGATGGAAAACCGCAAAGCCGTGGTACTGCAGGCCCACATCGACATGGTGCCGCAGGCCAACGCCGACACCAAACACGACTTCGCGACCGATCCCATCGATGCCTATGTAGATGGCGAGTGGGTCACGGCCCGTGGCACCACTCTGGGTGCCGACAACGGCATAGGCATGGCCGGTTGCCTGGCAGTGCTGGCTGACAAGACCATCAAACACGGTCCGCTGGAAGTGCTGCTGACCACCGACGAAGAGACCGGCATGACCGGCGCATTCGGTCTGGAAGCGGGCTGGCTGGAGGGCGAAATTCTGCTCAACACCGACTCCGAAGAGGATGGCGAAGTCTATATGGGCTGCGCTGGCGGTGTGGATGCCAATATCCGCTTCCAGCTCGAGCTGGTTGACGCCAGCGAAGGCGAAGCGTTCGAGCTGGCCGTGAAAGGGCTGCGTGGCGGCCACTCCGGTTGCGATATCCATCGCGGCCGTGGCAACGCTAACAAGCTGCTGGTACGTCTGCTCAAAGCAGCCGAGCCGCTGGGTGTTCGTCTGGCCGAGATCCACGGCGGCACTCTGCGCAACGCCATCCCGCGCGAAGCCCGTGCCACCCTGCTGGTGCCCGCTGCCAGCGTGAACGAGTTCAAGGCGCTGGTTGACCGCTACACCGGGATCTACCAGACCGAACTGGCCGCCACCGAGCCGAACCTGACCGTGCTGGTCAACAACGCCGCCAAACCGGCCAAGCTGATGAGCGTCTCCCTGCAGCAGCGCCTGCTGGATGCCCTGATGGCCTGCCCGAACGGCGTGATGCGCATGAGCGATGCCATGCCCGGCGTGACCGAAACCTCGACCAACCTGGGGGTCATCAAGACTCAGGATGGCGAAGTGTACGTCCAGTGCCTGATCCGCTCCCTGATTGACTCCGGTCGCGAGAGCATCGAGCAGATGACCCGCTCCCTGTTCACCCTGGCGGGTGCCAGCTGCGAATTCACCGGAGCCTATCCTGGTTGGGCGCCAAACGTGGACTCCCCCGTCATGGCGCTGGTACGCAACAGCTACCAGACTCTGTTTGGCACTATGCCCAACGTGATGGTGATCCACGCCGGTCTCGAGTGCGGTCTGTTCAAGAGCGCCTATCCGGAGTGGGACATGGTCTCCTTCGGCCCGACCATCCGCGGGGCCCACTCCCCTGACGAGAAGGTGCATATCCCGGCGGTCGAGCGTTTCTGGCAACTGCTGGTGCACGTGCTGGAAGCGATTCCGGCCAAATAACCCGGCCTACGCCACACGGCAAAACAAAGCCCCGCACTGCTGCGGGGCTTTTTATTGTCTGTTCCAGCCTGACTTTGGCGCTTAACGGATACCGCGCGCCTCGCGGATCCACTCCCAGGCTTGCTGGATCTCCTGGGTCTTTTCCTTGGCCATCTCCATCATCTCCGGCGGCAGCCCTTTGGCGGCCAGCTTGTCCGGGTGATGCTTGCTCATCTCCTTGCGGTAAGCACGCTTGATATCCTGATCGCTGTCGCTCTCGCTTACCCCCAGCAGCTGGTAGGCATTCTTGAGGCGATCCGCAGAAGGCGGCTCCTGCCGATACTGCTGACCACCGGAATGGCCACTCTGATACTGGCCATGGGCCTGATTGAAGAAGTTCATCTGTGCCTCGGCCATCGCCAGAATGCGGGCCAGCTCGATGCGACTGAAACCCAGCTCGTCGGCGATGGTGTGAAGAATGGCGCGCTCGCCCTCCTCTACCCGCCCGTCGGCAAAGGCCGCCTGCAACTGCACTTCGAGGAAGAAGCGCAGAATGTCGCGCTGCCCCAGACTGGCACGGCGGAACTCGGCCAGGGTCTCGCGCAGCGGGAAGTCAGCCTCCTTACCGAGACGAAACGACTCCTGCGCCCGGGCACGCTGTTCGCCCGCCAGCCGCATACGATCCATCAGGTTGGAGGCAACCCGGATCTCCTGTTCGGTCACCTGACCGCTTGACTTGGCGATGTGACCCATCACCGAGAAGGTGGCGTGGAAGAAGACGGCTTGCTGCGCCTGACTCGGGCCGCGACGAAACGCCCCCTGCAGCCCCATGCCACGGTCGAAACGGTGGCCTATCCACAGGCCAATCAGGGCGCCGATAATATTGCCGAGCAGAAAACCGAAGAAGGCGCCCAGCACCTTACCCCAAATACGCATGGTTCAAGACCTCTTGAAGTTAATGAGTGCGGGCCTGGAGCTGGTCATCCAGCTCGCGCAGTCGATCGACCGTGCCGATATCGCGCCACTCGCCAGCGAGCAGGCTGCCGCCCACCCGCCCTTGCGCCATCCAGTCACGGAGCAGGGGCGCCAGCTTGCGGGCACCGCCCGCGAGACCGGCAAAGGCCGCCGGATCATATAGTCCGACCCCACTGAAGGTAAACGCTGGCGTATCCATAACTCGCCCTTCTTGCAAGGCAAAGTCCCCGGCGGGGTGCTGGGGCGGATTGGGCACCAGCCAGAGGTGGGCCAGATCATCGCCAAGGGGCTGGCTGACCAGAGTGTGATAATCGAGATCGAGCCAGGTATCGCCGTTGATCACCAAAAAAGGTTCAGAGCCCAGTAGCGGCAGCGCCTGCACAATGCCGCCCGCGGTCTCCAGCGCGCTCTCCTCGGCTGACCAGTGGATGGTCACGCCAAGCGCACTGCCATCACCAAGGCTCTCGACCAGCTTGTGGCCGAGCCAGGCGTGGTTAATGACCAGCTCGGTCACGCCAGCTGACTTCAACTTTTCGATATGGTGGACGATAAGCGGCTTGCCCCCCACCGCCAGCAGCGGCTTGGGCAGCAGGTCAGTCAGCGGGCGCATCCGCTCGCCACGGCCAGCGGCCAGGATCATCGCCTTCATGGTTTTACCCCTGCATTGGCGACCCCCGGCAACACCACCTGCTCCAACCACTGACCAAAACGGGCCAGTACCGGATAGGCACCACCATGAGTGCGACAGACATCCACCACGTAGCCGAGGGTACGGGGAATATCCTTGAGATAGCCGGACTTGCCGTCGCGATGATAGAGCCGGGTAAAGATTCCGGCCGCTTTGAGGTGGCGCTGCATGCCGGTCAGATCGGCATCGCGACGGAAACTGGCATAATCGAGCTCGCCAAGCAGACCCGCCTGTTGCAGGGTGGCAAAGCCGTGGCGCATCCCTTCATCGATCACCTCGTCCGGCCAGCGCACGTAGCAATCTTTCAGCAAGGAGACCAGATCATAAGTGAGCGGCCCGATGACCATGTCCTGAAAATCGATGATGGCCAGCCGGCTGCTCTCGGGGGTATCACCGCCACATACCATCAGGTTGCGACTGTGGAAATCCCGATGCATCACCCCCTGCGGCTGGGCCAGATTGCAGGCGGTGAGGCAAGCGAAGGTCTCGTCCAGCAGTTGCTGCTCTTCATGGCTCAGGCTCAGTTGCAGATGATGGCCGAGCAGCCACTCGGGGAAAATGCTGTTCTCCCGCGCCATAAATGCCGCATCGAAGGGTTCAAGCGCCAGTTCAACCGCCCCCAGGCGGGGCAGCAAATCAATCGCCTTGCCATACCAGGCCAGTACGTTGTGTTCGTTCAGGCAGCTGATCAGCTGAGTATCGCCCAGGTCACTCACCGCCAGCAGACCCTGTTCGTAGTCCACCGCCTTGACCTCTGGCGCCAACAGCTGACGCGCCTGCAAGGCGGCCGCGTTACGAACAAACTCATGATTTTTTTCGGTTTTCGGATTGGCATCCACCCAAACCAGACCACCACCGCGATAGTAGCGACGGAAGCTGGCATCACCGGAAATGAGGGTCAACTGAAGATTGGCATCACCGGAAATACGGCGTGCCCACTGCAATAGCAGGGAATCGCGATCGTGCATAAGTAGAGGACCAAGGTGGAAAGCAGCACTTGGCTGTTAGCCCTGGCCGCAATAATGCTTTATCATTGCCGGCTAACATAAAGCAATGACATGCAATGTCAACTCGATGAAACCTGTCGTAAAATGCATGCCTTGGATCAACCGTATCTATCACGGATTGCACGAGTCTTTCACATGACCAAATGGACACTGGGGTACCGCTATCCCATCGCCCTGACTATCAGCCTGGCCCCCGCACTCACCCCTATGATGGTGCAGGCGGCCCCGTTCGAAGCGCCGCCAGCCACCGGCATTCTCGATAGTCTCTGCTATGACTATGTTCCCAAGATAGAGAAGCCTTCATCGGATCAGGATGCCAACGCGCAGCCGGTCGAGGTTGATGCTGACCGTCTCGAGGCCAAACAGGGCGGCACCGCCGTCTATGAAGGCGACGTCAAGGTTCGTCAGGGTGTTCGCAAGTTTGACTCCGATTATGCACAGCTCGATCAGAAGAGCCGGGATGTCATCGCCATCGGCAACATCTATTACAACGACGGTCAGGTGACCGTCACCAGCGACAAGACCCTCAAATCCAACCTGGATACCAAAAACTCCGAGCTGGAGGAGGGCAAGTATCAGGTGCATGGCTCACCGGTGCGCGGCTTTGCCAAACGCGTGGTGATGACCAACAACAACCAGAACATCACCATGGAGGGAGCCCAGTACACTACCTGCCCCCCCGGTCAGGAAGTGTGGACCCTCAAGGCGGGCAGCATCGACATCGACCAGAAAGAGGTGTTCGGCGAAGCCTGGAACGCCAGCCTCTGGCTCTATGACTACCCGGTGTTCTACTTCCCCTATATAAACTTCCCCATCAAGGATGAACGGAAGACAGGTCTGCTCTACCCGGGTTACAAACAGAGTTCCGGCAACGGCATGGAGATCACCCAGCCCTTCTACTGGAACATTGCCCCCAACTACGATGCCACCATCACCTCCCGCTTTATGGACAAACGCGGCCTGATGGAACAGGTAGAGTTTCGCTACATGCCGGACCCAGCCCATACCGGTACCCTCTATTTTGAAAGCCTCAGGGATGACAAGCAGTATGATGCTGGCAACCCGAGCTTTACCAACCCGTCGACAGGGACTCCGTACCTCTCAGATGGTCATCGTTACCTGATGAATATTCGTCACGGATCCACCCTGATGGATGGCTCCCTGCGTTTAGGCATCGACTACACCCAGGTACGGGACAAGGATTACAACTACTTCAACGACTTCAGCCCGCAAGTGGGCACCCAGGTCGACAGCCAGTTGCAGCAATCCTTTACCGCCGGTTACTACCAGCAGAACTGGAACCTCACCTCCGAGGTGCGTCGCTATCAGATCCTGAGTCCCTACGCGCTGCTGCCCCACGAGATGCTGCCACGCATCAACTACAACTACTTCCAGCAGGGGAAATGGTTCGATCTGGCCTGGAACAGCGAGCTGACCAAGTTTGGCTATGACAGCGGCAGCGCCACTGCCCAGCAGGCCGGTGAGCGTTATACCGCTACCCGTCTGCATCTGGCTCCCACCCTGACCATCCCCCTGGTCGATGCGCCGGGTTACTACCTTATAAGCCAGTACAAACTGATGTTTACCTCCTACAACCAGGAGATCCCCAAAGACCTGATTAGCCAGGATCGCAGTAAATTTACAGACGCAGATAGCCAGCAGCTGACCCTGAAAGACGGCACCATTACCCGCACCTTGCCGTCCTTCCGCCTCAAGGGGGGCGTCAACTTCGATCGTCCGGTAGACTGGTATGATGGCAAGGGCACCCAGACCCTGGAGCCTGAGTTCCAGTACCTCTATATCCCTTACAAGAATCAGGACGAAATAGGGATTTACGACTCCACCACTACCCGTCAGGACTACTACAGCCTGTTCAGCGATCGCCGCTACGCCGGTCTCGACCGCATCAGCGATGCCAACCGGGTCACCGTTGGCCTGACCAGCCGGGTCTATGACAATGTGGGGGATGAGCGGTTACGTCTGGCGGTAGCCCAGGCCTTCGAGATGACACCTCCCAAGGTGCGCCTCTACCCGTCCGATCAGGAAAACACCAACGCCCGCTCCCTGCTCTCGTTCGAGGGGGATGCCCGGATCACCGATGAGTGGTTCGCCCATGCCGGCACCCAGTACGATACCTCCGAGGGGGAATTTACTGCCGGCAACGGTGCAGTCGAATACCGGACCGGCAAGCTGACCACCCAGGTCAACTACCGCTATATCCAGGACGGCAACCGGGACTATCGCTACCCGAGCAATCCTGCTCTGGCCGAAGACCTCAGCCAGGCTGGTCTGGTGATGATGGCGCCGATCGCCGATCAGTGGCAGATGTATGGCGGTTACTATCGCGATATCAAGCAGGATGTGAACATTGACCGCAAGATCGGTGTCAAATACGACTCCTGCTGCTGGAGCATCAACATGAGCCTGGAGTGGCACAACCAGCCGGACAACATCACTCTGAAGCCCACTTCGGAAAAAGTCATTGGTCTGCAGTTTGAAATGAAGGGACTTGGCAGCGTGGGTACCGGTGGCCGCAGTGTCACCCTGGATACCGAGCTGTTGCCCTATGTTCGCCCGTTTAATCTGAAAGACCAGCAATGATGCTGGTCCAGCCTTGAGAGATGGATATGAAAAAGACCCTGATTGCCCTGCTGACCGCGGGAATGTTCGGCGCCATGAGCCAGGCCGCACTGGCTGCGCCCGAGCTGATGGACAAAGTGCTGGCCGTGGTCAACAAGGACGTAGTGCTGTCCAGTCAACAGGACGCACTGGTCAACAAGGTAAAACTCTCCGCCCAGGAGAGCGGCCAGTCTCTGCCTGACGATGCCACTCTGCGCAAACAGGCACTCGACCGTCTGATCCAGGAGAGCCTGCAGCTGCAACTGGCGGATCGCCAGGGGCTGAAGATCAGTGATACCCAGCTGGAACAGGCTATTCAGGGCATCGCCGCCGACAACAAGATGACCCTGGATCAGCTGCGCGCCCAGCTCGCCCGTGAAGGGATGACCTATGCCCAGTATCGGGAAGAGGTTCGCCGCGAGATCCTGATGAACGAGGTGCGCCGCAATCAGGTGCGCCGCCGTATCAACATCTCCGAGCAGGAGGTGAAGCAGGTGGTGGAGATCCTGAAGAAACAGGGTCAACAGCAGAACGAATACCACGTCGGCCATATCCAGATTGCCCTGCCGGACAACCCCACCGCCGCCCAGCTGGATGCCGCCAAGAGCAAGATCGAGCGCATTCTGGCCGCCCTCAAGCAGGGTGCCGACTTCCGCAAACTGGCCATTGCCGAGAGTAACGGCCCCAAGGCGCTGGAAGGGGGTGACTGGGGCTGGATGAGCCCGCAAGAGATGCCGACCCTGATGGCCGAAGCGGTACAGGGTACCAAGAAGGGCGATATCGTGGGCCCGCTGCGCTCCGGCGCCGGTCTGCACATCGTCAAGGTGTTCGACACCAAGGGTCAGCAGCAAGTGATGCAGACCGAGGTGAAGGCCCGTCACATCCTGATCAAGCCCTCCATCATCCTGAGCGAAGAGAAAGCCAAGGGGATGCTGGACGGCATTCTGCACGACATCAAGAGCGGCAAGGCAAGCTTCGCCAGCATGGCGGAGAAGTATTCCGAAGATCCGGGCTCTGCGGTGCAGGGTGGCGAACTGGGCTGGTCTGATCCCAACGTCTATGTACCAGAGTTTCGCGACATGGTTAACCGACTGCAACCAGGCCAGATCAGCGCCCCCTTCCGCACCAGCCACGGCTGGCACATCGTCCAAGTGGAAGATCGTCGCAGCCAGGATGCCACTGACAAGGCTCTGGAACAGCGTGCCTATCAGCTGATCTACAATCGCCGCTTCGTGGAAGAGTCCCAGGCCTGGTTGGACGAGCTGCGTGATGAGGCTTACATCCGTGTCGAAGGATCTGCGAGCTGATGAGCTGCCGTCGCCTTGCCGTTACCCCGGGCGAACCGGCCGGGATCGGCCCGGATCTGGTGCTGCAGATTGCCCAGCAGGATTGGCCCCACCAGTTGGTGGTGATCGCCGATCCGGCGCTGCTGCGCGAGCGGGCAACCCTGCAGGGGCTCAGCATCGAGCTTGAGCCCTATGACGCAACCGCCCCTGCTCATCCGCAGCGGGCGGGCACCCTGACCGTCTGTCCGGTCACCCTCGGCGCCCCCGTGGTGCCGGGCGAGCTGAACGAAGGCAATGGCGCCTATGTGCTAGCGACCCTGCAGCGTGCCTGCGATGGCAACATGAGCGGCGAATTTGCCGCCGTGGTGACCGGGCCGGTGCACAAGGGGATCATCAACCAGGCCGGGGTCTCGTTCAGCGGCCACACCGAGTTCTTTGCCCAACAATCCAACACTGCCGATGTGGTAATGATGCTGGCAACCGAGGGGCTGCGGGTCGCACTGGCGACTACCCATATTCCGCTGGCCTATGTAGCGATGGCCATCACCGAAGATCGCCTCGGCAAGGTGATCCGGATCCTCAACGAGGATCTCGCCACCAAGTTTGGTATCGCCAAACCCCGTATTTACGTCTGCGGCCTCAACCCCCACGCCGGGGAAGGTGGCCATCTCGGACGTGAAGAGATTGACGTGATCGAACCCGCCCTGGTCACCCTGCGCCAGGAAGGGATCGATCTGGTCGGCCCATTGCCGGCCGACACCCTGTTCCAGGAGAAATACCTCAAGGATGCGGATGCGGTACTCGCCATGTACCACGACCAGGGGCTGCCTGTGCTCAAATACAAGGGCTTCGGCAGTTCGGTCAATATCACCCTGGGGCTTCCCTTCATCCGCACTTCGGTGGATCACGGCACCGCGCTGGATCTGGCAGGCAAGGGCCTGGCCGATCCGGGCAGCCTTGTCACCGCGATTAACCACGCCATCAAGATGGTAGAGAAAAAAAGATATGAGCAGTAAGGTGCACATGGGCCACACGGCCCGTAAGCGTTTCGGTCAGAACTTCTTGCACGACCGGTATGTGATCGATCAGATCGTCGCCGCCATCAACCCGCAGCCGGGTCAGAATCTGGTGGAGATCGGTCCGGGTCTGGCCGCGCTGACCGAGCCAGTCGCCGCCCAGATGGACAAAATGACCGTGGTCGAGCTTGACCGGGACCTGGCAGCTCGCCTGCGCGAGCACCCGACCCTCAAAGACAAGTTGACCGTCATCGAAGCGGACGCCATGCGTTTCGACTTCGGCACCCTGATGGGTGAAGGCAAGGGGCCGCTGCGCATCTTCGGCAACCTGCCCTACAACATCTCCACCCCGCTCATCTTCCACCTGTGCGAGTTCGCTGATCGGGTAGAGGACATGCACTTCATGCTGCAAAAGGAAGTGGTGTTGCGTCTGGCCGCAGGCCCGGGCAGCAAGGCTTATGGCCGCCTGAGCGTGATGACCCAGTACTACTGCCAGGTGGTGCCGGTACTGGAAGTGGGCCCGGGCGCCTTCAAACCGGCGCCAAAGGTGGACTCGGCCGTAGTTCGCCTGATCCCGCACAAGAATCCGACCATAGTCGCGAAAGACATTCGCTGTCTGAATCGCGTCTGTACCGAGGGCTTTGGCCAGCGTCGCAAGACCATCCGCAACAGCTTCTCCAACTTCATCACCGACGCCCAGCTGACCGAGCTTGGTATCGATGGCAACCTGCGCCCGGAGAATCTCTCCCTCGAGCAGTTTGTCATGATCGCCAACTGGCTGGCGGATCAGCAACAGGCCTGATCCTGTGGCACTCCCGCACATCGAGATCCGCCCATACCCCGTGTATGTGGCGGGATCCAAAGACCCTTACCAGTTTCACTATCTGATCGAGATTGAGAATCTGGGGCCCGGCCCAGTGCAACTGCTGCACCGGCGCTGGCTCATCACCGATGCCAATGGCAAGATGCTGGAAGTGGCAGGCCCGGGCGTGGTCGGGGAGCAACCCGTCATTGCCGAAGGGGAAACCTACCGCTACCAGAGCGGCGTGCCGCTGGCGACCCCGCTCGGGGTGATGGAAGGGAGCTATACCCTGCAAGATGGCTCTGGTCAGCAGTTCGAGGCGCCCATCGCCCCCTTCACGCTGGCCATCCCCAATATTATCAACTGAGGTTTCATGGCGAACTGTTTTGTCGGTGACATCCAGGGCTGTTACGACGACTTGCGCCGTCTGCTGGATCTTGCCGCGTTCGATCCCGACCAAGACGTGCTCTGGCTCTGCGGCGATCTGGTCGCCCGTGGCCCGGACTCCCTCAATACCCTGCGTTTTGTCAAAGGGCTGGGCAACCGCGCCGTCACCGTGCTCGGCAACCACGACCTGCACCTGCTGGCGGTCGCCAATGGCGTTGCCCCACTCAAGAAGAAGGACAAGCTGCAGAGCCTGATGGATGCGCCGGATCGGGATGAACTGCTGGAGTGGCTGCGCCACCGCCCGCTGCTGGCGGAGCATCCGGATCTGCCCATCATGATGGTGCATGCCGGTATCTCCCCCGCATGGGATGCCCGCACCGCCCGCAACTGTGCCCGCGAGGTAGAGAGCCTGTTGCGCGGCGATCAGTACCAGTGGCTGCTGCACAACATGTATGGCGACCAACCCGATGGCTGGAAAGATGATCTGGTCGGGATCGACCGCTACCGCTACATCATCAACACCTTCACCCGGATGCGCTTCTGCTACTTCGATGGCCGGCTCGACTTCAAATGCAAGAAGGGGCCCAAGGAGTCGACCCCGGGGCTGCGCCCCTGGTTCGAGCAGCGTGAACACCATGTGGATGACCCCATTCTGGTGTTCGGCCACTGGGCAGCCCTGATGGGCAACACCGGAAAAAGCGATATCAAGGGTCTGGATACCGGCTGCGTCTGGGGCAACAGCCTCACCCTGTGGCGCTACGAGGATGATGCTCTGATCGCCACCCCCTGCCCGGTTCACGCCAGCTAGGGAGTACGCAGCAATCAGGCGGTCGCAGTTGCACCGATTGCCAAGACCCGTACCAATAACAAAGCCCGGCAATCTGCCGGGCTTACTATTTTGTGTGCCCTGTTTTCCGGCGAATGAAGTTACAACTTGCGCCCCAGCCGCTTCTCAATCTGGCGCCGCTCCCACTCCGGGCCAAACAGTTTGAAAGGCTCGAATATCCGAATGGCATGGGACGCCAGTCCCAATCCCCACCCCAGTGCCGGCCACCAGGCCCAGATATACCCCGGGTTGCTCAGATAGTTGATGACAAACAACCCGCCAATCACCAGCAGATAGCTGGCGACATGGTGATAGAAGCCCTTGAGCCCCTCCACATACTTCATGGCAGCTTGCTCCTCTGCTGAAACCTGCAATGCATCCTTCCCCATAGTGTCACTCCCTCTCATCTCATGCTCCTGTTGCCGTGTGCCGTCCAGTTGCGCCACATCGAGCTCAAAGACAGCGGCCAGGGCCTTGAGGGATTCCAGTCCGGGTTGCTGACCCTGCTCGATCCGCTGGATAGTGCGGACACTCAAACCAGTCAACGTTGCCAACTGATCCTGAGACCAACCCCGTTGCAATCTCAACTTCCTGACGATCATCTCGAACTCCTTGTGGTAATTGACAGGGCCAGCATAGGGCTTGCGCCGCGAAAGGTGACACGACAGATGGACGACATCAACCTGACAACTCTTTAAAATCAATTAGTTGAATAAACATAAAGAGATATAAGGTCAAGCTCTGGCACACAGGCAGATGTGCCAGGATGTGTAATCACAGGCTCTGCATCAGCTCGGCGGCAATTTCAAAGGAGCGCAGTCGGGCCTGATGATCGACGATGGGGCCATTGAACATCAGCTCATCGGCACGGGTTTCCGCCAGCAGCGCCTTGAGGCCATGACGAACCTGCTCTGGGTTGCCCACTAGCGAGCGGGCCAAGGTCTGCTCCATCGCCATCAGCTCACGGGGAGACCACTCATCGCCAAGCTGGACGACCGGCGCGGGCAGCTTGCCCGCATCACCGCGATGGAGGCGCAAGAACTGCTGCTGCACGGTAGTGAACTGGAAGCGGGCCTCCCGCTCGCTGTCGGCGGCAATCATGTTGATGCAGACCACCGCATGGGGCTTGGGCCAGCGAGCGGAGGGGCGATACTGGCTACGGTAGATCTCCAGCGCTTCCAGCAACATGGCAGGGGCGAAATGGGAGGCAAACCCGAACGGCAAGCCCATCGCCGCTGCAAGTTGCGCGCTGTAAAGGCTGGAGCCCAGCAGCCAGATGGGCAGATGCAGCCCCTGACCTGGCACCGCCTGCACCGTGCCAATCTCGTCGCCAAAGTAGCTCATTAGCTCGCGCACATCGGCCGGGAAATCATCCACCTCACTGCTGCGTTGGCGCCTGAGCGCCCGCATGGTGCGCTGATCGGTCCCGGGGGCGCGGCCAAGGCCCAAATCGATGCGATCCGGATAAAGCGAAGCCAAGGTGCCAAACTGCTCGGCAATCACCAGTGGCGAGTGGTTCGGCAGCATGATGCCACCCGCCCCAATCCGCAAAGTGGTGGTGGCCTCGGCCAGATGACCGATCAACACCGAGGTGGCGGCACTGGCAATGCCCGGCATGTTGTGGTGTTCGGCCAGCCAGTAGCGCTGGTAACCCCAGCCCTCGGCATGGCGGGCAAGATCCCGCGAACGGCGAAATGACTCGGCAGGCACGGAACCTACGGCAACAGGCACCAAATCGAGCACGGAATAGGGGATGGCAGACATGGGTCACTCCATTGATTTACAGACCAGTAACAAGTGGGGCAATGTAGCACGTGATACCTGAATGAATCACTATCTCCTGCCAAGCTCTGCCTGGCAGTGGGCAACCATGGAAAAGCACAGATATCAGGCCATTATTGTCATTTCTGTTATCGTATTGACACACTGCTGACAGATCGTCTCCGCAAGCATCACTGTGACAAGGAAATGTCCATGATCACTGCCAGATCCGGGCGCAAGCCCTTCTACGTTCACATTGCCACCCTATTTACCCTGCTGTTCAGTGTGCTGGGCATGCTGCTGATTCTGCTGCAGTTCCAGCAGGGTTCTCGCCAGATGCTGGAACATGAGCGCCACAACTTCAAACAGTACCGGGAACAGCTGGCCCTCGCTCTGCAACTGAACGAGCAGCCAGCCCGCATGTCCCTCAGCCTGCTAGCCAGCAGCCGACTGGCCGACATGAGCGATCTGGCAAGCCGACTGGAGTATCTGCCGCAGCTGGCAGAGATCCTGGCCAATCGCGACAGCTATGGTGCCGTCTACATCGGCTATGAGAGTGGCGATTTCTTTCTGGTACGAAAACTCACGGAACGGGCCCGGGCCACGTTGCAGGCAGTGCCTGAAGGCAGCCAGTTGCTGGTTCAGAGCCTGAGTAGCGGGCGGGGAGAGTTCCTCTATTTTGACGAGCAGCTGCAACTTTTGGCACGGCGAGCCATGGCGGATTATCGATTCGATCCCCGCAGCCGCGACTGGTACCGGCTGGCTCGCGGTTCATCAAAGATTGTCGCCACCACCCCCTATCTCTTTTTTACCACCAGGGAGCCGGGCATGACGATGGCTGTCACCAGCCATAGCCAACGCGCCGTGATAGGGCTGGATGCCGGTGTCGAGGGGCTCTCGGCCTTGATTGGCGAGCTGCAGTTGCCGCTCCAAAGCCAGGTAGTGTTGTTCGATCGCTCCGCGACACTGCTGGCGGCCGACCCTGTACATCTGCCAGCCTATGATCAGCTGACCCGGCTGCCAGCGATCACGGCTCTGGGCGGCCCAGTCATGGCCGAGCTGAAAACTAGGCTAGAGAGGACGCCTGTGCTGCTGGATGGTTCTCCCCGGGAGCTGACCCTGACCACAGGGGAAAAACAAGAGTGGCTGGTCAATATCTCCCCCCTCGGCAAGGACACTCCTTTTTACATCGCCCTGCTGGTCTCGGCAGATCTGCTTTATCAGCAGGCACGCAACGAAGCGCTGGTCAATGTGGCATGGGCGCTGGGCAGCCTGCTGTTGTTGCTGCCAGTGATCTGGCTGGTCTCCCGCCGTACCGCTACCCCGCTGCTGGCCCTGACCCGTGAGGCTGAGCGGATCCAGCGTTTCGACTTTGGCGAGGGTCAGGTTCCTGAATCAGCCATCCGGGAAATAGATGACCTTGCGCGCACCATGTCCGGCATGCGCCAAACCCTCGGCAACTTCATGAACATGGGTAGAGCACTGGCTGCAGAGCACCGCGTCGACTCCCTGCTAAGCCGCATCCTGCATGAAACCATCGCCGCGGTACAGGCAAAAGGGGGATGCCTCTACCTGGCCCAACAGCAAAAGATGCAGCCGGTCCAGGCCCGCTGGCAGCAAACCGAACTGCCCCTAGGGCAGGTTCCCTGGCCACAACCATTGCTATCCGGCCTGGCCACTTCCCAGCGCATCTCCCTCAGCCTGGATGAGGCGGCCTGGAGGCAACACCTGGACAGTTGGGGTTCCTTTCCCGGCCTATGCCAGCTGGTAGCTGAGCCGCTCTGCAACCATCGTCAGGAGCTGATCGGCTACCTCCTGCTGATCCTGCCACACTGCAGCGAACAGGAGCTGGCATCGCGCATCAGCCTGATCGAGGCGCTGGCGGGCACTTCGGCCTCCGCCATCGAGAACCAGCGCCTGCTGGAGGAGCAAAAACAGCTGCTCGAATCCTTTATCGAGCTGATGGCCGGCGCCATCGACGCCAAGAGCCCCTACACCGGCGGCCACTGCCAACGTGTGCCCGAGCTGACCAAGATGCTGACCGAGGCAGCCTGCGCCCAGCGACAGGGCCCCTTTGCCGATTTCAGTCTCAACGAGGAGGAGTGGGAAGCCATCCATATCGCCAGCTGGCTACATGACTGTGGCAAGGTGACCACCCCGGAGTTCGTGGTCGACAAGGCTACCAAACTGGAGACCCTCTACGACCGGATCCACGAGATCCGCACCCGTTTTGAAGTACTCAAGCGGGATGTCTATATCGAGTGCCTCGCAGCCCGCCTGTCATCAGAGATCAGAAGTGCCTGCCGGGAAGAAGCAGCCCCGCGCTGGGCCGAACTGGATCAGGAGTTTGCCTTCATCGCCGAGTGCAATCTGGGCGGCGAGTGGATGGCCCCCGAGAAGATTGAACGGCTCGACGCCATCGCCAGCCGCACCTGGCTGCGCACCCTGGACGATCGACTCGGCATCAGCCGGGAGGAGCTCAAGCTGCGTCAGAAAGAACCGTCTCCCGAGTTGCCCTGCCTCGAGCCACTGCTGGCCGACAAGTGCTGGCACCTTGTGCCTCGTCCGGATGGAGATCGGTTCGACGAGCACAATCCCTGGGGCTTCAAGGTCAAGGTACCGCACCATCTCTACAACCGGGGGGAGAGATACAACCTTGCCATCAGCAGGGGAACCCTCACCGAGGAGGAGCGCTACAAGATCAACGAGCACATCATCCAGACCATACGCATGCTGGAGCACCTCCCCTTCCCCCGTCATCTGCGCTGCGTGCCAGAGATTGCCGGCGGTCATCACGAGCGGATGGATGGCAAGGGTTACCCACGCCAGCTGACCGGAGCACAGATGAGCGTACCAGCCCGCATCATGGCTATCGCCGATATTTTCGAGGCGCTGACCGCCAGTGATCGCCCCTACAAATCTGGCAAGACGATCTCCCAGGCTCTTGCCATCATGCAGAACATGGTGCGTGAACAGCATATCGACTCGGATCTGTTCGCCCTGTTTGTCAGCAGCGGCATCTGGCGCGATTACGCTAGGCGCTTCCTCGAGAGCGCCCAACTGGATCAGGTGGACGAAACCGCACTGCTGGCCGCACTGGCCTAGGCTGGGTCATATTTTCTTACATTTGCGGGCTGGCCTGAGCGCCCCGGGCTGGTTATAACGGTGCCCCTATAGCGAAGGGGGAGCAATAGACTCCCCCTCACTCTTTGTCACACCACACTGTTCAGGTTATCTATGTCAAAACATCTCGTTCTGCTGGGCGCGCTGACGCTCTCCGGCTGCTCCCTGTTGTCTCCCCCAGCCCCCACCGTCACCCCGGTGCACCTTGCCGATACCAGCCAGCGCGGCTTCTACATCGAATGCAGCAGCATGAAAGCCTGCTTCCAGCAGGCCAACCAGACCTGCCCACAAGGTTACAAGGAGACCGATCGCCGCCAGCAGACGCTATACAGTACCCAGTATCTGGGAGGCAGCTACGACGAAGACAAGAAGGTCTACAAGGCGGCCAAGCCCTATAGCATCGCCAACACAGTCCACTCCCTGACAATTCAGTGTCCCGTCACTAGAGGCTGAGCCAGCCTAAGGGCGATGCTCTCCCCTTACCGCGGAAAAGAAAACGGTCAACCCAGGTTGACCGTTTTTCACTATGGCGTAGCCCTTAGAACAGCAGATGCGCTACACCGGCAATTACCGGCAAGGTAACCAGGGTGCGCATCAGGAAGATCACAAACAACTCCCACAGTTTGACCGGGATCTTGCTGCCAAGCAGCAGGGCCCCCACTTCCGACATATAGATAAGCTGGGTTACCGACATGGCGGCAATGACGAAGCGGGTCATCTCGCTATCGATGGTCGAGGCCAGCACCGCTGGAATAAACATATCGGCAAAACCGACCATGATGGTCTTGGATGCCGCTTCCGCCTCCGGCAGTTGCAGCAGTTCCAGCAAGGGGACGAAGGGAGCGCCAAGCCAGTTGAAGATAGGGGTATGTTCGGCCAGCATCAGGGCACAGGTACCGATCGCCATCACCACCGGCAGCACGCCAAACACCATATCCAGTGCATTCTTCACCCCTTCCCGCGCGACGGCGCCGAGATCTGTCATGCTGTCAGCCTTGATCAGGGCACGCTCGAAACCATAGCTCATCACGCTGTGCTGATGGGGCACCGCCTCCTGCTTGCGACACAGGGGAGCACCATCGATATAGATATCCTTCTTCCAGCAGAGCGGCGGCAGACGTGGCACCACGATAGCGGCAACCACTCCAGCCAGACAGACGGTCAGGTAGAAGGGGACGAACATGTGCTCCAGCTTCACCTGAGAGATCACCACCAGACAGAAGGTGATGGAGACAGCAGAGAAAGTGGTGCCAATCACCGCGGCTTCACGCTGGGTATAGAACTTCCCTTCGTACTGCTTGCTGGTCAGCAGGATGCCGACGCTGCCATCGCCAAGCCAGGAGGCAAAACAGTCCACTGCGGAGCGGCCCGGCAACCGGAAGACAGGACGCATTATGCGGGTCATCATGGTGCCGACAAATTCCAGCAGCCCGAAATCGAGCAGCAACGGCAGCAGCAGGCCGGCAAAAATGAAGACTGAAAACAGCACCGGCAGCAGATCGTTGAGCACCAGTCCACCGGTTGCACCTGAGTAAAGCACCTCAGGCCCTACCTGGAAGAAGGTCAGCAGCACGAAAATACCGCCCAATACCCGCACGCAGGCCCAGAAAGGGGAGACATTGAACAAGCTGTTGAGGAAAGGACGACGCACCAGAATCGCTGGCTTGAACAACCAGGCAATCACCGTCATCAGCATGGTGGTGGTGATCACCGCACTGACCATGGCGACCAGATAATCGGCAAAAACGCGCTGCACCAGCTTGGCCAGCACGGCCACCGGGATGGTGACGTTACCGTCATAGACGACCGGCGTCATGAACAACAGGATCCCGATAAGTGACGGAACCAGAAACATCAACAAGTTACGGCGAGTATTGACCGCAGGTGCTTCGAGACTCTTTTCCAACATGATAAAACTGCCCTAATGTTACTTTTCCCTAGCCCGGCCAACCTGCGTATTCATGCATTAACCGGCAAAACGGGCGCAAGAATACTCTAAAAAAATGCACAAACAAGCCCTTAAAGCAGAAATCTGCGCATAAATATTTCCACAGGCAAACCTTCCATTAAAACAATAAGATACAGCTGCGCATATCGATTCAATCGACATTTCCAGATGATTGTTTCGTTATTGTTAATTTTGGTGGGCAGTATAATCGGTTATCAGTGGCAGGCAATAAGTGACATCACAAATATATCTAATGAGTTGCTGCTCGATAGACATAAAAAAACCGGAGCCTGTTCAGGCTCCGGTTTTCAATGAGAGTGACGGGGATCAGTCACGGACGTAGATGACTTCAACGCCATCATCTTCGTCGTCATCCCAATCGTCATCATCAAGCCCTTCATCGAAGGCAAGAGAGGCAGCCAGTGCTTCCGCTTCAGCCTTGGCCAGCTGGTTCTTGTGGTAGTCATCCCACTTGAACTCCACCTTCTCGATGGCGTCTTTGGCATCTTCCGCCAGCTGACGGGGCATGGTATCCAGCAGATCCAGAATGTCGTAGCAGACCTTCTTGGTGCCTTCCTTGCTGATGGCAGTGATGGCATAGACCGGACCTTCGTGGTTCAGGGCCGCCTTGACGCGATCCATCACCTCCTGGGCTTCTTCTTCCAGGATCAGGTCCATCTTGTTAAACACCAACCAGCGCGGCTTGCCAGCCAGTTCCGGGCTGTACTTCTCCAGCTCACGCACGATGGTCACGGCATTTTCAGCCGGATCGGAGCCATCAATGGGGCAAATATCCACCAGATGGATCAACACGCGGCAGCGTTCGAGGTGCTTGAGGAAACGGATACCAAGACCTGCGCCTTCGGCTGCCCCCTCAATCAGGCCCGGAATATCGGCGATCACGAAGGAGCGGGAGTTCTCACCACGCACCACACCGAGGTTCGGCACCAGGGTGGTAAAGGGATAATCAGCGACTTTCGGGCGGGCGGCAGAAACAGCGCGAATAAAGGTAGATTTACCGGCGTTGGGCAGACCCAGCATACCGACGTCAGCCAGCAACAGCAGCTCCAGCTTCAGGGTACGCACTTCGCCCGGGGTGCCGTTGCTCTTCTGGCGTGGAGCCCGGTTGACCGAACTCTTGAAGCGGGTATTACCCAAACCGTGGAAACCGCCCTTGGCAACCAGCAACTTCTGCTCGTGGTGAGTCAAGTCGCCCAGCAACTCGCCGGTATCGTCATCGGTTGCACGGGTACCGACCGGCACGCGCAGGATCTTGTCCTTGCCACGACGACCGGTACAGTTGGCACTCTGGCCATTCTCGCCACGCTCGGCAGCATGGAAACGCTCAAAACGGTAGTCGATCAGGGTGTTGAGGTTCTCATCGGCAACCAGATAGACGTCACCACCGTCACCACCGTCACCACCATCCGGACCACCGTTGGGAATATATTTTTCACGGCGAAAACTTACACAACCGTTACCACCGTCACCGGCATCGACTCGAATCTGGACTTCATCAACAAACTTCATAGGTAACCGTCACCTTAATTCGAAAAACCGATACGCAATTATAGTGGTACAGACCCCTGCGGGCGATACGCATCTTGCCTCTCCGGGCAATCTCGGTACCCGGGTCATCTGCGTTCCGTTTTTTCGTCATTATTTCGGAAAAACAAAAGCCCCGCCTGTTGGCGGGGCTTCGGATCCTTGCGGTCCGTAATTACTCAGCAACGATGCTAACGTACTTACGATTCAGCGGACCTTTAACTTCGAACTGCACCTTGCCGTTCGCGGTAGCGAACAGGGTGTGGTCCTTGCCCAGACCAACGTTCTCACCAGCGTGGAACTTGGTACCGCGCTGACGAACGATGATGCTGCCAGCCAGAACTGTTTCGCCGCCGAAACGCTTCACGCCCAGGCGTTTAGCTTCAGAATCGCGACCGTTGCGGGATGAACCGCCAGCTTTTTTGTGTGCCATCTATCGGACTCCTCTAATTAAGCGCTGATGCCAGTGATTTTGACTTCAGTGAACCACTGACGGTGGCCCGCTTGCTTACGGTGGTGCTTACGACGACGGAACTTGACGATAGTCACTTTCTCGCCACGGCCGTGAGCCACAACTTCAGCTACAACCTTGCCACCTTCAACGAAAGGAGCACCTACTTTAAAAGTGTCGCCTGCAGCAACCATCAGCACTTCGTTGAAGTCGATGGTAGCGCCAGTCTCAACGTTCAGCTTTTCCAGACGAACGATTTGACCTTCGGCCACACGGTGTTGTTTTCCGCCGCTTTGGAATACCGCGTACATTTGATTAACTCCGTAAAGGCATGTCTTTTGCTCAAGGCTAGACATGCGCAAAAACCTATAACAATGGGCGGGCATTCTACGCAAATCGATCTGCTCAGGCAAGGCCAATTTAGCAAAAAGTTTATTTTGTGCGCATATCTGCCGCCGTGGATAAACGCCTAACTGTAACCCATTGTGAAATCGTGTAGAATCCCTGCCATTACTAAAATCGCAGTTATTGCTGCTGTCACGTTACGAGACTTATGGACCAACAGACTATCCGTGCGCTCTGTGCCGCCGACATGACGGCGGTCAATGAACTGATCCTGGCCCGACTCCAGTCCGACGTTAGTCTGATCAATCAGCTGGGTTTCTACATTGTCAGCGCCGGCGGGAAACGGATGCGCCCCATGCTGACCGTGATGGCTGCGCGTGCGCTGGGCTATGAAGGTGAGGATCACCTGAAACTGGCCGCCATCATCGAATTCATTCACACCTCTACCCTGCTGCACGACGACGTGGTCGACGAATCCGACCTGCGCCGCGGCCGGGAAACTGCCAACGCCATGTTTGGCAATGCTGCCAGCGTGCTGGTCGGTGACTACCTCTATAGCCGCTCCTTCCAGATGATGGCCGAACTCTCCAACCTGCGGGTGATGGAGATCCTCTCGGATGCAACCAACACCATCGCCGAAGGGGAAGTGTTGCAGCTGATGAACTGCAACGACCCGGATACCACCGAAGAGAGCTACATGACGGTCATCTACTGCAAGACCGCCAAGCTGTTCGAGGCCGCTACCCGACTCGCCGCCGTGCTGACCCATCAGCCCGAGCCCGTCGAACAGGCCATGACCGATTACGGCAAGTATCTGGGCACCGCGTTCCAGATCATTGATGACGTGATGGACTACTGCTCCCAGAGCGAAGAGATGGGCAAGAACGTCGGCGACGATCTGGCCGAAGGCAAACCAACCCTGCCGCTGCTGCGTGCCATGGATGTGGGCACGCCGGAAGAACGCCAGCTGGTGCGCGATGCCATCGAGCATCGCAACGGTATGGAACATCTTGAGCAGATCCTCGGGATTCTCGACCGTACCGGCGCGCTGGAGTACTCCCGCATGCGGGCCCGGGAAGAGGCCGACAAGGCCATTGCCGCCCTCGCCATCCTGCCGGACTCCCCGCACAAGCACGCGCTGGAAACACTGGCCCACATGGCGGTGCAGCGCAGTGCCTGAGTAAACGACATGCATGAAAAAGAGGCCTTCGGCCTCTTTTTTATTGTCTGCTATCTGCTGGACAGTGCATTGCGCCAGACTCAGCGACTCAGCATCCAGAGGATCACGCTACCCGCAACCACTAACGAGCCGCCGATACGGCGCAACTGCTCCGGTGGCTGATCGCTCAGCAGCCGTAACATCTGCTGCCATGCCCTGGGCATCAACAACGGGCCGAGCCCTTCAAACAGCAACAGCAGACCCAGCCCCGTCAGTATGGATGTCATCATTCTGCCCCTCTCCCGTCAAAAACCATTGATCCCGTTTGTTTGGCAGACAAATAAAAGGGCCTGACAAAGCAGGCCCCTGGCAAAACAACTCCCGACACTTACTGCTTGGTGCCTTCAGGAGACTTGAAGTAACGGAAAAACTCGCTATCCGGCTTGAGCACCATCAGGTCGTTGCCACCGGCGAAGCTCTTGCGATAGGCCTCCATACTGCGCACGAAGCTGAAAAACTCGGGGTCTTTCTTGTAGCTGTCGGCATAGATTTTAGCGGCTTCCGCATCCCCTTCACCACGCAGTTGACGAGCGTTACTCTCTGCATCAGCGATCATCACGGTCACTTTGCGATCGATATCGGCCCGTAGGATCTCGGCCTGCTCACGCCCCTGGGAGCGATGCTCACGGGCCACGGCAGTACGCTCTGCCCGCATCCGCTGGTAAATGGAGTTGGACACTTCCACCGGCAGGTTGATCTGCTTGATCCGCACATCCACCACCTTGATGCCGAGCTCGGAGGAGCGCGCCATCTTCATCAGAGCATCTTCCATCACGGTACTGCGTTCACCGGAGACGATATCCTTGATAGTACGATTACCAATCTCGGAGCGCAGACCGTTGTTGATCTTGCGCTTGAGCAGATCCTCGGCCTGCAACTTGTTACCACCACCGGTTGCCAGGTAGTACTTGGAGAAGTCCTCGATCTTCCATTTCACATAGGAATCGATGATCAGGTCTTTCTTCTCGGAGGTGACAAAACGGTCAGCCTGGCTGTCGATGGTCTGGATCCGTGCATCCATTTTGCGAACCTGGTCGATGAGCGGCACCTTGAAGTGCAGGCCCGGTTCATAGAGACGGGGCTCACCGGAATCAATCCGCTTCACCTTGCCGAACTGCACCACAATCCCCTTCTGGCCTTCATCAACGATAAAGACAGAAGAGAAGCAGACCATGGCCGCGACAGCGATTACACCAATAGCTAGCTTTTTCATCTATCAGTTTCTCCCTGAGCTGAAGCGGTCACCGCTACGCAGCGGCGTCGGAGTGGAGTTGGCGCCCTCGTTGGAAGCTGGCGTGGACTCGATGGTCGGCGCAGCAGCTGTACGCCCCTGCTGGACGCTCGCCTGCTTGCCAGCCAACTTGTCGAGCGGCAGATAGATCATGCTGTTGTTGCCAGCCGGCATGTCGACCACCACTTTATTGGCCTGCTGATAGAGCTCTTCCATGGTCTCCAGGTAGATACGATTGCGTGTCAGATCGGGCGCAGCTTGATACTGGGGCAGCAGCTCGTTGAAGCGGGCCACTTCACCCTGGGCTTTCAGCACAATCTGGGACTTGTAGGCTTCCGCTTCCTGCTCCAGACGCTTGACCTGACCACGGGCCTTCGGCTCGACTTCACGGGCATAGGCTTCGGCCTCGCGAATGAAGCGTTGCTCATCTTCCTGAGCGGCAATGGCGTCATCAAACGCATCCTTCACCTCTTCCGGCGGACGAGCCGGCAAGAAGTTGACGTCGACGATCTGCAGACCCATCTGGTAAGGCTCGATGATGCCATCAATCACCTGCCAGGTCTCCTGACGCACCTTCTCACGACCGGTGGTCAGCACGTCGTCCATCTTGGTGTGGCCCACAACATAACGCAGGGCACTGTCGGTGGCCTGACTCAGGCTCTCGTCAGCATTCGTTACGCTAAACAGATACTGCTCGGGGTTGACCACACGGTACTGCACGTCCATCTCGACCCGCACCACGTTTTCATCCTGAGTCAGCATGAAACCGGAAGCAGGCAGCGAGCGCACGGACTCGACATCCACCGGGATCACCTTGTCGATAAAGGTGGGATTCCAGCGCAGACCCGGCTCGACAATATGGGAAAACTTGCCAAACCGCAGCACTGCACCACGTTCCGCTTCACGAATGGTGTAGAAGCCGCTGACGACCCACACCACCACAGCCACAACCAGCGCGATGGAGATACCAAAGCGACCTACATCGCCGCCAGATTTGCCGCCACCAAACAAGCCACCGAAACGGCGGCTCACTTTGCGCAGCATTTCATCCAGATCAGGGGGTCCCTGATTCTTGCCGTTATTCCCCCAAGGGTCACGGTCTTTGCCGTTGTTACCAGGCTCATTCCAAGCCATCAGCGTCTCCATTAATACATGCGGATGGATATCATCTCTATCGGGCCATCATACGTTGAGAAGCCCCTAAGGGTTCACTTCATCGACGAATCAATGCCTGATAAAGCGTTGTAAACTCTCACCTTCCTGCTTTACGAGGCGGTTCCAGTCGGCCACTTGCAAGCGGACTTCCAGCACGAAATCTCCCTCCTCGCTAAAGCCTTCCTGCTCAATGCCCTTCAACTGATAAAGCGCACTGCGCAATCTTGCTGCCGAGGGTGGCAACTGCAGGGTGTGGTGCACCATGGAGCCGGCCAGCAGTTCAGTCAGCGCCGTAAACAGATGCTCACAACCTTCACCAGTCTGAGCCGACAGCCAGACGCGCACTGGGCGCCCCTCGTCATCTCGCTCCAGACCAGCAGGACGATCCGCCAGCTTGTCGATCTTGTTGCAGATCATCAGCTGAGGCCTGTCGTCAGCTTCAATTTCGGCCAGCACCTGCTGCACGGAGTCGATATTCTCCTGCATCTGCTCATCGGCACAGTCCACCACATGCAGCAGCAGATCCGCTTCGCGGGTCTCCTGCAGGGTCGCTTTGAAGGCCGCGACCAGATCATGGGGCAAGTGTCGAATAAATCCAACTGTATCCGCCAAAATCACATCACCCACATCCCGGATCACCAGTTTACGCAGGGTGGGATCCAGAGTTGCGAACAATTGGTCGGCAGCATACACGCTGGCAGCTGTAAGTTGGTTGAACAAAGTGGACTTTCCGGCGTTGGTGTAACCAACCAGTGACACCGTCGGCACTTCGTTGCGGTTGCGGGCGCGGCGTCCCTGCTCCCGCTGCTTGGCCACCTTGTCGAGCCGACGCAAAATCGCCTTGATGCGTTCCCGCAGCAGACGTCGGTCAGTTTCAAGTTGGGTTTCACCCGGGCCACGCAGACCGATCCCGCCCTTTTGACGCTCAAGGTGGGTCCAGCCTCGCACCAGGCGAGTGGAAAGGTGGCGTAACTGGGCCAGTTCGACCTGCAGTTTACCTTCATGGGTTCGGGCGCGCTGGGCGAAGATGTCGAGGATCAGACCGGTTCTGTCCACCACCCGGCACTGGAACAGACGTTCCAGATTTCGTTCCTGGGCAGGAGTCAGGGCATGGTTGAAGATCACCACATCCGCATCCAGCATCTGGACCTGGGACGCGATCTCTTCAGCCTTGCCGCTGCCGACAAAAAATTTGGCACTGGGCGCACTACGACTGGTGGTGATGACCGCCAGCGCATTTACACCGGCAGAACTCACCAACATCTTGAGCTCTTCCAGATCCTCCCGCTCACCCTCATCACTGAAGTTGACATGCACCAGAACGGCCTGTTCGCCAGCTTCATAACGGTCAAACAAGCGCTTGCTCCTTAACAGGAATCATGATGAATCTGAGTTGGCGAGTCGACTCGCCCAGGGATATCACGCCTCGGCATCACCCTGTTCATCAGCCGCGCCACCCGGAGTGGGCTGGTGATGATTGACGGCACGGGCCGGTACGACAGTCGAGATGGCGTGCTTGTAAACCATCTGGCTCACGGTGTTTTTCAGCAGGATAACAAACTGGTCAAAAGACTCGATCTGACCTTGCAGTTTGATGCCGTTCACCAAATAGATAGAAACAGGAATCCGCTCACGGCGCAGCGCATTCAAAAACGGGTCTTGGAGAGATTGCCCCTTAGCCATTTTTCTTTTCCTTATAGTTTGTTGTTTTTAAACACCGAATATCAATATAACAACCTGATTATACAGGGAGTGTCAAGCCGCACCAGCGCGAGCAAGCACGCGGTCGAGATTGCCAGACTCACCAGATTCCAACCAGGTCACATCGGGCCAGCCGCGCAACCAGGTCATCTGTCGTTTTGCCAATTGGCGTGTGGCAACAATGCCACGATAACGCATCTCATCATACCCCACTTCACCGCACAGGTAGTCCCACATTTGGCGATAACCCACACAGCGAATGGAGGGGAGATCCGGGTGCAGATCGCCGCGCGCCATCAGCGCACGAACCTCCTGTTCAAAGCCACCTTGCAGCATCTTGTCAAAGCGCTGTTCGATACGCTGATGCAGCACGGCACGATCGCTCGGGGCGATGGCAAACTGCTGCACTCGATAGGGCAAGCCCTCCCCCTGCACCTGCGTCAGCTCGGTAAGGGTCTTGCCGCTGATACGGTAGACCTCAAGCGCCCGGCTGAGCCGCTGCGGGTCATTGGGGTGGATCCGCGCCCCGGCCACCGGGTCGATGCGTACCAGCTCATCGTGCAGCGCCTGCCAACCGAGGCGGGCAGCCTCTTCCTCAATCCCAGCTCGAATGGCGGGATCGGCGGAGGGCAGCGGGGACAATCCCTCCAGCAACGCCTTGAAATAGAGCATGGTACCGCCCACCAGCAGCGGAATGCGGCCACGGTCGGCGATCTCTTTCATCTCCCGCAGGGCATCCTTGCAAAAATCGGCTGCCGAATAGCTCACAGCGGGATCAAGAATGTCTATCAGCCGGTGCGGAGCCCGCGCCAGTTCATCAGCGGTGGGCTTGGCCGTACCTATATCCATGCCGCGATAGATCAGCGCAGAATCGACGCTGATGATGTCGCAAGGCAATGCCTGGCAAAGTTCAATGGCGAGATCCGTCTTGCCGGAGGCCGTCGGCCCCATCAGAAAAATTGCGGTCGGCAAGTCACTCGCCATGTTCAAACTCCTCCAGCACGGTCGCCAGCGAAAGCGGGCGCACCATACGCATGTCACCAAGCTGGTCACTGAAATCGGTCACAAGTTCCGTCAGCAGACGACTGGCAGTTGAAAAATCGTATATCTTCTCGCGGCTTATCCCCTGCTCCACCAGCCATTGGCATAATACTTCAGCCTGCTGACCAGCATCACTGTCAGATCCGCCCTCGATAATTTGCAGCAATTCGGGTAACAGCCGCACCAGATCGGTCTGGCGCAGCAGAGCCGGCACCCGAGTCAGGATCATGGTGTCGCGCCCCCCGCTTTTCAACTCCAGCCCCATCCGTTTCAGCAAACGTTCCTGCTCGGTCACCAGCGCGATCAAATTCTTCGGCAGCTTGAAGGAGACCGGCAGCAACAGCGGCTGGGCCGCCAGCCCCTGGCCCCAGGTCTCCAGCAACCAGTGACGCAGCAGCACCCGCTCGGCACGCACCAGCGAGAGCAGCGCCAGCTGATTATCCCGCTCGATCAACAGGTAGGCCTGCTCCACCAGTGTCAGGGCGCGACATCCCCCCTGTTTGAGTGGCGGCACGGTGGCCGCGGACTGCTCAGGTGCAGTCTCAGCCACCGTTGCAATAGGCAACGTAGTGAGCAGCGCCCCCATGCCGCGCATCGCCTCCCGGCTTGGCGGCTCGGGCGGTTGATAATTGCTGGCTCGGCCAGCCCCACCGCTCCCCTCCCGCACCTGCGCAGGCGCCCGGTAGCTGTGCTCGGCACCGTACCACTCCGGACGGGGCGCCTGACCGGGGTATTCAATCTGCGGAGTGACCGGCAACTCGACCAGGGTTTCGGCCAGCGGCGCGTCCTGATGAGCGGCGCTGACTCCTTCGCGGCGCAGCGCAGTAAACAGCGCCTGAAAGATAAAGTCGTGGATCAGCCGCGCCTGATGGAAGCGCACCTCATGCTTGGCCGGATGAACGTTGACATCCACCTGACGGGGATCCAGCTCGATATAGAGCACATAAGCAGCGAAGCGATCGGGAGGCAGCAACTCGTCATAGGCCTGACGGATGGCGTGGTTGATGAGCTTGTCGCGCATCATCCGGCCGTTGACATAGGTGTATTGTAGGTCGTTCTGCGGTCTTGCCCCCTCCGGGGTCGCCAGCCAGCCCCACAACCGCACGTCGCTATGCTCGCTCTCCACCGCCAGCGCATGGTGCATGAAGGGGGTGCCGCAAACGGCGGCGAGACGTCGCTCCTGCTCCGGCACGGTATTGGCGGCCTTGTACTGGCGCACCACCTTGCCATTGTGGCGCAGGATCAGGGTGGCATCGAAGCGGGAGAGCGCGATGCGGCGCACCAGCTCGTCAATATGGGCAAACTCGGTCTTTTCGCTGCGCATGAATTTGCGCCGCGCGGGTGTATTAAAGAAGAGATCCACGACCTCCACCGTGGTGCCCACCGGATGGGCCGCAGGCTTGATGGTGACGCTCATCTCGCGCCCTTCCGCCTGGGCTTGCCAGGCTTCGGACTGCTCGGCGGTGCGGGAGGTGAAGGTGAGACGGGAGACAGAGCTGATGGAGGCGAGCGCCTCGCCACGAAAACCGAGGCTGTTGATCCCTTCCAGATCATCCAGCGTGGCCACCTTGGAGGTTGCATGACGCGACAGCGCAAGTACCAGCTCATCTTTGGCGACACCGCAGCCGTTGTCACGGATGCGGATCAGCTTGGCGCCCCCCTTGTCGATGTCGATCTCGACCCGGTCGGCCCCCGCATCCAGGCTGTTCTCCACCAGCTCTTTCACCACAGAAGAGGGCCGCTCCACCACCTCTCCGGCTGCAATCTGGTTGGCCAGAATGGGTGGCAAAATACGGATCGGCATCATTTACTCCTGAATTTCAATCTTGCGGATAGAGAGCCGTTCCACCACCTCTCCACCAACCGGAATCTGGTTGGCCAGGATAGGGGGCAATATACGGATCGGCATCACTTACTCCTG
>NZ_JAAKUM010000028.1:0-39437 GCF_049175135.1 Aeromonas sp. 600724 | reverse complement strand
TCTTGTCATTGAACACCTCAGGTCATGGTGGCGACTGTACCACCTAAAATGGTGTCCGGGATGATTAGACCACTACAAAGTGGGATAAGTCATTGCGTATGTAAGCGCCATAAACAAGCTGAATACTCTGGGCATGCCTGTCAGAAAGCCCCGAGTGTAGTATCATCAGGGGCAGTTGCTGCTTGATGGTTGATTTGGGAAACAACGCTTAGTTGACCACTACAACTCGAGGTTAAAGGCATGCGAGGGCAGACCGTTTGCACTTTCAACTCGAGGGCGAACCAATAGACGTTCTGCCTCACGCCTTAGCCCCCGATACCGCTCCGCCAGTGGACCACGCCCCTCAGCAGGCCAACTACCATATTTTACTAACCAGCGCCGAGGACGGTCTGGGCGCCACTTCTTGATAGCTTCATGTAGTTTTTGGTTGCTCTCGAATCGAGCCTGTTCAGTGTCTTTGATTGCTGGCATAGGAATATGACCTTTAGTCGTAATAATTAATCCGAGTCAGTTAACATTGTGTGTGCTTACAAAATCTTTAAAAAAAGGGGTTGATAGAAAAGTGCCAACCTTATGGCACATTAAGGTCGTGTATATGCGCACTCATTATAAAAACTATCAATACCTCTATTTTGCAATGATATTTAAACTAACGGTAGGTATTACCGGTTGTATTTATATCGCCGAATAATTCTGGATGCTTTATTTCTCAGTGAGTATGCGCTTAATAAAACCCCTGATAATACAAAAATAAATGCTGCGATGGAGCTTAACCTTAACATTAAATTGTTAATGTCTTCACCATTACTATAGTCCATTGTATGTAGGCGCCAAAAGAAATCGTAAATCACCCAGTATTTGTTTCTGGCCTTTAAATACTCGCCACTTTCCCCATCAAAATATAGTCTGGAGTCATAGTCATCAGCAAATCCAACTTGCCAAACCCCTTTTTTTCCATACATCTCATCAACAATACCTAAACGATATTGAGAGCTGGTCAAGTATTTTACATATATAGCTTCGCCCTTGCCCTTGTAGATATTTTTAGCAAAGTTTAATACTTGCTTGTCTAACACTGGTGGCAGCAGTTTCCCATCAATAGATGTTGTTATTTCCGCACCTGATGAAAGATGGAGTCGATAGGCTGGGCCGGTTGCACTTACAAATGTGCTTATATTTATGATTCCTTCATCTTTCAAAAGTGACAAGTTAGCTTGCCATCCAGAAGGGAGATTGACCACTGGTTTAGTTACGACGCCTTCGCTTTTAATAATTTCATTGAAAGGTATGGTGGCAAAGACAACGCCACCTAACACCCATAATAAAAATTGTAGCAAAATAATATAGGCTAAATATTTATGAAGTTTTAATATGGTTTTTTTAAACTGATTCATGAGTGTGTTACATCTTCCATTAGTGGTGTGAAGTATGAGTGCTGACGCCGACCTGCTTATGTGTCTACCATGTGGGCAATATTATTAAACTCAATATCTGATGGTGTAGTAAATTTTTATGAAATATTATAATTAATGTGTTTTTGTATTTTTTTTGAAATACCTTTTGATTTTTACCTTTTATTTGTTGGCTTCTTTATTTTCTTTTGAGATAGACTTTTGAAGCCCATTTTGAATGGGGTATTTGATGAATGCCTGCGATATGTATTTAATGTAAGCCATGCACATACGCGTTTTTATTCATCTCTTTCTTGGTTGGCCTTTAACTTTAAACTATTAAGAAAGGATCTTTATATGGAAATAACTTTACCGAAAATGCCATTGAGTGTTGTTGCTGGAATTATATCTAGCCTTCTTTTATCCACCGAAACTAGAGCCACAGAACCATGGTACCCTATAGCATACCCCGATTCTGGAACTCGGGTTTGCCATCAAGGTGATCTTTTTGAAAATAAAAGATTTGCTAATAAGAGTCAGTCGCCAGTTGATGTTTCAGCTATGGCTGAGGAGAAAACACCCTGGCGTTTACTGGAAGCACAATCATCCGATTGTTTAGCGACAATGGTTCCTGTTTTACTACGCCAGATAGACAATGCAACTGTATCGGGGGCTGCAGATCACTTGGTATCTATTGAACCTAGTCGTGATATTGTATTGAACCAGTTCGGTAATCCTCTTACGGCTAGAGATAAAATGTTGCGGAGCTTTTCATTAAGCCCCATGCAAGCAACGGGGTTCCATACTAATATGGGTGAGACTCTAGAAGTTTTATATGAGTATACCAAAGATAAGCCCGCTGTCGCGCCAGAAATATGGATTCACAGTATTAGGGATTTTACTTGGGCATTTAATGAAGCTCAAAAAGTGACCCTTTCCCCGGGCTTAAATCGCATTTCGGTAAATAAAGGAGGGGATATTTATATTGCTTCCTTCAATGAAAAAACTAACGGTGATATCAGGATCAAGCTCCAATCAGGGGGACATCCTATGCCGATGTTTGTTCTGGGGAAAAATAGTCAAGCAGATCTTATCGAGATGTATCGTCGCTATCCTGCTTCGGCTAACACCATCTTGATGAGCGATAAGATGCAAATTACGCTTCCAACGGAAAAAGCCAAACGATATATCGATGACCCTGTAGCCGTATTACAAACATGGGATAAAATATTGGAGTTGGGTCGCGAACAATATGGTCTCACAGAAAAAACAAAAGATCGTCATCGGGTCCATTTTATTGATGAGAGTGATGGTACTGGATGGATGTGGGCCTGGAATTATCGTCTGGGTACCGGTGGAGATACTGCAATTAAAGGTATCGTAAACAGCCAACAGTTACAGACCAATGGTTGGGGAGCTTGGCATGAATATGGTCACTTATTGCAATTAAAGCCCATGACTTGGAATGAATTGACAGAGGTGACGGTTAATTTGACTTCGCTGTATATTCAACGGAGTTTTGGGCTGCTCTCTCGATTGGAATCTGAAGGGAGATGGGAAAACGTATTTAATTATCTAAATGCTAAAAGCAAGGACTTTGATACTGAGCAAGATGTGTTTGTCAAAGTGGCAATGTTTTGGCAACTGGACCTGGCATTTGGTACCAATTTTTATAAGGCTCTGGGTAGCTGGTACCGGGATACTCACCAGCCTGGCGAGGTGTTGAGTTCAGAACAGAAAAAACAAAAATTTGTATTCGCTGCCAGTTTTAATAGTGGTTATGACTTGACACCTTTCTTCAGCCAATGGGGAATTAAGGTCAATGCCAAAACGCAAGCGGAAATTGATGCATTGGATTTGAAGGCACTGGATAAGCCGATATGGCTTAACCGAGACTCCAATATTCAATATATCTATGATGACCTTGTAGATGAGCTGGGACAATTTGGCAATGTTCGCAATATGCGTGATGGTCTTTGTCTGAGCAGCCAAGGAGGGGAGGTCAAGGGAGAAGCCTGTATCATGCAACATCCGGCACAGGGTTGGATGATCGATGGAGAGGGCCATGTGCAAAATATGTATGGCCAGTGCCTCACCGCTGCGGGACGGTATAACTCGGCCCCCATTACGCTCGGTGCTTGCGAAGGGGCAAGCCAGTGGCACTACCGCGATGATAAGCTGATCCAGCTCAAAGGCGAAAACTATGCGATTGATAGTCACGGAAATGGCATTGTGAAATTGTATGAATTGCATGGTTATGATAATCAGCAGTGGTCTGGCTTGATTGGTTTTACTGATGACGTATCGCAGCTTGCGGAAAACCTTCGTAATGGCGGGGCTGAAGAGCCAAAGCTGCAAGGATGGCTGCTGGAGCAAGGAGAGATCCGTTCCCTTAAACGCAAGAATTATGACAATATTGATCCGGCAGAAGGCAGCTACTTTTTCACCGGACGTGGCAGTAATGAAGGTGCCCACAATGCCCTCGTCGACCAGATGAGTCAGCGTATGGCGATTTCTCCCAATTTGCTGGGGCAAGAGCGGGTCGTGGCTCAATTAACTTTCAAGGGTAACAGCAATGGTAAGGGGGACTTCAGCTTGGTGTCCCTGGCCGCGCTGGATGAACAGGGCAAGGTCATAGGCCAGCCAGTATTGCAACAAACTCAAGTGACGTCTCCACAATGGCTGGATTACCAGGTCTCGTTGCCGGTGCCGATAAATGCGCAGGCACTTGAGGTTCGAGTCAAAATCCAGAGGGGGCGTGAGGGCACAAGCGAAATTGTCGATGCTCATCTTGATCAGTTTGAACTCGTAGTTGCCCAGCAATCCGAACCTGATAATCGACCGCCAGTAGCTCAGGTGAGTGTGTCACAGAGCCTGGTAGAAGGGGAGGCAACGATCCAGTTATCAGGTGCTGGTTCCTATGATCCAGATGGCGATACCGTATCTTACAGGTGGCAACAATTGGCGGGGCCTACAGTGAACTTTAGCCATCCGACCAGTATGGTTACCCAAGTTAGCTTGCCTGCGACTGCCATTTCACAACAGTATCGTTTTCAACTGCTGGTGCAAGATGAGCATGGTGAACAGCATCAGGGGAGTGTCGAGGTGAAGCAGCAACCTATCACCCACGAAGTGTGTCAGCTGGTTGATGCCAATGCGGCTGTATATCCTGCATGGGAACAAAGCAAGACCTATTGGGGGGGGGATATGGTGAGCTATGGTCAACTGGTCTGGAAAGCGAAACAGTGGACGAAAGGTAACGCCCCGGATATCTCTGGATTATGGGAGTTGGTCAGCGAGGGGGTCACGCTGACATGGCAACCAGCCAAGGTGTACACAAGTGGTAATCTAGTTCGTCATGCTGGTCGGTTGTGGCAAGCAAAGCAGTGGCTTCAGGGCTCAGAGCCTGGTAAGAGTTCGCTGTGGCTTGAGGTTGGCCCGTCAGACTGTTAGTTGACTGAGCCAGTTTAGATTCGGGTTCAACAAGCTGAGAGGAGTGTCGTTGTCAACGGTATGGCGATGCTAATCACCTAACAGTTGCCCACAAAATGGGGAGTCATACGGATTTAGGTAGGATAACGAAATGGTCCCCCTACCGTGTTATCTAGCAGCGCCAGAAAACAAAAAGCCCGCCGGTTTGCACCTGCGGGCTTTTTTATCAAGGGTATCAGTCTTTCTTGGTCAGCAGGAACTGCACTAGCTGGTTGAATTGCTCTTGAGAGGTGATGGATTCACTCTTCACCATGTACTTGCCGTTCACCAGGAAGGCCGGTACACCGCGAATGTTGTAGCTCTCGGTGTTGCGATCGAACTGGGAGACCATGCCGGAGACGGCGAAGCTGCCGACGGCACCGTCGAAGTCTTCAGCCGGTACGCCGTTATCCACGAAGATCTTCTTCACGTCGTCACGGCTCATCGGCGGCTGACGCTGGGTGTGGATCTTGTTGAAGATGGCCGGGGTCAGCTTGGCTTCGGCGTTGAGCAGGCTGGCAACGGCATAGGCACGCTGCATCTCGGGGCCCATCTCGCGGCCGAGGAAGGCAACCGGGTTTTTTTTCAAGATAACCTCTTTTGGCAGACCAGCTTGCAATTGCTCAAAAATCGGTTCAAAGGTGGCGCAGTGCGGGCAGTAGTAGGAGAAGAACTCCATCACTTCCGGCTGGGCAGTGCCAGTCTGTTTGACCACATCGTAGTTGACGCCTTCCTTGAACTCGGGGGTGGCGTGAACCATGGGGATCATCAGCATGGCAGCAAGGAAAAATAGAACTTTTTTCATGATGTCTCCTGTTAAGGGGTAATTGTGAGGCACGCCCTGCGAGCCGAAGCAAGTGCCTCGCCTATTGTGTGGCCATACTGACGTCAATGGTCAGGGCTGGTGATCGAGTCCCGCTTGCCGCGCAAGAACCCTGCCATCTCACCAGTTTAGCATCATGTTCAGCGGCGGCGTCTTCAGTTCCGCAGGGGCGCAATTTGCTGGCGCCAGTAGTTCGGTATTGAATCAGGGGAAATGACGGGGGAAAGCGGGATCTTACCAGCGCCGTGCCAGCCCGGCCATTAATGAACGATACGCATCGCCCGCAGCGGCTCAGGCGTCATGGTTCCAATTATGGGCTGTCGCCGGTAGAGTTTGAAAGGCTGTTTACTTGTCAGCAACAGAGTGCCTAGAAAACCAGGGGCGTTCACTACTAGCTAATGATCGAGAATTTGATGCGCAATACGGCACAGGCACAATCCTAGCGGCGTAATGACAAGACAATAGCAAAGGCAGAAAAAGAACCACCGATTTTACAGGCAATCATGATGTGATGGCGAGACAGGTCAGACTGTGACTGGCAAAACCCGAGGTATTCAAAGCACTTTCGAGAGCGACAAACTAGTCAGCGAATTCCATCAGGAACAGAGACTGTAGCCTCGATCACCGTCCGGATCTATGGCTGCAATCTCAACGGCGTTGTTGCCCAAATCGATGCAGCTTGAATGGAACTAACTGAGGACTTGGTGATCGGATCACCACCATCCTCTTCAAATCTGCATCATGGGCTCGTCGCCTCACCCATCACCAACGGTCTTCAATACACAAGTCTTTGATTAACCGTGGTTCCCTCACCTTCTGGGTTGATGCAGGCGCCATGGATAACTGGTTCCACCACGACCATCATGGGCGCCGGGGCCGCAGTCAGCTCTACACCGACCAGACCATCTGTACCTTCCTGATGTTCAAGGGAATTTTCAACCTCACTCAGGGGCTACTCGACTCCCTGTTCGAGTTGATGAATGTGCCGTTGTGCGCACCGGACTATAGCTGTGTCAGCAAGCGGGCTCGCACGGTGACGGTGGCTTATCGACAGCCGCCAAAGGGAGGCATTACCGACCTGGTTATCGATTCAACCGGGCTGAAGGTGTTTGGCGAAGGCGAGTGGAAGGTCAGAAAACACGGCGCCGAGAAGCGGCGAGTGTGGCGCAAGTCGCATCTGGCGGTAGACCCGGTGACCCACGATATCGTGGCAGCAGAAGTGTCATTGGAAAATGTCCATGATGCCGAGGAGTTGCCCACCTTGCTCAACCCTCTGCGGCGTAAGCTGGGACATGTTTATGCGGATGGAGCTTATGACAGCAAAGCCAGCCATCAGCTTATCTCGCGCAAAGGGGCAACAGCCTGTATCCCGCCTCGCAAAAGCGCGGGGTTATGGAAAAAGGACACGCAAGAAATGACGCGGTGCTGGTGATGCGCAAGGAAGGACTGGCGCACTGGAAGAAGATATCGGAGTATCACTGTCGCACACTGGCTGAGACAGCGATGTATCGGTTAAAGCAGTTGCAGGCGGGGAAAATCAGTCTGCGTAACTACAACGGCCAAGTGGGAGAAGTCATGGCGTATGTTAGCGCCATAAACAACCGGAATACCCTTGGTCTACCTTGTCAGAAAGTCCCGAGTATAGTGGTCACCTGGGGCTAGGGAAGTCATGACTTGCTGGCAGATTGTTGGCAACAACGGCACTATTTAGATCAGTAAAACTACTAGATATATGATCTAACCTGTATTACCTTGTTATGTATAAGTATTCTAAGCAATGTCTTAATATGTGTACTAAAATTAATACTCCTGTATTGGTATGGAAATAGAGGTGATTAGAAGAAGGTAGCAGCCACAAAGTAAAGTCACTACTTTTTTCAAGCGGTACTGATAAGTAAAGCAACGAGTTTTTCAGTTCATGATTAGTTAGTAAGTTGAGTTTTGGTGCTAATAGCTTGTTTTTGAAATAGGAAAAAACATGCAGATACATATCAATAAAAATGAACTCAAGTTTTTTTTAAAAATGGATGGAGTGCGATTTTTTTTCATATGCCTTATTAAGGTGCAGATAATAATTTTTTTAACTTTAATGTCAACATTTACCGTTTTCGCGACAACTAGTAAATGGCAACTGTCACCAAGTAGTTATGCAAAAAGTATTAATTTACATGCGTCTCCATTTATTTTAAAACGTCCTCTACGCATAGGGATGATCGAGGACGCCCCACAACCTTTCAGCATTAAAATTAGTGAAGGGAAATACTGGGAGGGAATTACACCTGATACACTGTCAATCATCACTCATGCACTGTCACTGAAAACAGATGTTATTAAGTTTAAGTCTCGCCAATCAGCCATCCTTGCCTTATCCAAAGGGGAGATTGATCTTTTAGGTGGTGAAAACCACAACATTCCCCTAATGTCCCCCTTGGAAACTAGCTATCCATACGTAAGTTGCACACCACTTCTAGTTGGTAAACGAAATAATTTTCATCCATATACAGTACCAATATCCGGACAAGTCGGAGTTGTACGACATACGATCGATCCTGAAGCTATTATTTTAAACAACCCTCAGGTTAAAATTACTGAATATGAATCAGTGGAGACGATGTTTAGAGCTCTTCTGAATAATGAGGTCGAATGGATAGTTGGAGATATGGTAACAGTAATGTACCATTTGAAATTAGCAGACTATGCTGAATATTCACCGCGGTTGCCATCTTCATTACCAACAATATCATATCGATTTGTATTTTCACCAAATATGTCAGACTTGAAAAAGTCTTTCGATAATGTGCTTAGTAATATTACTACTAATCAGAAATTAGGGTTGCTTAGATTCTGGGGTTGGTCTGAAATCGAGCAACCATCAAAACCACAATTAACCAATCAAGAGAATGCTTGGATCAAATTACAACACCCGATAATTAACGTTTTAATTAATGAAACCTTCCCTCCATATTCATATATAGATCAACAAGGCACTTATCAAGGTATTTCTGCTGATGTCCTTTATGAAATAGGTAATCGTACCGGACTCAGGTTTAAAATAACCCCAAGCAGTAATTTGTCAGATTTAAATAAAACCTTTAGCACTGAAGATTTTCACATGGTGACAACCGCCACGCTAACCAATTTGTATAAAGATGATGCTCTATATACACGCCCATATGTCACTGGTTTAATTGCGCTTGTCGGTAAAAAAGGAAATGTTTTACATTTTGACAACTTACAAAGTACTAAACTTTCAGTGGCCTCTCCTGCGTTACGAAAAATTTTAGAAAAAAAATTTCCTTCCGCACATTTAATTCAAGCGAAAAATAGTTTACAGGCATTAACGATGGTCATGGAGGGAGAGTCTGATGCAGCAGTCACCTATCTATTGACTGCTAACTATTTAATATCGCATTATTTTTTAGGTGATCTTGAACATCTTGATATCCTTCCAAACTTTATAGGAAGCATATCATTCGCGATTAATAAGAAATACCCTAATGCAAAAATATTACAAAGTGTATTAAACAAAGGAATTATTGATCTTGGTGTCGGGTATGGAGCTGAATTAAGCCTACAGTGGAGAGAGCTTGATGCTGATGAGAAAAGTGTTTGGAGTGAACATATAACGCGTAGTAAATACATTGTTGTATTATCCGCAAGCATGTTATTTCCTCTGTTGTTTTTAATTATTCATTTATATAGGCAGCGGATTCGCAGAGGTGCGGAGCTAGAATACTGGAGGTCAAGAGGCGATTTGTTCGACGGTATCCCGCAACCTATAGTAGTTAGAAATAACAACGCCGAATTCATACAATGTAATAATAGTTTTTTATCGCTATTTAATACTACCTCCGAACAAGTAATAGGTGTATCTACTAGAGATTTTACAGGGGTTAGTTATCGATTGGCACTACAAAATGAAAAACACTTTCTGGCATTGCTTCAATCAGGAAATGGTGAAGTTCGCGATATTAAAATTAAAATACATGGTGAAAGATTTTATTTTAGAGAATGGTCTGTTCCTTTTACGAGAGATAAAAAAATTGCTGGATTTATTACCGGCTGGATTGATATGACGGACATAAAGCGGATGGCGCATGAGTTAAGTGTTGCCCATGATAAGGCGCTCCAAGAAAGCAAAATAAAGAGCCATTTTCTAGCTGTTATGAGCCATGAAATTCGTACACCTCTTAATGCAATTATTGGAGGTTTAGAGCTTACTTTAAATAAATTTTCCCATCATGGAGTTTGGAGCCATGAGGCAATAAACGCGGCATACTCTTCCTCACAACATCTATCATCACTCATTGGTAACATTCTTGATATAGCAAAAATTGAGGCGGGGAAACTCATTTTAACGCCTCGGCCAATACATATAAATAACTTTTTAATTACACAGTTGAAAGTTTTTGACAGCCTCGCAAAGCAAAAAAAAATAGGTCTCACCTTATATCCATTACTTTCACCTCATTCCTACTTTTTGGTAGATGAAAATTCATTAAAGCAGATCATTTATAATTTGTTAGGAAATGCCATAAAATTTACACAGGAGGGAGAGGTAACAATATCTGTATATGCTACAGAAAAACAATTTATTAGATTTGAAATAAGAGATACCGGGTGTGGCATTTCATTAGAGCAGCAATCATCTCTCTTTTCTCCATTTTTCCAAGCAGATATCCATTATAACAATGACAAAACAGGAACTGGTTTGGGCCTCGCCATATGTAAGCAGCTATGTGATTACATGGGAGGAGATATTGTAGTCAATAGTGCTTTAGGGAAAGGGACACTAGTTAGTGTAAAGATACCAATGCCAGAATGTATAGGCGATGATTACGATGATGCACTCACCTCACTTGGAACCGACCCGCAGCCTTATCAACACCGCAGCCTGAATATATTGATTGTTGATGATCACTCCGCTAACCTATGGATTTTAAATCAGCAACTACAATTTTTAGGACATAAAGCCATTATTGCAACGCAAGGTGAAGAGGCATATTCAATTTATAATGAATCAAAAGTTGATGTAATTATTACGGATTGCAATATGCCAATTATGAATGGTTATGAACTAACCAAAAAGATTCGAAACTTGGAACAGGAAAATAATATAGCACCAATACCAATAATTGGTTTTACTGCAAATGCACAGATTGAAGAGCGTCAAGCTTGCTTAGCATTGGGGATGACAGCATGCATCTTCAAACCAATTGATATTAAAGAGTTATCGAAATGTTTGGCAACGTTGTATTGTGCTGATGACAGCTTAGATAATCATGTGGTCGATTGAAAACAACTTGATTACTTGGCTGGAGGGAAACCAGAAAACAAAATGGTTTTTCTTTTGAGTTATTAAAAATAATGAAATGGATATTAACGCATTGACTCATGAAACTTCCATAGAATTAGAGGGGAAATCAATCCATAGGATAATGAGGATGGCAAAGAATGCTACAGGAACCTCAGTTAATCATCCTTTGTGAGAGATATTTTCATTGGGGATGAAGCGTAGCTCAAGATGTAATTTCATTACTTGATATATTTCAACGTGAACTTTTTCATGAATATGAAATAACAACCAATGAGTTATCCTGATTTTCATCGGCAGTCCCGATGGCTACGATGAGACTATCGGGGGTATTGAATGAAATCGAGCGAACATTATTCACCAGAGTTTTAGGTAGAGGTGGTTCGACTGGTATTGGGCGCTATTTGCTAAATCAATGCGACTTGCATAGAACTAACTAAGGGCTTGGTGATCTGATCGCCACCATCACACAGACCGCGGCAGCCAGTACTGTGTCAAGGCTTACCTGGTTCTCCTAGTTCAATTGGCATGCTGACCACCATACGTCACCGTACAGAAAGCTTTGGGGGGCTCTTAAAAAGATAAACTGCTTCACCACCATCGATTCAAGACTAGAGCGGAGGCCATAGCAGCGATTCAGGAATATATAGAGATTTTTTACAACCGCCACGTCGGCATTCATGCATTGGCAATGTCTGCCCGGCTGAGTTTAACAAGAGGTATTGACGAACTGCTCAGGTTGCTTGGTCCGGGACTGTCGGATCTTGTCAGGACACTTCAGTTATTATTATCTGATGGGTTAATACAGCTGGCGGCGTCCACATCAACATAATACCTGAATACCGCCAGCAAGAGTCGAAGATCGGCCTGACAATGTGTCCGGATTTAGTTGAGCACTAACACGTGGCCTTGTCAATTTAGATGAGGAAATCATCCAGTTGACGACCTTGCTCGAGTTGCTGAGTAAGAAACTTTGGCGTACGGCCCTGACCGGTCCAGGTTTTTTCTACGCAATTCTCAACGTAACGGTATCTCGGTGGATGAGGCGCCCGTTTAGCTTTGGCAGAAGCTGCTGCTGCCGGAGTACCCCCTACCAGTTCGATCGGGTCAATACCTGCGTCTGCCAACATGACCTGGAACTCGGCCAGCTTCTGCTGACGTTCAGCATTGGCAGCTTGTTCTTTCTCTAACTGCTCCAAACGTTCCAGATAAATCGTTTCAATCTTCTCTTGGGCCTCTTTGACTTGCTCCAGTGATAACTCGCGCATTGCTGCCCGTAGGCTACGGACGTTCAGCAACACTTTCAAAAATTCACTCATAAATATCCTTTTATTGAACATAAATAATCATGCGGAAGTCATATCAATCATTCAAAACATGGAACATTGTACTGCAACATCAGGCTAAAGTGGGAGGTATAAAATACTATTACAGTGAAACGATCTCTATGAATCACACAGTTATACTACTACTTAAAGAACGACGTGTTTACATCAATTTGCTTTGCAATATCCAAGAGTTCAACAATGCTTTTAATATTCATTTTTTTAAAAATTCTAGACTTATATGTGCCAATTGTTTTTTCACTCAAAAATAAGCGCTCGGCAATATCTTTATTTCTGTAACCTTGAACGAGGAGATTAAAAACGACTAATTCTTTGGCTGACAATGAGTCTATGGTTGTTACACCACTCCCCTCTAATAAGTTTGGTGTTTCATTGTTGTATCCGAATGGGATAAAGCTATATCCAGCTAATACGGCTTTAACTGCACTTTTCAATTCTATAAAATCTGCACTTTTAGACACAAATGCTAATGCACCTGCTCTCATACAATAAGTTATATGATGTTCAGCTTGTATTGCGCTGAAAACAATGGATTTTATTTCTGGGCATGCCAAATGTAACCTTTTCAGTAATTCCACTCCATCCATGTTTGGAAGGCATATATCGACAATGACCAATTCAGGCAGAAGCGTTCGAGCAAGTCTTATCGCATCAGCACCATTATCAACATCTGCTACAACACTGTAACCCTCTTCCTCCAACATACAACGAACTGCGACTCTTATAACAGAATGGTCATCAACTATCATGATAGTAGACATATATCTCGCTCATATTTCTCTTCAGGGATTCTATATTTATAAAATTGAAATCACCTGTTTTTCCTTATGGTCAAACCAATCATAGACCAAGGCTAGATTTGGTTGGGCAGTCAGTCAAGAGTTTACTGATTTTTTGGGGCCCAAATCAATGCAACTTGAATGGAACTAACTAGGGAAGGTGCGAACACGTCCCTGATGTTAGATAATAAGCTCCACTTGGCCTCATGGATGAGGTTTAGCATGAGTTACACGTTCACCTTCTCGGTCTGCGAGTTCAATGGCAAATGCCGCAGCAAAACTATCAAAGAGATATTCTTGGCTCGTATGGAAGCTGTGCTCTCATGGTCAGATGCTGGCGGTCATCAAACCCGTCTATCCCAAGGTTTGTAGCGGGCGACTTGAGCGCCTGCCCCACATTCACTGCATGCAACAGTGGTATAACCTCAGCGATAGAGCCAACGAAGATGCACTATGAGATTACTTCGATGTGTCTGCCTGCCAAGCCATCTCTGGCCGCAGCGTTGTTGCCCAAATGAGCTGTAAGAGCGTATCTTCCCCAGCCTGTCGCCCGTGATGGTGACTTGGGCAACAACTCCGATTAGCATCATACTAAACTATCTGCTTTTCTCACTCCGCTTGGACTCCACTCGAAAGTTATCGCCACCTGTAACGAAAGCTACCACTTTATCTGATAGGAGGCATCACTAAGACATCGAACTTCATTTGCATGTGTATTATACATCTTCAATGTTGTGCATTATTTCTTATTGAAGAAGTATACACGAAGAAAGTAGCTGACAATCAGGATGCGTTTTTTCATTGGGGACGACTCAACTGCAAACGTCTGACCTTGACCAGACCCGGGGCCAGCTCCTCGCGGGCCAGCTCGATGATTTGAACCTGAATGCCGTGCTGTTCCACCAGAGTGGCGAGCCAGAGCAGTAGATCATCGAACGGAACCGTATCGATCCACACCTGCAGCTCCTGCCCCTGTGGTTGCAGGCGGGCAATCTTGATCTTGTGGTTGAAGGCGGTACGGTTGACGACCCCCTCCAGGGTGCCGCTGGTGTCTATCTGGCGACCCTGACCGCCCTGCATGGCCAGCACCTCTTCCCCCTTCTCCTTGAGCCAGGCGAGGGTCTGTTGCTGGTTTTGCACCTGACGTTCGCGCTCGGCGATGCGGTTGTCGAGAGGATGCCAGACGCTCCAGTAGAAGAGGCCGACCAGCAGCAGTATGCTGCCTGCCACCACCAGTCGTTGTTCCCGTGCGGTGATGCCTTGCCACCAGCTCTGCAATTTTTCCATCATGATGATTTCCCCTTGAGCACCAGCGCCCCTTCAACCTTGCCCTCGGTGCTGCGCACCTCGCCTTGCTGCACCTCGAAGCCCTTGCCCGCCAGTTCGCGGAACCGCTCTATCTCGGCAAAGCCGGGGGCGGTCACCTGCAGCCGCAGCTCGCGGCGGCTGGCATCAAAGCGCATTACCTGCGGCTTGAGACCGGGTACTTCGGCAAAGGTCGGGGCCAGCTCGGTGAGCATCAGCAGCATGCCGTTTTGCGGTGCCTGACCCATCAGCCGCAGGTGCTGGGTCATCTGGCTGCGCACGTTCACGATGCGGCTTTCGTTAGGAAAGATGCGGCTGTAGACCTGACGGATCTCCGCCTTGAGCGCCTTGTCCTGCTCCGCCAGTTGATGCAGCTGGACACCGCGCTGGACGAGCGCCAGCAGCAGCAAGAGGGCGGCGGTAATCACCACCTTGCGCCACTGCAACCAATAGCGGGCATATTCTGTCTGTGGCCGGTAAGGGCCGGTCAGCAAGTTGGCGCGGCAGGTGAGGGCACCCTTGGCCAGCAGCAGCATGGGGAGCTCGGGCTCGGCCGGCAGCCAGTTGGCCGCCGCAATGGCGGGCGCCGGGGTATGGCTGTGAATGGTGACGGGTTCGGCTTCGGCGGCGAGCAAGATGGCCAGCAGCGACTCGTCTGTCACGATCCCCTGACAGGCGTTCTGGCGGATCAGCCACTCGCTGCCGAGCTGCAGGGCAGACCAGCTATCAGCCGCCTGCGGCAGTGCCAGCACATCGGGCAGCAGTTGCTGACTTCTAAGGCCGGCAGCCTCGAGCCAGCCGAGCCACTCGGCCATCTTCTGGCGATCCACCGCCATCAGGTCGACCTGCGGGCCGTCGTGGGCCAGCACCACCAGATGCAGCTCATCCACGTCGGAGGCGATCTGCTCCTCCAGCAGATAGGGCAGGGCCGCCGCCGACTGGCGGTTGTAGCGCCCCGGCAGGGTAACGCGGCGGAAGAGCAGATCGCTGCCCGGCACCAGGGTGACCACGGGGCGGCCGCCAGCGCGCTCTTGCAGTTCGCCCAACGCGTCAGCTGAAGGGAGCTCGCCGGAGTCGATGATCTCCTGCTCCTGACTCGACCAGACCAGCCAGGCGACCGGTTGTTGTTTGGTGGTCCCCAGACGGATGACCAGACTCTCAATCACGTTTTTTTCTCCTGCGATAACGGTTCGCGCGGGCCAGGCCGACGCAACCGGTGTGCAGCCCGCAGGCTGCATCCAATGTTTGCCCTGTCGGGAGTCGCTCCCGTCAGCACTTGTTTATTCGGCGCCACTGTTGAGGCGGCGCAGCATGACCAGCTTGTTGTCCTTGTCCCGTTGGAAGATGCTCTCCAGCCAGGCACGACTGTCGCCGATTTCGGCGACCACGCGGGCCTCGAAAAAGTCGCTCTTGACCACCAGCGCCTCCTTGAGTCCCTTGACGGTTTCAAGAGGTACGGGCAGCTGATCTGTCATCAGCTTGGTCTCTTTCCACCCCTTTTTTGGCCGCTCGGTCAGTACCCGCTTGGCGTCATCGCTACCAATCTTGCCCAGATAGAGGGCCGCCAGCAGCTCGGGGCGTTCAGGCCGCAGGGTGTTGATATTGGTCTTCAGCTTGTCGCTTGGCAGCGTGCAGACATAGGGGGCCAGTTTGGCATAGACCCTGGCCGTTACGCCGCGCACCGCCCGCAGCTCATCCTTGCCCTGCATCCACAGGTTGGCGGGGAGGTAGGGAGGCTTGAGCCCCTCGTAGTAGGCATCCTCGGCGCCGAGGCTGGAGACCAGCACCGTATCCTTGTCCGTCCAGTCGCGGATGGCATCGGTGAGCTGGGCCGCCTCGTAATCATCCATCGCCAGCTGCTTGAGCAGGGCGCGAAACACCTGCACCGGATAGGGTTGCTGCTCCAGTTCTTCCCCGTTGTTGCCCGCCTGATTGGGTACGCTCAGGCTGTTGAGGTTGAAGCAGGATTGCAGGTCGGTCACCTCACCCTTGAGCTGGCCATCATCGACCGGAAACACATTGTTCTTGCTGGCCCACTTCTGGCCGAGGTTTACCACCTCGGGATCATCCTTGAAATCCTGCGCCAGCACCTTGCTTACCAGCGCCTCCGCCGAGAGGGCATACCACCAGGCTTGCTTGCCGGCGGTGACATTGCTGGTGCGGCGCAGTTCCAGCTGCAGGCGGCCGCTCATATTGCTGGCGATGATCACCATCACCGAGATGATCAGCAGCACCACCAGCAGGGCCATGCCACTCTGGCGGCCGGGGCGTACAGGGTTAGTTCGCATTGGAACTTCTCCCGTTCTGGTTGTCGCCATTGCTGTTACCACCGCTGTTATTGCTGTTGTTACCGTTATTGCTGCCGCTGCCCGAATCGGGATTATTGCTCTGGTTGTTCTCTTCGGCGCGCTGGCCGCCGGCGCCAATCAGAAATTGCCGGCGAATGGTGCCGTAATCTTCCAGATCCAGCTCGACCGCGAGCCCGTAGGGAAGCACGCTGCGCTGGGTCCACTCCTCCTTCCAGCTCCCCTTGTCGTAGAAGTAGAGGCGAAACGCGGTGACGCCGGTCAGAAGCGGCTGGGTGCGAGGCTCGGTGCCGATCACCGGATCCGGATAGAGGTAGCTGAGGCGCTCCAGCTTCTGAGCCTTGAGTCGCCAGCCGACCCGCTGCAGATGGGAGCGGGGCAGCATGCCGTCCGGGTTGAGCCAGCCGCTGCGCATAAAGGCCATACCCCAGTCGTCGCTCTGCTGGCCAAAACGGGAGGCGGCCAGCAGCACCATGTTGTTCTCTCCCTCGATGCGGCCGCTGCGCGGCACCATCTGGGTGACATCCCGCTCCAGCAGGGTGAAGGCGAGCTGCAACTCGGAGAGGCGGGCCTCCTTGCGTTTGGCCACCTCGTCGCTGGTGAGTACCCCTTGCAGCACCTGATAGGCGCCCATGCTGAGAGTGGCGAAGATGGCGATGGCCACCAGCATCTCCAGCAGGGTAAAACCACGGTGACGGGAAGGGCGGGTGTTGCTCGGGATCATCGGTTGATATAGGTCCGCATCATGGCGATCGGGTTCTCGGCCTTGGCTTCGGTGCGCACTTCCATCTCAAGCGCTTTGAAGTTGCTGTCGCTGGTCGCGACCCCGCGATAGCGCCAGTACCAGGTCTGCCCGGCCATCTGCTCATCCCCTTCTACCCAGCTGTCGCCGGGCCACTTGTTTTCGAGCTTCTGCTGCACCAGCTGGTTCTCCACCACCCAGGTAGCGAGGGTCTTCTCTTCCAGATAGTTGAGGGCAAAGAGGTGCTCGCTGGCGGTCTTCATCACCGCGAGACCCGCAATGGCAAAGACCGCCAGCGCCACCATGACTTCGAGTAGTGTCATGCCACGGGCGTTCACTCTGTCACCTCTTCATCCTCATCGCCGGTGAGCAGGGTGAGGCGGCCGAACTCGTCCCCCTTGACGATGCGGGTGTAGCGCACCTCGTCATCCTGCTGGCTAAAGGTGAGGGTAAAGGGAGTCAGCTCGCCACCGGGGAAGATAAGCAGCTGGGGGGGGCGCTCCTTGTCATCCCGCTTATTCTCGCGCTCTTCATCGGGATCGGGCTGCCAGCCAAATCCCTCCAGCTCGAGGGTCCGCACCATGTTCTCCGGCAGTTGCACCTGACCCAGCTGCTTGTCACCGGTCAGGGCCAGCCACTTGCGATCCTTAGCCTGACGCTGCATGAATTGCCAGCCATTCTCCTCGACGCGAATGCCCACCAGCCGGCCATCCATCACCGCGTACTCCTGCGCCAGCTGCAGGGTTGCCATCAGGCGGCGCGCCTGCTTGTCGATCTCTCTGTCACCTTTTGCGCCACCCATGCTGAGGGTGACGGCGGTGGCCACCAGCCCCATCAGCATGGCGACCAGCAACACTTCCAGCAGGGTAAAGCCGGATTGACGACGTGCAGATGGCGCAGCCTTCATTCAGGCTGCTCCAGCAGGACGGAGTGAAGGCTCTGATGGCACATCACTTATTGAAAATCCTTCAGGTTCCAGTTGCCGATGTCGTCATCGGTACCCGCTTCACCATCCTGACCCATGGAGAAGATGTCGATCTTGCCGTACTGGCCCGGGCTCAGCAGCTGATACTGGTTGCCCCTGGGATCTTGCGGCAGGCGCTTGATGTAGCCGCCATCGCGGTAGCTGCGTGGCGCCGGATCGATGGAGGGCTTGGTCACCAGCGCGTCCAGACCCTGCTCGGTGGTCGGGTAGCGGTTGTTGTCCAGCTTGTACATGTCGAGGGCGTTTTCCAGCGCCACGATATCGGAGACCGCTTTCTGCTGGTCAGCTTTCTCCTTGTTGCCCATCAGGTTGGGCACCACCAGACTGGCCAGAATGCCGAGGATCACGATGACCACCATAACTTCCAGCAGGGTAAAACCGGATTGACGACGCTTTTGCATTACTTTGACTCCCTCACAGATGAGATGGCATGAACCATCGACGATTGATTGTTAAACCGCGATCGTTCGATTACGCCTGTCGGCTAATCGAACCTACGAGGTCGATTGGATTGGTAGGTTCGAATAGCGAAGCGTATTCGGACATCCGAACCTTACATATTCACCATATTGTTGAGCTCGAGGATCGGCTGCAGGATCGACATCACGATAAACAGCACCACCCCGGCCATGGAGACCACCAGCATGGGTTCGAACACCCCGAGGGCGATATTGACCTGGGATTCAAACTCCCGATCCTGGTTGTCTGCCGCCCGCTCCAGCATGCTGTCGAGCTCGCCGCTCTGTTCGCCGGAGGCGATCATGTGCAGCATCATGGGCGGGAAAATCTTGGTCTCGGTCAGCGACTTGCGCAGACTGGTCCCCTCGCGCACCCGTTCGGCGGCCTCGAGAATGCGCATTCTGGCAAAGTCGTTGGAGAGCACTTCGCCGGAGATCTTCATCCCCTCCAGCAGCGGCACCGCACTGGCGTTGAGGATGCTTAAAGTACGGGCGAAGCGGGCGGTGTTAAGACCGCGGCTGACTCGGCCAATCACCGGCAGGCCGAGCAGCACCTGATGCCAGCGCCGACGGCGCTTCTCGTCGGTGAGCCACCAGCGCCAGACAAAGCTGGCGATAAAGAGCAGCAGCAGGAACCAGAGGCCATAGGCCTGCATCAGCTCGCTGGTACCGATGAGAAAACGGGTGGTGCCCGGCAGCTGCTGGCCCATGTGTTCAAACTGGGCCACCACCTTGGGCACCACGGCGGTAAGCAGGATCGAGATAACCCCAATGGCGACGCAGGTGAGCACGATGGGGTAGATCATCGCCTGCAGCAGCTTGGTTCGCATATGCTGGCGCTGCTCGGTGTAGTCGGCGAGGCGGTTGAGCACCTTCTCCAGATGGCCCGATTTTTCACCGGCCGCCACCATGGAGCGAAACAGCTGGTCGAATACATGGGGAAAGGCCCCCAGCGAGTCGGCCAGCGAATAGCCTTCCACCACCTTGCTGCGCACGGTCGCCACCAGAGAGCGCAAGTGGGCTTTTTCGCACTGCTCGGCCACCGCTTTGAGCGCCTCTTCGATGGTGAGACCGGCGCCGACCAGGGTCGCCAGCTGGCGAGTGATCAGGGCCAGCTCGGCAGTGCTGGCACCACGACGAAACAGGGCGAAGCGGGTCGCCTCCCGTTTCGCCTTCTCGGTGGTCTCGTTCACCTCGAGGGGGGTGAGCCCCTGTTCGCGCAGCAGCTGGCGTACCTGACGGGCCGAGTCACCCTCCATCACGCCGCTCTTGCTGTGTCCCTTGTTATCGAGGGCCTTGTATTCGAATGCCGCCATCTCAATCTTCCCGGGTCACGCGCAGCACCTCTTCGAGGCTGGTTTGCCCCTTGAGCACCTTGTCGATACCGTCGCGGCGGATGCTGGGGGTGTGGCCGCGGATCAGCCGTTCAATGGCCATCTCGCCGCTGGCGCCGTGAATGGCTTCACGCACCGCCTCGTCCACCACCACCAGTTCGTGGATGCCGGTCCGGCCACGATAGCCGGTGTGGTTGCACTGTTCGCAGCCCACCGCATGCCAGATATGCTGATCCGGCTCCAGATTGATCCCCATGGAGAGGCGCTCCTGCTCGGTGGCCGGACGCGAGGCGCGGCAATCGGGGCAGAGGGTGCGCACCAGCCGCTGGGCCAGTACCGCCAGCAGGGAGGAGGAGAGCAGGAAGGGCTCGATCCCCATGTCCCGCATCCGGGTGATGGCGCCGATGGCGGTGTTGGTGTGCAGGGTCGACATCACCAGGTGACCGGTGAGCGATGCCTGCACCGCGATCTGGGCGGTCTCCAGATCTCGGATTTCCCCCACCATCACCACGTCGGGGTCTTGGCGCAGGATGGCGCGCAGGCCGCGGGCGAAGGTCATGTCCACCTTGCTGTTGACCTGGGTCTGGCCCACCCCTTCGAGGTCATATTCGATGGGATCTTCCACCGTCAAAATGTTGCGATCCCGCGAGTTGATCTCGGAGAGCGCCGCATAGAGGGTGGTGGATTTACCGGAACCGGTCGGGCCGGTGACCAGAATGATGCCGTGGGGCTTGCGGATAAGCTCGCTGATGATGCTGCGGTTGCGCGCCGTCATGCCGAGCTGCTTGAGCTCGAGGCGAATGGTATTCTTGTCGAGCAGACGCAATACCACCCGCTCGCCGTAGCTGGACGGCATGGTGGAGACACGCACGTCGACGGCGCGGCCGCCGATGCGCAATGAGATGCGGCCATCCTGCGGCACCCGCTTCTCGGCGATATCCATCCGTGACATCACCTTGATCCGCGAGACCAGGAGCGAGGCCAGCTTGCGATGGGGGCGCAGGATCTCCCGCAGCACCCCATCGATGCGAAACCGGATCACCAGCGCCCGCTCGAAAGTCTCGATATGGATATCGGAGGCCTCTTCTTTTATCGCCTCGCTCAACATGGCGTTGATGAGGCGAATGATGGGGGCATCGTCATCGGCGTCCAGCAGATCTTCGCTCTGGGGCAGCTCTTCGGCCAGGGCGAAGAAGTCCATCTCGTTGCCGAGATCTTCCATCAGCTGGCGCGCCTCGGAGGAGTCGCGCTGATAGTGCGCCATCAGCAGCTCTTCAAAGGCGTCGTTGTCGAGTTGCTCCACCGCAAAGGCACAGCCCGCCACCCGGCGAACTTCCAGCAGGGTCTGCGGGGTGACGCCGGTACGACACTGCAGCACAGGTGCGCCGTCACGCTCGCTGAGGATCACCCCGAAGTTACGGGCAAACGCAAAGGGGAGCTCGGGCAGCGGGGGAGGCAGGTTGCTCCCGTCGAGATGATAGGCACTCATCAGGGGCGGCTCTGCACAAAGGGAGTGGTGCTTTCCACCGCGCTCTGCTGGCGAACCTTCACCTGCTCCAGCTGTTTTTGCAGCTCAGGCGACACCATCACATCCTGGCCATAGGCGGGTAGTACCTGACGGGCGGGCGAAGTGGCATACCCCTCCTGCGCAGCGGCATTGATTTGCTCTGCCCGGAACAGGGAGTACTTGTTGCTGGAGATGCCGGAGTAGACGTTGGCATCGCGCAAGATGGTGGGCCGGATAAAGATCATCAGGTTGCGTTTCGAGGTGCTGTTGGAGGTGGAGCGGAACAGGTAACCCAGCACCGGAATATCACCGAGCAGCGGCACCTTGGATACCTGCTCTTTGGTCTGCTCATCCATCAGGCCACCCAGAACGACAGTCTCGCCACTTTTGACCAGCACGGCGTTTTTCACCGTGCGGGTGTCGAAGGTGGGGCCAAGGTTGGCAGTACCAGTTGCTTGGGTATGGGCGACGCTGGAGACCTCCTGCTCGATATTGAGCAACACCGAATCCCCTTCGTTAATCTGGGGGGTGACCACCAGCTTGGTGCCGACCGTCTTGCGCTCGATGGTGTTGAAGATGTTGTCGCCGGAAGTGGAACTCTGTGAACCGCTCTGGACTGGTACCTCCTGGCCCACGTTGAACGATGCCTCCTTGTTGTCCATGGTGACAATGCTCGGCGTGGAGAGAATATCGTTCTTGGTATTGGAGGCGAGCGCCGTGGCCAGCATGGCCCAGTCGCCGTGATAGAAGCCGGCAGCCATACCGTTAAAGTTTTCCAGAAGTTTACTGGCGGCGGCAGTATTGCCGTTCTGGTAATCCTTGCCTGCCGCGATGGCGCCACCGATCGGCAGGCCGGTGTTGGTAAACTGGGTGCCACCGCCATTGGCATTGCCCCACTGGACGCCGAGGTTGAGGCCATCGCCATCCTGCATTTCGACGATGATCGCCTCCACCAGCACCTGGGCGCGGCGAATATCGAGCTTGGCGATCACCTGCTCCAGTTCTGACATCACATCGGGCTGGGCGGTGATGACCAGGGCGTTGGTGGTTTCATCGGCAGAGATGGCCAGCTTGCCACCGCCGATACTGCCGCCACCGCCCATGGAGGCCGCGTTGCCGCCCCCCTTCTTGTCCGCTTCGATGCTGGAGCTGACCCCTTTGAGGACATCCACCAGATCCTTGGCCTTGCCATATTTGAGGTAGAAGACCCGGGTGTTGCCCTGGCTCTGCAGGTCGCGGTCGAGCTGGCGTACCATCTGGATGATGCGGGCGCGTGCTTTCGGTTCACCACTCACCACCACCGAGTTGGTGCGCTCGTCGGCGACCACCTTGGGTGACAGCAACAGGGAGGTGGCCCCTTGCGGATTGCCACCCTTGTTGAGGTTGGTCACCAAGCGAACCATTTCGCCCGCTGAAGCGAACTTGAGCTTGATGATGTCCACATCCTGATCGCCAGCACGGTCGACCCGGTTGACCACCTCCACCAGCCGGTTTACCACGGCGGCGCGGCCGGTGATGAGCAGCACGTTGGAGGGCTCGTAGTGCACTACGTTGCCGCCACCGGCGTTATCGTTGAGCTGGCGCAGCAGGGGGGCCAGTTCGCGCACCGAGACGTTGCGCACCGGTACTACCCGGGTCACCATCTCGTCGCCCATGCCCGGATTGCTGCCATCCACCACCGGAATGGCGGAGGTCTTGGCATCGCGCGAGCGCAACACCTTGAGCACGCCGTTATCCATCGGCACCACGGCAAAACCGTAGACGTCGAGCACGCTCAGGAAGAACTGGTAGTACTGCTCCTCGTTGAGCAGGTCGTAGCTGCGGACGTTGATCTTGCCGCGCACCGAGGGCTCGATGATGATGGTCTTGTTGAGGTTCTTGCCCACCGTGTTGATGAACTCTTCGATATCGGCGTTCTTGAAGCTGGCCGAATACTCGGTGGCCCAGGCTGAACCTGCCATCATCAGTGCCGCCGCTATGGTGGCCAGACGCCAGCCTTTCCCTTTATTGGTCATTCTTGGTACGACTCCAAAATCATTATTCTGACAAGCGAACATAGACATCAAACTGTTCACCTTGCCGCTCGACGGTTACTGTCAATTCGGTAGCGCCAGCCAGCAGCTGCATTGCCTGCATGGCCTGCATGTTGTCACGCAGATCCAGTCCGTTGATACTGATGGCCAGATCATTGGCCTGCAGCCCGCTCTGGTTGAAGAGTTCCGGATTGTTGCCCGGATTGAGGCGATAGCCCGCCAGGCGGCCATCCACCTGAACCGGTGAAATATTGAGGTAATCGGTGATCTTGCCGGGATCGCTCATCAGCTCGTTGCGCACGGAAGAGAGCTGCGCGTTACCGCCTTGTTGGGGCAGGGGCTTGCCGTACTCTTCGCCCTCGAGCATCAGGGTTTCGTCGCGGCCATCGCGCTCTATGATGACCCGGTCGGGGTAGACCTGACGGATCCGTGCCTGGGTGCCGTCGATGAGCTCCCCCGCGCTGTAGGAGTTCTGGATCCCCGACATGGCGATGATAGCGATCGATTTGGCCGGATCGGAGCTGGCCAGCACGCCGTTGAGTTGGGCATTGAGCTGGGTGCGCGGGGTATGGGCGGCCACGGCGGCTTTGGCTTGCACCTTGGGGATCGCCTTGCCAAACAGCGCCAGTCGGCTTACCTCGCCCAGTTCAAGGCGGGGGGGGCTTTGGCCTGCAGTTGCAATGACGGAAGGCTGCCACGGCTGGCTGCTCAGAGGCGTCGCCTGGGCGAGCAGATGCCAAGTGAGGTTGGCACACTGCAAGGCCAACAAGATCAGCAGCACCAGAAACAGCGCCTGGGTGACACGGGTAACGGGCAGTTGCTGGTACTGGACCAGTAGCTTGGTTAATCGGTTCATATAAATCAACATGTGTTACTGGTTCTGATGGTTTTGGTTCGGCTGATTATTTTGATGCTACAGATTAGTAAGCACTATAAAGTTAAACTAATTATGACAATTCTTGAAATGACTTTAATGTTTTATTGTATGAATAAATCATTAGACTCATGTCGTTAATATGGATGATTAGACTAACTTATTGTATGCATGATGAAATAACCACAGAGCAATAGCTCTCGAGCGAGGATAAGTTTTGTGTCTCCTCAGCCCATATTCTAAATTTTATTTTGGCGTGGCTATTTATGAAAAATGTTTTCTGCAGTGTAAATGATGAAAGAAAAGGAGCGTCACCCCCTTTTCTTCCATCTACATCCTATATTACTTTACTTCATTCCAAGCCATCTTCCAGTGTGAACCAACCCCCGGCTCAAATTGAGTTGCACCAGTGGTCCACTGCTTGCAGTAGCCGCTGTTTGGAAAAGATTGACACTCATATACTTTACCTGTTTTAGGTTGCAGCACTTTGGTGCCGGCAGTATAAGAACTCAAGCCTGCAGGGAAAACAAATTGATACTCACCATCCGGTTCTACAGGGTCAACAGGGTCTGTTGATTCATGCAGCATCATATCAAAAGTTTGCTGGATCACTTCACCACCATCTTGCGGAGTGGCAATGACTACAAGTCGATGGTGGCCTTCCTTCAGATTGCGTGGCTCCATACTAAGGGTCTGACTATTGTCATCCAGGTTGGCTACAGCCATACCATTTGCCTGTGGTCTGCCATCATGGTTATACAGCATTGCGTTGACAGAATATTTACCTTGTGCAGAAACAGTAAAATCGATCCGAACTTTACCATCCTTGATTTCATAATTGCTAGCCAGACCACTGACGTCGATACCGTCGTCAACCGGTGGCTGTTGCAGATCATAATCAATTTCAACTCGATTCAAGCCACTACCATTTTTCAGGTAAACAGGGTTGTTACCATAAACGGGAACAAATTGGCCATCAGCTTGCTTCTGACCTGCTCGAATTTGAGTTTGCTCTTTATTGATTTTGCTAGCAAGTTCGTATGCCCATTGGTTCTTCTGACCTTGTGAACTATTAGAAATAGTCAACGTTGTTTGAAGATCCGGACGTTCACCATTGGCATCAAAGACACGAGTTTTTACTTTATCACCCTCAGCAAGATCGATTGAGGGTACAATGCTGCCATTCTGGCTCCACGGTGAAGGCGGCTGAGCACCATCTTTGAACTGAGCATCAATCACATTATAGAAGGATGCACCTGTATCACCAACGTCCCATACCCCCAGAATAACCTGGTATCCACTACGTTCCGGCAGAACACAGTCATGAGTTGGTTTTTCAGAAGCAGCTTGCATGTTACCATCAACTACACAAAAGGGCGTAAGCTCAAATGCCTCTCGACTCAAAGGTTGATTCTGGTTCCAATCTTGTTTTGTGATGTAATAGCGCCAGTCTTTAGTTTTATGTGGTGCGGTAAAGGTCCACTTGATCTGAAATGGGCCAGATGAAACTTCCCGTTTAGCCCAACGATTGCTCGTTTGAGCATTCAGCTGACTCCAGTTTGGTTTTCCCGCGCCAGCAATGGTACCATCTGCTGGACCGGAAGCGGGGAATCCATCAGCCCCTTCCACACTTTGGGGTTCCCACGTCACTTGACCACATTCGGTATTCTCTCCCTGCTTACACAGGAAAGGTCGTGACTCAGGCTGACTAATATAACCGTGAGCTAATACACTCCCGCTAGCCAGCAGTGCGAGTGCAGCAGCTACGTGTGTCAATTGAAAATGCACCTTCATATATACCTCATGATAGACATAAATTAGAATTTCTTGGTGATAATAAAATCTTCATATTTTAATTTTGCCGATAAGTACCGGCTTTTAATGCTATGTTTTTTTGCTGCGACAACCCCTCCTTGAATGATAAGTGTTAGTTCGTTTTTGGTTAAAACTCTCTTGTTGGGCAATCATTCACACTGAGCCGGAAAATAATGTTGCTGAGTGGGTGTAAAATGCCCTTGGGGTGTGAGAACAATAGCCAACCTGCGAAGGCTAGACTAATGAAATAATGTAAAATATAGTTTTATTCTTCTTTTGGTGTGGGCGCACGGTTATCGAATGTGCATTTTTCTGCCTTGAAAACTATGCTGTTCATCTCATGATAATGCAATTTCAATAACCTGCTTGTTCAAAGTATGCGGTTATTATCGCTTGGGTGAATGAATGACAACAAGGGGGGGGATTAACTTTGGTCATTATCTTACAAGATGAACCTGATTCTGTAAGAAAGCACTTACAATATATCGCCATTTTCAGGCAGATCCTTGCCCTATGATCATAGGCTGTGAATCACCCCCAGTTCCCTAGACACCTCAGAGTCTTAAAATGAGGTAACTATTGGAGGCGTTACGTCCCGTCAGCGTTACCCAGAAACATTCAAAATCGAAGCTGTTAAACAAGTCACCGAACGTGGGGGTCTGTGGCTGATGTAGCACAAGTCCTCGGTCGGTATACCTGGCTCAAGCAGTACGGTAAGCGCGCTTACCAGCAGCACGAAGAGTCTGCCTTGCAAGCCGAGATATACCCTCTGAAAGCCGAACTGTGCCAAGTCACCGAGGAGCGCAACCTTTTCAAGGAGGTCGCGTATTTTGCCAGCGAGTCAAGGAAAGGTATGCGTTCACAACCTCCCGACTCGACCGATACATCGCTGTCTCTGCCAGTGAGCGGTGGTGATACCTCGATATCTTCTTCCAGTGCGCCAGTCCTTTCTTGCGCATTACCAGCACCGCGTCATTTCTTGCGTGTCCTTTTTTCCATAACCCCGCGCTTTTGCGAGGCGGGATACAGGCTGTTGCCCCTTTACGCGAGATAAGCTGATGGCTGGCTTTGCTGTCATAGGCGCCATCCGCATAAACATGTCCCAGCATACGCCGCAGAGGGTTGAGCAAGGTGGGCAACACCTCGGCATCATGGACATTTTCCAGTGAGACTTCCGCCGCCACGATATCGTGAGTCACCGGGTCTACCGCCAGATGCAACTTGCGCCAGACTCGCCGCTTCTCCGAGCCGTGTTTTCTGACCTTCCACTCGCCTTCACCAAACACCTTCAGCCCGGTTGAGTCGATAACCAAGTCGGTAATGCGTCCTTTTGGGGGCTGTCGATAAGCTACCGTCACCGTGCGGGCCCGCTTGCTGACACAGCTATAGTCCGGTGCGCACAACGGTACATTCATCAACTCGAACAGGGAGTCGAGTAGCCCCTGAGTGGCCCGCAGAGTGAGGTTGAAAATTCCCTTGAGCATCAGGAAGGTACAGATGGTCTGGTCGGTGTAGAGCTGACTGCGGCCCCAGCGCACATGATGGTCGTGGTGGAACCAGTTATCCATGGCGCCAGCATCAACCCAGAAGATGAGGGAACCACGGCTAATCAAAGACTTGTTGTATTGAGGCCAGTTAGTGATGGGGTGAAGCGACGAGCCCATGATGCAGATTTGAAGAGAAGGGTGGTGATCCGATCACCAAGTCCTCAGTTAGTTCCTCAAGCGGCATCGATTTGGGAAACAACGCCGTTAGCAGCTCTTATCTAGGGTGACTGACATTACCTACATTCGCACTCAAGAAGGAGAGCAGTATCTGGCGGTGGATGCGTTATTGATGGCTGTCTGGCAGCGCAAGCCAAAGCCGCCGGGGCTGGGTCGTTCGGATCTCTGTGGCCAGTTTACCGGTGGGGAATGGCAGGACTTTCTGAAGGCTGATAACCTGAGTTACAGTATGACCTGGCGTGGTAACTGCCACGACAATGCTATCGCCGAGAGCTTCTTTCAGTTGCTCAAACGGGTGCGGATCAAGCGCAGAATTTACCCGACAAGAGACAAGCCAACAACGTATTTGATTATACCAAAATGTTTTACAACTCAATCAGTCGCCATGGTTCCAATGATGATCTGTCGCAGGTAGAGTTTGAAAGGCAGTTTATTTTTCAGCAACAGATAACCGAGAAAACCAGGGGCGATTCAGATGTCAGTACCTGACACATGGTCATGGCAGGCCATACCGAGTGGAAAAGCGCTACTTCAGTCGGGATTCCTTGCAAAGTACCGAGTGGCCTTTTTCAGGATATCTCGCCCTTCTTTGGTTTGATTCGCGTGAGTCCTTTCTTTCGGGCTCTCTTTTTTTGCTTTGAGTACATCGCGGTCATGCAGCTCACTATTATACGGCGTTGACACCTCAACCATTTATAGAGACTGAGTAAATTCAGGTGTAAATCGTGGTGTGCCCATATGCTCCTCCTATACCCAAACTGTAGGGCTTGATCGTCTACTGGGGAGGGCCAAGTCCACTTTTCCAGTCTTGCAGCGCCTTGAAGGTGACTATCTGGTCATCCACATCCAGCTCCATGAACTCCTGGGTGATTGAGACAAGGCGTATGCCCGGCGCCAGATCGCTCCCTTCTCGGTATTCACGACCATTGAGCACAACGGTTCGTTTAGCCGGAATAGATGAGAATACATGGGAGTCATAACTGAACGCGGGCACCTTCTGACGAACTGAAAGTGGCGCTGCATTAAGCTGCATCAGCTCGGCCGGCTGAAGTACACTCCGTGGATCTGAACTTGTCTCCTGTTGCAGCGGTGTTTCGTTGAGGGCGCGCATCAGCTGTTCGGCCAAGGTCAGTCGACTGGTTGTCGGGTGGCTGGTGGCAGCTGTGACCCTGGGTTGCTGCACTGTCGGCTCCGGTAAAGGAGGCGGTAGAGGCCGCGTCACCATAGCCTTGGGCTCCACTCGCACGAAGGGCGGTGTGATGACCTTTTTCACTTCGATCCTTTCCTCAATGGGGCGCAAATGGAGCAGATGCCAACCGTAGTTGGCGCCTGCTCCAAGCAGCAGAGCTAGTAGAGCAAACAGCCAAGTAAGGCGGGGCGATGGCCGTGTTTCTTTACTTGGTATGGCAAGCCCCATGGCGGGGATATAGATTTGTGGCTGTTGCGCACGGTGCAGAGCCTTGAGCAAGGTCGACATCAGGAGGCCTCCTGCAGTCTGGGCATGGGTTCGCCGGAAAGAGCATTGAGTCTCAGTAATGTATTTTTTCCGGCGATGCCGTCAGGGGTGATCCCCTGCGCCCGTTGGAACTGTTGCAGTTTGTTCTTGAGCTCGCTATCGAAGCGGCGCACCTTGCGCTCGGGCTGCTGCAGCGCCCGGCTCAGGGCATTATCGAGCCACTGGATCTGGGTCTGGCCCGCGTTGCTGCTGATCAGGCTTGTACCTCCCTTGGGCATGCGCCAGAGCAGGGTGTAACTGCCGCCCCAGTTGTCGCTGAGCCACTGTCTCTCAACTTGCCAACTCTGGTTGCCAATCATCAGATGCGCCTGCTTGGGGCCAAGGGTGACCAAGGTAGCGTAGTAGGAGCCGCCAGTCTCATCGTTAAGGCTAACCATGGCGGGATATTGCAGATTTTGAAGTTCGTCGAGACTTGCTTCACCCTCCTGACAGCGTAGACCGGCACGGGGGGCGTTGTCGCAGGTGGCGTCCTCCAACTCGGGCTCATACCCCCAAACCTGGTATAGATTTTGCAATGCTCCATCTGGGGCTAGCGCCTGACTGATTGCTTTGGTGAGCTGCTCCTGTTGTTCGGCCGTCTCATCGACGGTGACCGGTACCTCGACCTTGACCACTGGGCGTTCGGGGAATACGCCGAAAAATTGCCATCCCCACCAGCCTACCGCTACCAGTAGAGCACCTGCCAGCATGACCGCTAGGCCAGAGAGCCAGCTTCCTTCGTCACGGATCCCGCTCACTTCCAAAGCTGCCTGAGTGATGTCGCTGTGGACAATTTTGTAGCTGTTACGGGCGAAGGCTGAGATTAGAGCTCGGTCGCAGATGAGGTTGATAAGCCGGGGGATGCCACCGCTAAGGCGGTGGAGGGTCTGGATTGCCTTGGGGGTAAAAATGGGCTGCACGCAGCCGGCGATCTGTAGCCGAAAGCGAACATAGGCATCGACATCGCTGGCACCCAGGGGCTGCAGGTGGTAGCGAGCTGTAATGCGCTGGGCCAGTTGCTGTAACAGGGGTTGGCGCAATTTCTGCTGCAATTCGGGTTGACCGATCAGCACAACTTGTAACAGCTTCTTTTCGTCGGTTTCGAGGTTGGTCAACAGGCGCAACTGTTCTAGCACGTCGGGCAGCAGGTGCTGAGCCTCATCCACTAGCACTATGTTGCGCTTGCCTGACGCGAAATTGGTCAGCAGGTGGTCACGGATCAAGTCGAACAGCAGCTTGATCCCCGCTTCGGCGGGGTAGGAAAGCTGAAACTCGTCACAGATGGTTGCCAGGAGATCACGCTCGGTCAGCGAGGGGTTGAGGATATAGGCGATCTCGGTCTCGGCGGGTAACTGTTGTCGCAGGCAGCGGGAGATAGTTGTCTTGCCGGTACCCACTTCACCGGTCAATATCACAAAGCCGCCGCCATCCTCTAATCCATAATTGAGGTGGGCAAGCGCTTCACCGTGGCGTTCGCTCATGTAAAGATATTTGGGATTGGGCGAGATGGAGAATGGGTGTTCCGAGAGGCCAAAGAATTGTGTGTACATAAAAGTTTCTTTTGTTGGTAAATAAGTATTAACGAGCTTCTAGATAATCGCAATCGGCGGCGGTTTTATGACGGTCAAGCATATCCTTTCATTTGGTAAGGTTGGCCACTTGCTTCTTGCTTGAATTCAGAAATATAAGCTTGGCTTTGAAATTTCCAGTCATCGATGAGACTGTTCTACCCAAAAAGGGAACCTGGCATGATAAGACCAGGCTCCCTGACTGTTGGAGTAACTTCTAAAAATAACCTTGATTAAGATAATCTGTAAAAGTGTGCAATGAGTAGTAGTTTTATTGGCCCCCAAAGCCCCCCATGAAATAAATACATTAATCAGCGTTAGAGTTAGCTTGTGCGCAAGTAAGTGAATTTATTTGCAAAAACATTTCGGCACTCTAGCAACAATACAAGTGCCGATGCAAAAATTGGGAGGTGTCCTTCTACTTCATGCATACCATGAATAATTGCTGTTGCAATGAAGGCGGCAGTCAATGCTATCATGACTAGTCGATTTGCTACTCCCAACATTAGAATTATCCCCAATACAAGCTCCGAAATCCCTATAAAATAGACAAAGTGCAAGTCTGTGACCGCGCTCCAACCAAGGGCTGGGAAAAAATTGTAAAATGGAAATCTTTCAATAAAAACAAGCGCAAGGCCTGGGTTTATTAGCTTTTCAGTTAGCGCTAAAATAGCTAATTGAGCGCCAATCCCTACACGTAGTATCGTTATCGCTAATCGCCATGTTTTTTCATTATCTAAGCTTAGGCGAGACATAATCCAATGGTCAATTGCTGTGTTGCTTGAGCCTGTCAAGAGCATAAATAGCCCGATAGATAAAAATTCAAAAATATAGTTAATGTAAAGCTCAAATGGAAATACAATCATTGTGATGATTGATAAAATAATCAAGACGCAACCCGATAATGATGTGCTAAATGTAGCTGCGATTACCAATATAGCTTGTATTAACAGACCAATTTCCACCCATGCCTGTGGTAAAATTAGATTTGGCGCTAAAAAACCACCTTTTAGAAGCAATAAAATGAAAAAAGTTGCCATTAACAAAGAAAAATACGATAGATAGAGCTCTTTTTTTATGTTGATTTTTTTTGAAACGAGGTGTTGAAACGGAAAAAATGATATTTTCGTTCGACTAAGAATGATCGATGATATCACACACACACCAACCATGAGACTTAACAATAAAGTTGTTATGTCAAAAGGTAGATTAACATTTTTCATTTCTTCTGGTGTTACAAACCACTGAACATGAGCATTGACAGTCAATGGGAATAAAAATAATAAGCCTAAAAAAGCTTTAACCTTATTTGTCATGTAAATCCTTACCTGTATATGGTTCATTAAGTGCGATTAAAAATGAAATTAATTGTTCTTTTTGATATTTAAACAATCTAAGTGGGCGAACATCCAAATGTCGCAAAGGTAATATGTTTGGGTTTGAGTAATGATCAATAACCTCGCTTAAATTATTAAAACGACCATCATGCATAAAGCTAACTGATGACTTTATATTTCTCAGTGATGGCACTTTATAAGCGCCAACAAGCTCAGTGCCTTTGTTTTTTAAATACTTCACATGAGCGCAACTGCTATCGTCCTTATTTTCTTGTTGTAGGCAATTAAACTCATTGTGTAACAGTTTTTTAATGCCATCTTGTCGGTCATGATTATCACCTGCTGAGATGTCTGTTCCGATGGCAAAAAAGCCTGAATTAGTAAACATTGAGCCATTGTGGCAATCTACACAGCCAGTCTTTAAGAATAGGCGTAATCCTTCAACTTCATCCTTGCTCATGTTCATAGACGATATGTTATTTTTACGAGTTATATCGTAAACATAAGCATCAAATCGAGAAGGTTTAGGTTGTAGCGTTTTTACAAAAGATGCAATTGTTTTTCCTGTAAGGATAAATAGCTCGTTAGTAAGTTTTTTTTGCTCATCTGATAATCTCTCCCACGCAAGTACCACTTCACGATTTTTATTATTTGGAGATGCAGCCATATGGTGGACCGGCAAAATATCTCTTGACCCGCATGGGGATAATAATGATGGGTATTGTGCATAATAAGTATCACATAAGTACAATGCTACTTGTAACCGAGAACTTGCGTGCTCTGATGGATTCTCGAGTGAAGATAATGCCTGACTCCATAAAGAGTCTGTGCGCCCATCCCAAAAAAACCACATCTGATTAGAAACACCTTCAAGTCCTGGGGCTCTATGTGGCGCATTAGGGTCTAACTTTCTTGTCGTATCATATGGGTCGCCATAGTGAAAATCAGGGTCGTGGCAAGAACTACAGGAGACATTGCCATCTTTACTTAAATTTCTATCAAAAAATAATATTTTACCAAGTTGTGATTCTGCAGATAAACCATCTGTTATGGTTTGGTTTTTCAAGTCTAATGAAAGCCAGCCAAGCATTGCAATTTCGTCTTCATGCCATTCATTGTTATTCTCACCATCCCTTATTAAAACAATGGCAACGCTAAGAATAACAAAAAGTAGAGTAATGAATACTTTAAATAAGTAGTTAAAACTTGATGACGTTGATATCATGCTTGTCAATCACTTTATTTTCGTTGTAAATGCTTAAAATCCATCGCCCCATCATATTAAAATATATTCCCTTAATAAAATATCTTCCATCACTATCTTCCACAATAACAGGAATTGAAGGTAGTCCATGAGCGTGTGCCGGCATATAACCTTTTACTTCAAGGCTACCATTTCCACAGGACTTGGGTTGGAACTTTAATTCCCATTCATAGAATGTATTTGTGCTGATTGATGATGGTACTTCAATCGTTGTTTTACAAGTTTCACTGTGTAGATGCGTATTATCTTTTCCATTTGAAGGGGTGCTCACCATCAATGATAAAGCTAGAGTGGAAATGGTTTTTGTTAAGGGTTTTATGAGCATGAATTCACCTGATGTAATGTAAGTGATTTTTATAAGCTTTATTTTACATAAAACCCAGCGTAATACGGAGTAATGGATTTGTTATTTACCTTATGGCTAATGAATAATGTGTTATCGTCAATTCTTTTCATAGTCAAAGTGCCCACGCCGTTATCTGGAATTATATCTTTGTGTGTATCAGACACTGAAGATTGAGTTATTGATACACTATAGTCATAACTTTTAACGCTTAGGATATCATATACAACAAAGGACTTGTTTTTATCATCACCAAACAGCCTGTATATTGTTCTGTCAGTGATGATGTATGAGTCATGCATTGCGCTATCGATACCGCTGTTAATAGCCATGCTCCAAGTTTCATCACCAGCCTCATTATTTTTTATTATGATGATAAGAAATGTTATTAATGCGACCATGTTGGCGCATAAAATTATGATGTTTGATGGCAATATCCATCTTTTAAACTTGAACGACATATCACCTGAGCGCCATTGTATTTGTCAATGACAATTCTTTCATTGTTAATTGGTGTGACAATTGGTTTTGTATCGTTATCTGAACCATATAACCTTGTTACCGCGTCATTAGTAACTAAAAAATTAAAAATGATTAATAAAGTGATAGTGAAAGTTATATTTCCCAGTAAAAGCATATGGTTCGAAAATGTTCTTTTTAATCCCTGGGTAAATGTTTTTTCCTTGATGTTGAGTTGCGCATCATATGACTTTTCATCGTTAGATTGTGCCAACTGACATGTACTTAATCTAAAACCAACCCGTGGTACAGTTAAAATTAGCTTTTTCCCATCATCACCAAATGCTGAGCGGACACCTTTTAATGTTTGTGTTAATGTGGAGTTTGCACTCGTTTCATTGTATCCAAACCATAACTTGTCTAGTAGCATATCCCTAGTTGCTATATTGGGATAATTAGAGGTTATTAGAAAAAACAACTCATTTTCTTTGTTTCTTAGTTTGGTTGAGTTTAAGTGTACTTTCGGTCCGTCTGATGTTTTTTCATACTTGGATATCGTTGCGGTCGAAGGCGTGTAAATGTAATTGTCAATTTCGTACTCTCTATTCCAATCTTCGTCTAAAAAAAAGTTAGAACGCATCATAATCAAGCTTCAATAGTGGTTGGATGCTCATCGCAATGTTGTTAAGGTCGAAATGATGGAAGCAATTCTCCCTCGGATAATACATCAGAGCAATACCTATGGTTTATTTTAAACCTACACTTACAAAGAATGGTGGGGAGTGTAGGAATTACCTTACACCTGCACTCTTGTGTGTATCCATCGATATGATGTTGTTGCCTCAATCAGACTGCAATCATAACTTCCCCAGTAGATTGACCCCTTGATGACCCAGACACTTCGCCCCTCTTAACTTAAAAGGTAGTCTTGGAACTATGTTCAGTACTAGTCGCAACGAGAAGATGGTCGAAGTGTTAACAGGGACTGAGCGCCGTCGACGCCGGACTCCGCAGGAAAAGATCTCCATCGTGCAGCAGACCTTTGAGCCCGGAATGACCGTCTCTCATGTCGCTCGCTTGCACGACGTCAACGCCAACCAGCTTTTCAAATGGCGTAAGCAATTCCTGGAAGGGTCTCTCACGGCGATCACCGCCGGTGAGGATGTTGTTCCAGCCTCCGAGTTGGCTGCTGCCATCAAGCAGATCCGAGAGCTCCAGCGTCTGCTCGGGAAGAAGACCATGGAGAACGAGATCCTCAAAGAAGCCGTGAAGTATGGCCGAGCAAAAAAATGGATTGCGCATGCACCCTTGTTGCCGGGGAACGACGATTAAGTGCTGTGAGCCAGGCCCTTAATGTATCGCGTGCGCAGCTATCCGTTCGTGTTCATCGAAAACCGGGTTGGCAAGATGGTCGTCATCATCGCCAGCATGATGATGCTGCCTTACTTGGCCGGGTCATGGAAGCGATGGCAGAGCTTCCCTCCTATGGTTATCGCCGAGTCTGGGCGCTGTTACGGCGTCAGTCAGAGGCAACACGACAGCCTGTAGTAAACGCCAAACGGGTATATCGCGTCATACGCGATCATAGCCTGCTGCAGGAAAAAAACTGGCAACACCATTGACCCAGCAGGCACATAAGGGACGTGTTGCCGTCAAAGAGAGCAATCGACGGTGGTGCTCAGATGGCTTCGAGTTTCGCTGCGATAATGGTGAAAAACTACGAGTCACGTTCGCTATGGACTGCTGTGACAGGGAAACCTTGGACTGGGCTGCCAGTACCGGGGGTTACGACAGTGACACGGTGCAAGAAGATGTCATGCTGAGGTCTGTCGAACGTCGCTTAGGGGATTCGTTGCCGGCATCACCGGTGGAGTAGCTGACTGATAATGGCTCGGCGTATCGAGCCCATGAGACCCGCGCGTTTGCACGAGAAATCGGGTTGGAGCCCAGAACGACTGCGGTGAGAAGCCCACAGAGCAACGGTATAGCGGAGAGCTTCGTCAAGACGATGAAGCGAGACTATATCGAGATGATGCCGAAACCAGATAGCCGAACAGCGGTAGGCAATTTGGCCATCGCGTTTGAGCATTATAACGAGCACCACCCGCACAGCGCCTTGGGATACCGTTCACCCCGGGAATTCCTACGTAGTCGGGTATCACAACCTTAAGCGGGAAAAAAGTGTCTGGATCTATGGGGTCAAATCCACCCAGCCCCGGGTGCCCGCTACACATGGGGCTTTCTGACTGGTAGACTAAGGGTATTCAGTTTATTTATGGCGCTGATATACGCCGTGACTTCTCCCACTTGGCCGTTGTAGTTACGCAGACTGATTTTCCCCGCCAGCAACTGCTTGAACCGATACATTGCCGTCTCGACCAGCGAGCGTCGGTGATACCCCGATATCTTCTTCCAGTGCGCCAGCCTTTCCTTGCGCATCACCAGCACGGCCTCATTTCTTGGATGTCCCTTTTTCCATAACTCCGCGCTCTTGCGAGGTGGGATACAGGCTGCCGCCCCTTTGCGCGAGATAAGCTGATGGCTGGCTTTGCTGTCATAGGCGCCATCCGCATAAACACGTCCACACCGCAGTGGCTTGAGCAAGGTGGGCTACAACTTGGCATCATGGACATTTTCCAGCGAAACTTCCGCCGACACGATATCGTGAGTGGCCGGGTCTACCGCCAGATGCAACTTGCGCCAGACTCGCCGTTTCTCGGCGCCGTGTTTTCTGACTTTCTTTGGGGGCTGTCGATAAGCCACCGTCACCGTGCGGGCCCGCTTGCTTACACAACTGTAATCGGGGGCACAAAGCGGCATGTTCATCAACTCGAACAGGGCGTCGAGTCGTCCCAGGCTGGCCCGCAGAGTGAGGTTAAAAATCCCCTTGAGCATCAGGAAGGTTACAGATGGTCTGGTCGGTGTAGAGCTGACTGCGGCCCCGGCGCCCATGATGCAGATTTGAAGAGAAGGGTGGTGATCAGATCACCGAGTCCTCAGTTAGTTCCTCAAGCTGCATCGATTTGGGAAACAACGCCACAGACAGTACGATGCCAAGTATACCGTGACAGCATGATGATCCAGTTTATCAAGACAACGGTTGGTTGAGCGTTCCGTGACAAGGCTTTGATAAGGAGCTCCGATTGCACAAGCAATCATGAAATGATTGTGAGATAGGTCAGACCATGACTGGCAAAACCGGACACACACAATGCACTGATAAGTGCGTCTAATTAATAGAGGAGCCAGTCAGCGAATTCCATCAGCGATAGATGTTGGGGTCTCGATTGAGGTCTAAAACTATGGCTGCAATCTCCACCTGACTCATTTTCATCGATTGAGGGCTTGAAACTGGGGCGACCATCTATGCGTGTGTGGACGGTCAAGGGCTTCCCTGATGCGATTGCTGTGGAGTATCCGCAGACCAAGGTCCACCAGTGCATAGTCCACATGGTCCGCAACTCGCTGCGCTATGTCTCTTCGAAGGACTACAAGGCGGTGACAGCGGATCTGAAGCAGATCTACCACTCAGCGACGGAACGTGAAGCTCAGCAGGCGCTGGCGGCCTTCGGCGAGCGCAGGGATAGTCAGTACCCGCAAATAGCGCGCTCCTGGCAGGGTAACTGGGATAATCTGATCACGCAGTTCGATTATCCCCTCGCCATCCGGAAGGTTATTTACACCACCAATGCTATTGAGTCGTTGAACAGTGTGCTGCGCAAAGCAACCAAGTAAAGGAAGCTCTTCCGACCGATAACTCCGCGCTAAAAGTAGCGTTTCTCGCGATACAGCAGGCCTCCAAGAAATGGACCATGTCGAGCCAGAATTGGAAGCTGCCCTGAATCGCTTTATTATCGAGTTCGGTGAGCGCCTGAGCGGTCACCTGTAATGGTGTGGGCAGTTAGAATCATTTACAGGCTCCTTTCTACACTAGTGGGAAGAGCACTACCAACATTTTGAGGCCTATATGTTTTTACGACATCGACTGCGTATTGCCCTGTTACTGTTTGGCTGCCTGACATTACTTGCCGGTTGCCATAAAAACACCTCTTCCCAGCCCTCTGCTGGGGAGACCTTACAATCCATCGATATTGTTGCATTTCCGCTCACCACCATTGGGCAGGCATCCCTGAGCCTTGCGCAGGGGGGTATGCAGCCATTTGTTGCAACTGGTTATTACAGTGATGGTTCAACACAAGACCTTACCTACGAGGTCACCTGGCAAGCTGATAATCCGGCCGTGGCCAGCATCAGCCAGAATGGGGAGTTGACGGGGGTTGAGGCGGGAGTGGTGTCAGTGACGGCCAGTAAGAATGGCATCATCAGTAATGCGGTTGTGGTTGAGATAACCCGTGCACGGATCATCACTGTTGCTGTCACGCCATCGCCGGTAGTGAGCAAGGGGCAACCGGTATCGATGCAGGCCATTGCCACCTATGATGATGGCTCCCAGGCTGACATTACACGTATTGCTACCTGGCGTTCGGATAATCCGGTTGTGGCCACCATCGCACCTGACGGTGTCGTGACGGGGAGGGAGGTCGGGACGAGCGGGGTGACGGCGAGCAAGCAGGGGGTTGTGAGCGACCCGGTCTTTGTTGAGGTCACCAGTGCCACTCTCGATGCCATTACAATTACATCGCCATCGGTCACGCTGGCAAAAGGGCAACGTCGACAGTTGCAGGCTACTGCCATTTACAGTGATGGCACACAGGCAGATCTGACCCGCTTTGCTACCTGGCAATCTGACAATATGGCCAGTGC
>NZ_JAAKUM010000027.1:0-40652 GCF_049175135.1 Aeromonas sp. 600724 | reverse complement strand
TCTTGTCATTGAACACCTCAGGTCATGGTGGCGACTGTACCACCTAAAATGGTGTCCGGGATGATTAGACCACTACATTGCTTATTGGCGGGTGACCCGGATCTGCAGGGTCTGGCGCTCGCTCTGGCTGCCTCGTCCGCCCTGTAGCTGGGTGCCGAGGCTACTCCCCTGATCTGCCGAGCTGGTCGAGAGCTCCCCCACCGTCAGCCACTGGCCTGGGGCCCCGCTCACCTCGGTGGCACTCTGCCCACGATTGATGGTGCCCTGATCCAGCCTCGCCTGTTCGCTGCTCAGCGCAATCTGCACCCGATCGCCAATCAAGGTGGCCGTGGCATAGAGGCCGTTCACCAACGGCATCATCCCCACCACGGCGCCCCCGTTCCATTGGTAGAAAGTCACCGGCTGATAGGAGCCCATCTGCAGCAGCACGGGACGGCCCGAAAGCCCGCGCACCTGCCAGCTGTCGTTTTGGCTGCGCTGGTACTGCTGGGAGTTGCCATCGAGCAACCACTGCCGCTTGACCTCGTCGCGACTGATTGAGCCTCCCAGTTGCTGACCGCTGGCGGCACCATCGACCCGCCACTCGATAAGCAGGCTTTGCGGTGGCTGGTTGATCTGCGCCAGCGTGGCTTCGGCCTCCTGCAGCTGGGCTGGCGTCCCGCTCAGCACCAGCTGATTACCCATGGCACTCACCCCAAGCTGGGGATAGATCTCCTTGAGGGTCTGCACCGCGGCCTGCGCCTCGAATACCGGGATCACTTTCACCTCGGCCCACAGCGATGGGCTCCAGAGTCCCATCATGCAGCCAAGCCACAGCAGCGCCCTGCGGCCAATCTTGCCCATCCGAACCATTACGCTCTCCTCGTTCTCTGTGCTCTTCTCGCTTTCTGTTCTCTTTCTCTCTGCTTAAGGTGTAGACCCCACCCGAAGCAACAGCTCAGCCCTATTTCGTTCACCCGTCGATGATGAACCCGGCGGTTGCCAAAAAACAATCGGGAATGCAGCAAGTCCGTGATTTCCCACGGTATGAGGCTCTCATTCCACGCCCGTTATCGCGTAAGATAGCGCCATCATAGTTGCCCAAGCGGAATCCATCATGTTGAAACAGTTGTTGTTACTCCCCCTTGCCCTGCTGCTGGGGGCCTGCTCCCTGACCCAGTACAATGTCAGCGAGGCCGAAATCAACCAGTACCTCAAAGATCAGGTCTCTTTTGAAAAGCAGCTGGGGATCCCCGGCATCATGTCGAGCAAGATCCGCCTGGACGAGATGCAGAGCCGTATCGGCCGCAAACAAGCAGATCGCATCGAGCTGGACGCCGCTGGCGACCTGCAGGTGAGCAGCCCCCTTGGCAGCCAGCAGATGAAGATCCGCTTTGCTTTGAGCGCACGCCCGGACTATGTGGCCGATCAGGGTGCCATCTATCTGCGCGATCTTGAGCTGCTCTCGGTCAAGACCGAGCCGGCCGATATCGGGGCCGCCCTCACCCCGCTGCTACCCACCTTCAATCAGTCGCTCTCCCTGTTCCTGTCGCAGACCCCGGTCTACCGCCTCGACAGCAGCCGCAAGAACGAAGCCAGGCTCAAGGAGAAGGTCGAAGCCCTCAAGGTAGAGCCAGGCCGTCTGGTCATCCCGTTCAAGCTGCTCTGATCGCCGCCGCACCGGCACTTTCATCGCAATAAACAGATAACCGTCCTCTTCGACAGCGCACATCCGGTTCAACGTGCAGCCGAATGGGGCGGTTTTTTACTTCTCAAGTCCCCGCCAACACAGCATAATGCAGACCATTCTCATTTAGATTCGTTATGAGAAGCGTCAATAATAAAACCAATGGTGAGAAGGGACATGAGAAAAACCGTACTGGTTCAGGCGATCGCCTGCGCACTGATCAGCGGCGCAGCACACGCTGCCGTCAAACTCGAAGACAAGACATTCAATACCGCCGCCAACATGCTGGCCTATACCGAATTCGAGCTCTCCGGTGAGCCGCTTGCCGAAGCGCTGGGGCTGGATCTGGATGTGCTGGATGCCAACCGTGCCGATGAGCCGACCCCGTTCGACTTCGCCGCCGGCATCGAATCCTACGAATACTCCGAAGAGGCGATGTACGCCCTCAACTACCAATCCGGCATGGGCCCTCATCTGGTGAACGGGCCGCAAAACCTGGCCCGTGGCGGCACCATGGCCTCTCTGGGGCAACGGGTGTTGGCCATGGCCGATGCCGTTGGCTTCCCGGCTGATGAAGTGCCGCAGGGCATGTATCCCCTCTCCCTGCCCTACGCCTCCGCCAATCCGGAGTTTGCCCAGGCCGTCAACGCCACCCCTGTCAATGGCGATCAGATCACCATCAAGACCGCCAAAGGGACCGAGAAAACCGTCAAGACCCAGGTGCCCGCCTACTTCCGCGACTACAGCACCCTGCGCTGGAGCGGCAGCGACAACCTGCTGGTGCCCGCAGCGGTGGGCGGTATCCTGCTCAAAGAGGTGATGTGGTCCCAGGACTTCCTCGGCGGCATGCACGTGGCCGAGACCGATGAAGAGGTAGAAGCCGCCTCCGCCACCATGGATCAGGATGGCAAGCACAAGCTGGGCGTCTCTGCCGCCGATGGCTTCAACGGCATGATGCTGACCGAGCAGTCCATCGACAAGCTGGCCATCATGCAGAACCAGCTTGGCTTCGATGGCAAGCAACTGGGCGCCAAAATCACCCCGCAGTACGATCCGGCCAAGGGCGTGATTTACTTCCCCCATCAGGTGAAAGTGACCGAAACCAGCAACAACGATGCCGGTGCCATCGGCAAGCTGGAGGTGGTGGATGGTTCCGCCCAGCTGCGCGATGCCTGGATGATGCTGTGGCCGCTCTCCGAGTTCTATGCCTTCAGCGATCAGCGCAGCGCCAACACCAACCAGAACCCGGCCTTCCACGCCGTGTTTGACGGTGCGCCGTTTGCCGCCGCACCGGCTGCCAACAAGACCAATGACCTGGGGAAAGCGGTCGCGGGCAGCGATGCCTTCTCGCTGGCGATCAATCTCTCCAACCTCACCTTCAAGAACCTGGCGGCCCTGCACTTTGATGCCAAGGCTGGCACCCTGGTCGACAGCTGGCAGGCAGGCAAACAGGGCAAGCACGTCACCACCTTTGACGCCGCTTACGCACTGGTCGCCCTGCAGATCTTCCAGCGCGCTCAGGACGCGCTGCCGGTCGGTTACGCCGCCGGTGACAATGGCGAGCTGAACCTCAAGACCAAGCAGGGTCAACAGGCGCTCGACTTGATCCGCAAGCAGGCCGATTTCATCCTTGCCAACCTCAAGGGCAAAAATGGTCTGGTGCATGACGGCATAACCCTGGGTGGCAAGCTCGATGCCGGCTACTCCATCGATGCGCAGTTCGCCGCTATCCGCGGTCTGACGGCCGCCTTCCTCGCTACCTCCGATGCCAAGTACCGCACCGCCGCCCGCGAGCTGTTTGTCGCTGCCGACAAGGCCTACTTCAATGCCAAGGCGGGCACCTGGCTGGCGGGTAAACAGGGTGAATACACTCCCTGGACCCAGGCGGCCATCTCTGGCGCCCTGCGCTCTGCCATGCTGAACCTGCGCAACGAAGGTGCCGAGAAGGCGCCCGAGCTGGAGCTGGCCAAACTGACCGGTCAGTACGTCAGCTGGTTCCGTGGCACCGTCAATGGTGGCATGCAGATGGCCGAGTGGATCGGCGACTCCGGCGAGAACATCATCGAAGGTGCCGGCAGCGATACCGATGAAGATGGCGTACCGCAAGTGACCGCCGCCGGTGGCAAGCACGGCACCGCCATGGTGATGGCCGCCAAAGCGGTGGTTAGCGAATAATCCTCGCCATTCACCAGCATGAAAAAGGGAGCCAACTTGGCTCCCTTTGCATTACAGCGTCTGACACAGTTTCAAGGGCTTTCCTCAAACCAGCTTGTCCAGCATCTCCTTGGTCACCAGCACAATCCCCTGCTCGGAGCGGTAGAAGCGGCGGCTATCCTCATCGGCATTCTCGCCCACCACCAGTCCATCGGGCAGCACACACCCTTTATCCACCACCACCCGGCGCAGACGGCAACCGGCGCCAATCTCGACCCCGGGGAAGATGATGGCTTGATCCAGGGTGCAGAAGGAGTGCACCCGCACATTGGTAAAGAGTACCGAATTGAGCACGAACGATCCGCTGACAATGGTACCGCCCGAGAACATGGAGTTGATGGTCATGCCGTGCTGGCCATTGCGATCCTGCACAAACTTGGCCGGTGGCGTCAGGGTCTGGCTGGTCCAGATAGGCCAGTTCTGATCGTAGATATCGAGCTCGGGCAGCACGGAGGCGAGATCCATGTTCGCTTCCCAGAAGGAGTCCAGTGTACCCACGTCACGCCAGTAGGGCTTTTGCCCCTCGCGTGCCCCGACACAGGACATGTTGAAGGGGTGCGCAAAGGCCATCCCCTCCTCCACAATGCGGGGGATCACATCCATTCCGAAGTCGTGTTTGGAGTCCTGATTGTGAATATCCTCCTCCAGCAATTGGTAGAGGTACTCCGCCTCGAAGATATAGATCCCCATGGAGGCGAGGGAGCGGTCATCGCAACCCGGCATGGCAGGCGGATTGGCCGGTTTTTCGACGAAGGCGCGGATCTTGCGCTGCTCGTCGATATCCATGATCCCGAAGGCGGATGCCTCTGCCCGCGGCACTTCGATGCAGGCTACCGTCACCTTGGCACCGAGGCGTACATGGTCGAGCAGCATGGCGGCATAATCCATCTTGTAGATGTGATCCCCAGCCAGCACCACCAGGTATTTGGGGCCGTAGTCACGAATGATATCGACGTTCTGATAGATGGCATCGGCGGTGCCGCGATACCAGTGCACCTCATCCACCCGTTGCTGGGCTGGAAGCAGGTCGATGAACTCGTTCATCTGGTAACGCAGGAAGGACCAGCCCGATTGCAGGTGACGCAGCAGACTGTGAGATTTGTATTGGGTGACTACACCAACGCGGCGGATCCCCGAGTTGATACAGTTGGAGAGCACAAAGTCGATGATCCGGAATTTGCCACCGAAATGGACTGCAGGCTTGGCGCGGTTGTCAGTCAACTGCTTCAGGCGACTGCCACGTCCACCTGCCAGCACCAGTGCCATACTCTGGTTCAACAATTGTCGTGCTTTGGCACTATTTTCTGGCTCTAACAACATGATTTACCTCTGCCTTGTTTGATCTGTTTTCAACTCATCTTCGCCTGTTTCGGTACCTGTGAAAGTGGTTTCACTCACATTTAACCGATTTCAATTGACCCTTTTCACCGAGTTGCGAGGAATAGCATGCTTTGCACCGCAAGCTTGGTTAAAATTCCCTCATAAAGCAGCCACTTCAAGGATAAAAAGATGGTTCACAAGCTTGGACGCCCCCTCTTCATGATCGCCACCATAGTGACCATACCCCTGCTGCTCCTGCAAGCAGTTTGGTTGGCCCTTCAGAGCACACCGCTCACTCTGACAGTTATTCTGGCCACCACACTGCTCGGCATGATCCTGTTGTTAATGCTGGCCATGCGCACCATGGACGGCATGGTCCAGCATCAGGAGCTCACCTGGGTCAAGGCCATCAGGAGCCGGGATCCCTCACAGCTTGATGAGCCCGCCTCCCGGGAAGTGCTGCAACAGCTGCTGGAACAGTTCGAGAGTGCCGAACAGAGTGCCCATCGTCAGCTGACCGAACTGAGCAATCTGGCCACCACCGACGAGCTGACTCAACTACTCAACCGCCACGCCTTTCGCCGCGACATGACCGAGTTGCTGCAGCGGGATCAGGACACCCAGACCGCAAGTCTGGTGCTGATCCGCGCCACCGAGCTTGGCAAGATCAACGCCCAGCGCGGCTTCCAGTCTGGTGATGCCTACATCAAGGACATGGCGGCCCTTATCAAGCGGGTGGTGAGCCGCTTCCCGGGCAATCAGGTCTATCGCATTTCGGGGGCTGATTTCGCCGTGCTGGTGCAACCGGTGGCCAATATTCCCCCCCATCTGCTGGGACAGGATTTGAAAGTGGCTTTCGATCACTATCAGGCTCAACACGAGCTGGAGAGCACAGGTTACTCGGGGTTGACCAAGCTCAGCAGCGGCCAGAAAATCGAAGCCGTGCTGGCCAGGGCGGATTTGGCGCTGGCACGCGCCCAGACCGAAACCATCAATGGCTGGGCCATCCAGCAGGATGACAACGTCTCCGATCTGCAGGGACAGCATCACTGGCGCGAGGTGCTGACTGAAGTGCTGGCACAGGAGCGACTCAGCTTCACCTATCAGCCAATCCAGCCCCTGCACCGCAGCATGCTGGCCTACAACGAAATCTACACCCGTTTCAGCGGCAGCGATGGTACCGCCCTGCCCACCGACACCCTGTTTGCCATGGCCCAGCGGCTCGATATGGTGATGCGGCTGGAGCAACTGGTGATTGTTCATATAATGCGTCAATACCGGGCTTTTGGTGCCAATCAGAGTCGCTGGGGAGTCAATCTCTCCCCCAACCTGCTGCAAAACAGCGCCTTCCTGATCTGGCTTGACCGCCAGTTGCTCAAAGATCCCAATACCAGCGCCAATCTGGTGTTCGAGCTGGATGAAGAGCATCTGGAACGCAATCTGACCGGTGCCAAGCGGGTATTTGAACTGCTGCGCCGCAACGGCAGCCGCTCGGCGATCGCCAATTTCGGCAAGGGGATCGGCTCCTTTACCCTGTTTCGCGAGCTCAAGCCCGACTACATCAAGCTGGATCCTGCCCTTATTACCGGGCTGGAGCAGGATCAGACCAACCAGCAGTTTGTGCGGATGATCGTCGATGTATCACATCGGATGGGATGTCAGGTGATTGCTGAGGGGGTAGAACAGCTTGGCCAGAAACAGCTGCTGCAGGGGATGTATGTGGATGGCTTGCAGGGCTATCTGATCGCCCGGCCGCAACCGCTGCGACCGGATATCAGCCAGCTGGGGCTCTTTACTGAGGATGCTTCAGCTTCAACAGGGTCAGAATGATGTCATTGAGCTGGCGATAGCGCTCCAGCTCTTTCTGATCGTAACGGGTCGCCAGCGTGGTGGGGTTGTGGCGATTTTTGAGGTAACGGTTGATTTGCAGGCGATTGAACCCCGCCACCTGATAGACCTGGCCAAGCAGGGTATTGAGCTCATCGTGCTCCAGACCGGCTCTGGCCAGATAGTCCCCATCGGCGGGACTCTCGGTCTGGTGGCTCCACTTGCCAATGCGACCGCTCTCTTGCAGATAGCTGAGCCACTGCTCGATATAGAGCGGTTTGCACCCCGCCAACAGGTTGAAAAAGCCCACCGCATCGCAACGACAACCGCTCAGGAGCACGACCGCCAGCTGATCATCATCGCACTGGAAGGTCACTGGTCCGGCTTGCGCCCAATCCAGCGCCTGCACCCGAATGCTGGCCTTCTCACCCGCAGCTCCCGTTACGTCGAATACAAACATGGCGCTCCTCCCTTGGCAAAAGGTTGATGATGGACCATCCCCCTGACAGGTGCAAAGGCAAATCGGCTTTTAACTCATCAATCGGGCCATTCGACCATAAAAAAGACCGGCACCTTCGCGGATGCCGGTCTTTGTCCCGATGGCCTGTGCGTTCATGCCATCAATGGAGGCGCTTTCAGGCGTCCAGTTCAACCAGTGCCTTGGCCAGCTCGATGGGTTCGAGCTCCTGACCTTCCAGATCGGCGTTCCAGTTCGGGCCAACCAGTACATCATCTTCATCCAGATCGTTGATCCAGATATCGAGAAACTCTTCCAGATCGATCACTTCCGGCTCGTAATCGGCCCACTCGTCAACACAGTGCAGACGAGCGTCCTCTTCGGCAGACCAGAGCGGCATCACGTCGGCATCTTCAAATTCGGCGGAGCGACAGACGACCCAGTCTTCCCCATAGCGCAGACCCCACACCTGACCCGACTCGCGGACTTGTTCGATAAACAGTTGGAAATTGGCGTCAAGGTTGTCGTTAAGCATGCTCATGGGGTTCTCTCTTTCTTTCGGGTGCTGCGGCATTGTCGGGCGACAATACGATGGCCAAATGGTGTCGCAAAAGTGACATGGACTCAAGCATATTGGGGTTATTCCGGGAAAAAAGCCGGGATAACCCCCATTTGCCTGCAAAAACGCCTCCCGATGGAGGCGCCTTGCAGATTAGGAGATCAACGCTCCCAGTAAACCTCTTCCAGGCTGTCCTCTTTCTCCGGCAAACCGCGGGAGAGACGGGGACTGCTCTGGGCCAACACCTCGTAGCTGACGCGGTTGGCGTATTTGCACACCTGGGCCAGTGAGGAGTAAGTCAGGAACTCGGAGATGTGTTTGGCGGAGTTGGGCACATTCATCCGGTGATAGGAGTTGGCCACCATGTCGTGCAGCACGGCGGAAAGCGCGCCATCCCCTGCCCCGTTGGTGTTCTTGATCTTCTCCGGGCCACCCATGTACGGGGAGATGTGGGAGTAGATCCGGGTCGGTTTGCGGCACTTGGCGCGGGCCATCGGACGGCTGAACTCATACATGTTGAACTCGGGGATGACGCCCGGCAACAGGGTATGAGTGGTCTCGCGCTTGTAGTCCTCGTCGGTGTAGCTCGCCATGTAAAGACCGATGGGGCCTGCGGTACAGAGCACCATGTCGGCCCAATCGAGCGCCTTGTCGGCCGCACCGAGCGGATCTGCGATGCCGGTCAGGGCTTCACCTTCGTCTTCGTTCATCGCCAGCACAGTCACGTTCTCGGCAATGAAGTCGCGCCACCACTGGGGGTTTTCGTCGATGACGAAACGGGTGCCCAGGGTCAGCACCACGGGAATACCGGCCTCGCGGGCATAACGCACCGCGGTCATGGCCGCCTCTTTCATCGGATCACCATCGTCACCACGCACCAGATAGGCGGTGATCACCAGGGCAGATGCCCCTTTGATCACATCCTCCGGGATGTGCTGCACATCCAGCTGGTTCATCTTGCCGGCGTTGATGCCGAAGCTGCGCTCGCCGCACTCGGTGATGAAGGTGAAGCAACGACCGATGGGGCCATCCACCGGCTGCAGATAGTCCAGATTGACGCGGGAAGAGGTGTTGCACAGATAGCGGTAGGCGTAGCAGCCGATGCGAATATCCTGACTCATCACACCCAGCAGGATGGAGTGGGAGTCGGCCAGTACCGAGTAGTTGTGTACCGTGTTGCCAATGGTGCCACCGGCAAACTCGCTCACTACCATGTTGTTGGCCTTGAGCTCGTCATAAATCCGTTCGGCTACATCGTCATTGATGACAACGGAGTGCCCCTTGCTCAGACCATAACGGGTCAGAAAGTCTTCATCCACATGGGCTTCAATATCAACCAGGGTCTGATCAATCCCGACCACGTAGGCTTTGCCCAGTTCGGTTAACAGGGGATTTTGCGGCACCAGGGGATCGCGTCTGTCGACAGGGAAGTAGTGTTTGGACTTGCGCTGACCGGGAAATTTCATGGCAATGTTCTGTGCTCTGGGGGAAAGAGGGGCGGGATTTTAACACAATCCGCCGCCCCGAAAAGTCGCCCTGTTTAAATAATGGAGTCAGTATAGACAAGGCTTGCAAGGAAAAACGTTTGCCTTTTCACCATAAAAAAACCACCCTGCCCGGGGTGGTTCCATAGCATGCAAAAGCGTCGGTTTTCAGGTGGCCGCCATGCCCTGCAACAGAGCCTGCAGCGAGAAGAGGCCGAGGGCGAGCCAGAACAGCAAGGTGCCCAGAAAACGGGGCACATTGGGGGCTTTGGGGATCTGGATGCCGATGGCATGCAGGAGGCGGCCAACCAGTAGCATGGCGCCACCGGCATGCAGCCAGAGCGCACCGGCACCGGAGAGCTCGCACAGCGCCATCAGCAGCAGGGTCAGCGGCACATACTCGGCAAAATTACCGTGGGCCCGGATCGCCGCCAGCAGCTCGGGGGCCTCCCCCTGTCCTATCATCACCCCGAACTGGGCGCGGCGTTTGACCACCCAGAAGGAGAGCCCTAGAAACAGCAGCCCAAGCAGGCCTGCGTAGATCAGCGTGATATGTACCATGACTCGACTCCTTGTTTGACTGACTGCCGGTCACTCATGCCAATTCGCGGCAGATGAGCGAGACCATCATCCTGATGTGGGCCTGATCGCTGTTGAGGGCCGGAATATATTCAAACCGCTCGCCACCGGCCTCCATGAAGATCTCCCGGTTCTGTACCTGAATTTCCTCAAGGGTTTCGAGGCAGTCGGCGGCAAAGGCGGGGCAAATTACATCGAGCCGCTTGACTCCGGCGGCCGGCAGGCCAGCAATGGTCACGTCTGTGTAGGGCTTGAGCCACTCCTCCTTGCCAAAGCGGGACTGGAAGCTGGCCGTCCACTGCCCGGCCTCCAGCCCGAGCGCCTCGGCCAGCAAGCTGGCGGTATGGCGACACTGGTGACCATAGGGGTCCCCTTCGTTCTCGTAGCGCTCGGGAATACCGTGGAACGACATCAGCAGGTGATCACCCTGACCGTGCTGCTCCCAGTGACGGCGCACACTCATGGCCAGCGCCTGAATGTATTCGGGATGGGCGTGATAATCACGAATGAGCCGCACCACCGGCAGATTGCGTTCTCTCTTCATCGCCTTGCCCCAGGCATCGAAGACCGAGGCGGTGGTACTGACCGAATATTGCGGATAGAGCGGCAACAGGATCACCCGGTTGACCCCTTTGGCCTTGAGCGCCTGCCAGCCATCATTCACTGACGGGGAACCATAGGTCATCGCCAGCTCCACCGGCACCTCAACCCCCTCCCGCTTGAGCTCCTGCTCCAGCGCAGCACGCTGCTGCTTGCTTATCACCATCAGCGGCGAGCCCTGCTCGGTCCACACCTGCTGATAGAGCTTGGCCACTTTGGGCGAGCGCGTCGGCAAGATGATGAAGTGGAGCAGCGGACACCAGAGGTAACGGGGCAGGTCCACCACACGGGGATCGTGCAGGAACTGGCTGAGGAACGCTTTGACGGCAGCGGTGGTCGGTGCGGCTGGGGTACCCAGATTGACCAGCAATATTCCGGTTTTCGTGGTCACGTTGGCTTCCTGTCTATCTGTCATTATGCAAAAAGGGCCCGACAGGGCCCTTCTCTATTTATCTGATGGCACGGGAAACAGTGCCGGCAGCAAAGATCAGCCCAGAATGGTGGCAAGCTGCTTGCTGACCAGATCAACCGGCTGAGTGCCGTCGATCTTGACGTAACGGGTGTGGCCCGCTTCCGCCTCTTTGCCGTAGAAACCGATCAGCGGCGCGGTCTGCTGATGATATACATCCAGACGCTTGCGTACTGTGGTCTCTTCGTCGTCGGCGCGGATCACCAGATCTTCACCGGTCACGTCATCCTTGCCTTCCACTTTCGGCGGGTTGAACACCACGTGGTAGGTACGGCCGGAGCCGGAGTGAACGCGACGGCCGCTCATGCGCTTGACGATCTCTTCGTCCGGCACATCGAACTCCAGCACGAAATCAACCACGACACCGGCGTCCTTCATGGCTTGCGCCTGGGGAATGGTGCGCGGGAAACCGTCCAACAGGAAGCCTTTGGCGCAGTCCGGCTGAGCGATGCGCTCTTTCACCAGACCGATGATGATGTCGTCAGAGACCAGCTGACCTGCGTCCATCACAGCTTTGGCTTTCAGACCGAGCTCGGTGCCCGCTTTGATCGCCGCACGCAGCATGTCGCCGGTGGAGATCTGGGGAATACCGTGTTTTTCCATGATGAACTGAGCCTGGGTACCTTTGCCGGCGCCCGGAGCCCCCAACAGAACAATGCGCATACACGCTCCTATTGATTGGTTATTCAAATCTTGCGAAGGCAAAAAAGTACACGGTTTCGCCCGTTTCTACAAGGGTGAGCCACCTGAATGAGCACTTTATCACCACAATAACCGGCTGTTCGAACAGGATTTCATCGCAAGGGGAAGACGCAAAAATAGCCAGGGATTCAGCATAGAGCGCCAAAAGCAGGAAGGAGGTACGACAGAAAAAAAGATCCCGGCTCAGGGCCGGGAATTGCGCTCAAAAGTAACTACTTGTCGCTCGTAGTAGGAACAGGGCAATAGTAGTTTGCCCCCTGTGCGTCAACAACTGTCAGAAGTGACAGGGAGACCGCTATGAAACCGGAACTGGGGATCCGGCGAGCAGATTAGCTCGGCTTCCTGCTTGCCAAAGAAGGCCACCCGCTCGCTGATATCCTCCCCTGCGTACTGTTCGGCCAGGCTCAGGTAATCCTGATAGTGACGCGCTTCGGAGCGCAGCAAAGAGACGTAGAAGCGGCTCAGCTCTTCGTCCAGATGGGGCGCCAGCTTGGCAAACCGCTCGCAGGAGCGGGCCTCGATATAGGCGCCGATGATCATCTTGTCGACTATGGTGGCCGGTTCATGGGTGCGCACATGCTGCATCAACTGGCGGGCATAGCGGGAGGCCGTCACCGGCCCGTATTCGATGCCGCGGGCCTGCATGATCTCCAGCACCTGCTCGAAGTGATGCAGCTCCTCCTGTATGAGCCGCACCATGGGAAACAGCAGCGGATTGCGTTCCAGCTCGGAAAAGACGGTGCGATCAGACTCCCCCATGCTGCGTTTGCCCAGGATCTCGGCCTTCTCCGGAATGGCATCCAGCTCGCGATAGAACTCCAGCTTGGGCAGCAGATGGCGCTTGCCCTTGGGCAGGCAGTAGCGACGCACCAGACTGTGGGCAGTGAGTGCGGCCTTGGTCTCGCAGTTGGCGTGATCGATGAGCAGGGTCGGTAAACGGGCCGGATCCCGCGCCATCTCTACCCACTCATCCGGGGTCTCGCACTGCAAAAACTGGCGCACTGGGGCTAGCAGATCATCCATCTGAACTCTCGTCTCTTAAAAGCGTATCGATCATATATGTTGCCGCCTATGCTAGCGGATCCCGCTGGCCATGCCCATATCCGGCAAGATAAACGGATGTTTTTCAAACAGATACACCCTACCCCTTCTGGCGGTGCGAGGTAGAAACGACAATGGGGGCCACTGGCCCCCATCTCGCTATCCCATCCGGCAAAACCGCAAACGTTTAACTGCCTTCGTTAAAAATTTCCAGATTGCTGGTGCCTTCCTGCCACTCACGCACCGCTTTGGTGTCATCGTTGCGCAGGGCGTTGAGGTGATCCAGATAGGACTGGTCCACGTCGGAGGTGACGTAGTGACCATTGAAGACTGAGGTCTCGAAGTGACGCAGATCCGGGTTGATCTCCCGCACGGCGGCTTCCAGATCTTCCAGATCCTGGAAAATCAGGCCGTCAGCGCCAATCAGCTTGCACACCTCTTCCACTTCGCGGCCATGGGCGATCAGCTCGTTGGCGGTGGGCATGTCGATGCCGTAGACGTTGGGGAAACGAATTTCCGGCGCCGCCGAGGCGAAGTAGACCTTGGCAGCCCCTGCTTCACGGGCCATCTGGATGATCTGCTCGGACGTGGTACCGCGCACTATGCTGTCATCCACCAGCAACACCTTTTTGCCCTTGAATTCGGAGCTGATGGCGTTGAGTTTGCGACGCACCGACTTCTTGCGCTGGGTCTGGCCTGGCATGATAAAGGTACGGCCGATATAGCGGTTCTTCACGAAGCCCTGACGGTATGGCAGATCCAGGGTGTGGGCGATCTCCAGCGCCACGTCACAGGAGGTCTCGGGGATAGGGATAACCACATCGACGTCGAGATCTTCCCACTCGCGGGCAATCTTCTGACCCAGCTTGCGACCCATGTTGAGGCGGGCGGCGTAGACCGAGACCTTGTCGATGCACGAATCGGGACGGGCGAAATAGACGTATTCGAAGATGCAGGAGCTCATCTGCGGGTTTTCCGCACACTGCTCGGAGAAGAGCTGGCCCTGCTCGGTGATGTAGATGGCTTCACCCGGCGCAATATCCCGCACCGTCTCGAAACCGATGGCGTCGAGTGCCACGCTCTCGGAGGCAAGCATGTACTCCACCTGGCCCTGCTCGTCCTGACGACGACCGAGGATCAGCGGGCGAATGCCGTTGGGATCGCGAAAACCGATGAGACCATGACCAATCACTAGTGAAACCACCGCATAAGCGCCGCGGATCTGCTGATGGGTTCTGCGCACCGCGGCGAAGATATCTTCGGGGCGCAGGGCCATCTTGTCACAACGATCCAGCTCGTGGGCCAGCACGTTCAGCAACACTTCCGAATCGGAGGTGGTGTTGATGTGACGACGGGCGACCTTGAACTGCTGCTCCTTGAGCTCCTTGGCGTTGGTGAGGTTGCCGTTATGGGCCAGCACCATGCCGTAGGGCGAGTTCACATAAAAAGGTTGGGCTTCAGCGGCACTTGAGCTACCTGCGGTGGGATATCTGACATGACCTATGCCGATGTTCCCTTGCAAACGCTGCATGTGGCGCACTTCAAACACGTCCTTCACCAGGCCATTGGCCTTGCGTTGCCGGAAGTTTCCACTATCAATGGTCACGATCCCGGCGGCATCCTGTCCCCTGTGCTGCAACACCGTCAAGGCGTCGTAGAGGGCCTGATTGACGGGGGTGGTGCCAACTATACCGACAATACCACACATGTCTTTGCTACCTCGAAGTCACTATACCTGTTTAAGAAAACTGGATGAGTTCAGCATGAACCCGAAAAACCACTGGATCACCGGCTTGAACTCCGGCACCAGCTTGGATGCCGCCCACCAGTCGCTCTGGGAGAGGCTGGTGAAGGTATCCATGAAAAAAAGCAGGGCACTGACGATCAGTACCCCGCGAATTGCGCCGAAGCAGACTCCAAGCACCCGATCGGTACCGGAGAGCCCCGTCTTGTCCACCAGCAGACCCACCACGTAGTTCACCACGCTGCCCAGGATCAGGGTTGCCACGAACAGGGCCGCGATGGCCAGACCGTTGCGCACCAGCGCATCGGAGAAAGAGGTAAAATAGGCGGCGAGATCAGGATAGAAGTGGCTGGCAATAAAGAAGGCAACGAACCAGGTGACGAGAGACATGGCCTCTTTGACGAAGCCGCGCACCAGGCTGATGAGTGCAGAAAAACCGACGATGCCGATGATGGCGTAATCAATCCAGACCATAGAAAAAGATGTCCTGCGAAATTGCGGCGCAGTCTAACAAAAACGATTGCGCAATGCTTGATAAAATTGTGTTACATGTTCAAAGAGGCGCCGGAAACGCAGATTTATTCACGATAAAAACGGTTGAGCGGCGCCAGAATGCACAACGCCATGGCATGGCCATGGCGTTGTCGTCTGCAACGAGCGCTTACCCGATGTGGGTCAGGCCGCCCATGTAGGATTGCAGCGCAGCCGGGATGGCGATACGGCCATCTGCCTGCTGGTAGTTCTCCATCACGGCGACCAGAGTACGGCCTACAGCCAGACCGGAGCCATTCAGGGTGTGAATGAGCTGCGGCTTGCCATCGACACGCACGCGAGCCTGCATGCGGCGCGCCTGGAAGTCGGTGCAGTTGGAGACGGAAGAGATCTCGCGGTAAGTGTTCTGGGCCGGCAGCCACACTTCCAGATCGTAAGTCTTGGCCGCGCAGAAGCCCATGTCACCGGTAGAGAGCGCCATCACGCGATATGGCAGCTCCAGCAGTTGCAGCACCTTCTCGGCGTGACCCACCATCTCTTCAAGCGCTTCCCAGGATTTCTCCGGGTGAACCAGCTGCACCATTTCGACCTTGTCGAACTGGTGCATACGGATGAGGCCACGGGTATCGCGACCGTAAGAGCCCGCTTCGGAACGGAAGCAGGGGCTGTGAGCGGTCATCTTGATCGGCAGCTCCTGCTCGTCGAAGATCTCGTCGCGCGCCATGTTGGTAAGCGGTACTTCGGAAGTCGGGATCAGGGAGAACTTGCGCACCTTGCCCTCTTCTTCCCCTTCGCCGTCAATACCGGTATTGAACAGATCCTGGGAAAACTTCGGCAGCTGGCCGGTACCGTACAGGCTGTCCGGGTTGACCAGATAAGGTACGTAGCACTCGGTGTAACCGTGTTGCAGGGTGTGCAGATCCAGCATGAACTGGGCCAGGGCGCGGTGCAGACGGGCAATCTGGCCCTTCATCACCACGAAACGGGAACCGGAGAGCTTGACGCCGTTCTTGAAATCGACGCCCTTGGCCGCTTCACCCAGATCGATATGATCCCGTACCGGGAAGTCGAAGTGACGCGGGGTACCCCAGCGACGCACTTCCACGTTGTCGTTTTCGTCACGACCAACAGGGGTAGTTTCGCTCGGCAGGTTGGGGATGGCATCGGCAATGGTTTTCAGCTGGGCCAGCAGGGCATCCAGCTCAACCTTGCTGGTCTCCAGCTCGTCGTTGATCTTGGTCACTTCAGCCTTGAGCGGGGCAACATCTTCACCGCGACGGGCAGCCTCACCGATGGACTTGGAGCGGGCGTTGCGCTCGGCCTGCAGCTCCTGGGTACGGGACTGCAGATCCTTGCGCTTCTCTTCCAGAGCATTGACAGCCGCTACGTCCAGAACGTAGCCACGTGTCGCCAGACGAGCGGCAGCTTCATCGATGTCGCTGCGCAGATATTTGGGATCCAGCATGGGTTACCTACTTTTTTAATAAGGGATCTGGGCCTGAGTCATCATGACGGGCTAAAAAACAGATCCGGAAGTTAACATCGGTTGGCCCCCGTCGCCTTGAGAGTCAGGCCTTCGAAATCAAGAAGATGGTATCAGGCCGAAACCAACGGGGTCAGAGGGGCAGTGTAGCAGACCGCCCCCCTGCCCGAACAGGGACTATTTGGGTCGTTTTTGCCGACTTGTGCGGTCAAACACCCCAATTATTCCGGTACTTGACCAATTTTCATTCTGCTGACAAACAAGCGGGGCTATCGGCCCCGTTTTTGCGAGCTCTGTCGATCCAGCTCTTGGAGATAATCGAGCTTCTGGCCGATCTGCTTTTCAAGGCCACGATCGGTAGGCTGATAGTACTGCTTGCCGGCAAGCTCGGGGGGAAAATACTCCTCCCCCGCGGCATAGGCGCCCGGCTCGTCATGGGCATAGCGATACTCGGCACCATAGCCCAGATCGCTCATCAGCCGGGTCGGCGCATTGCGCAGGTGCACCGGCACCTCGAAGTCAGGGAGGTTTTTGGCATCATTGAGCGCTGCCTTCCAGGCGGTGTAGACCGCATTGCTCTTGGGGGCACAGGCGAGATAGACGATCGCCTGGGCGATAGCCCGCTCCCCTTCCGCCGGCCCGATGCGGTGGAAACAATCCCAGGCAGATAGCGCCACCTGCATGGCACGGGGATCGGCATTGCCCACATCTTCCGAGGCGATGGCCAGCAAGCGGCGGGCAATGTAGAGGGGATCGCAGCCGGCACTCACCATGCGGGCATACCAGTAGAGTGCCGCATCCGGTGCCGAGCCGCGGATAGATTTATGCACCGCCGAGATGAGGTCGTAGAAGTGATCCCCCCCCTTGTCGAAGCGGGCCACATGTTCCCCCGCTACGGCGGCAAGCAGCGCGCTGTCGATCACCCTCGCCCCTGTGCTGTCGGTTTCGGCCATGTCGGCCAACAGCTCCAAATAGTTGAGGGATTTACGCCCGTCCCCATCCACCGCCTTGGCCAGCGCCTCCTTCACCCCGGGGGCAAAGGTGAGCACCGGATCATTGAGACCACGGGGATCGGTCATCGCCTGATCGAGCATGGCGAGGATGTCGCTCTCCTCAAGTCGCTTGAGCAGATAGACCCGAGCACGGGAGAGCAGCGCGTTGTTGAGTTCGAACGAGGGGTTTTCGGTGGTGGCACCGATAAAGGTGATGGTGCCATCTTCGATATGAGGCAGGAACACATCCTGCTGACTCTTGTTGAAGCGGTGCACTTCATCCACGAAGAGGATGGTGCGCACCCCGCGCCAGCTGTTCTCTTTGGCCTTGTCGATGGCGGCGCGGATCTCCTTGATGCCTGAGGTCACTGCCGAGAGTCGCTCCACTTCCGCCTGACAGTAGTGAGCCACCAGCTCCGCCAGCGTGGTTTTACCGGTACCGGGTGGCCCCCACAGGATCATGGAGTGGCAGTGACCCGCCAGGATCGCTTTGCGCAGGGGCTTGTCAGCCCCCAGGATATGTTGCTGACCGATATACTGGTCGAGGTTTTGCGGCCGCATCCGGGCCGCCAGCGGACGAAAGTCCGATGAGAAATCCAGCGACAAGTTGCTCATCTGTATTGACCACCCAGCGTCACGCCACTCGCCTTTGACTGGCGCAGTGGCAAGCAATCCAACGACCGCTTGCTCATTAGCGCTGGTCGTCCAGCTCGACCCCCTTCGGGATCTTGAAGACAAATTCGTTACCCTTGAGCACCGGCTTGCGGTTGAAGCTATTGAGGGTAAATTCGGTCCACTGCCCCTGCGCCTCTTTTACATCAAAACGACTGATATTGTTTTCGCGATCGAAGGTGACGCGGAAGGAGGCTATAAGCTCGCTCGGATCCCTGCTGGTGACGGTGTAGACATCCCCCTGCTGGGTCACGTCGTAGCGCTTCCACAGCTTTTCGTCATTGCCAGTGATCAGCACGAAGGGGGTATTGAGCACCGCATCCTTCAATTTAAGGGCTGTCACCTGCTCGACGAAGGGGTCATATACCCAGACATCCTTGCCATCAGCCACGATAAGGTTCTCGTCAGGCGAGGTGGTATGCCAGTTGAAATGGTTGGGGCGTTGCACCAGCAGATCGCCGCTGGCGCGCTGCAACTCCTTGCCCTTGCTGTCGTAGACAGTCTGGGAAAACTTGGCAGAGAAGAGGCTGACACTAGCCAGCTTCTGCTTGAGATCGCTGGCCGCATCGGCCCACACCTGGCTGCTGGCTATCAGCAGCACGGTACCCATCAACAGTTGTTTTTTCATCACGCTCTTCATAAAGACGCTCTCGATAAAAGGCCATGCCCGCGAAGGGCATGGCCAAGGATAGTATGAAACGGTGAGTCTTAGTCCCGCACTGGCGGCGGTGCCAGCACGTCGCGTTGACCATTGCCACCCGGGGCGCTGACGATGCCCTGATTCTCCATTTGCTCGATAAGACGAGCCGCCCGGTTGTAACCAATCTTGAACTTGCGCTGCACACTGGAGGTAGAACCACGACGGGACTCCACCACGAAGGCGACCGCTTCGTCGAACAGGGGATCGAGCTCTTCATCGTCACTACCGCCATATTCGCCGCTGCCGCCGTCACCGCCAGATTCGCCGGAGAGGATCTCCTCGATGTAGTTCGGCTCGCCACGCAGTTTCCAGTCCGCCACAACCTTGTGTACCTCGTGGTCATCGACGAACGCACCGTGTACCCGGGTCGGGTTGGAGGTACCGGCCGGCATGTAGAGCATGTCGCCCATACCGAGCAGAGATTCAGCACCGCCCTGATCGATGATGGTGCGCGAGTCGATCTTGCTCGATACCTGGAACGAGATCCGGGTCGGAATGTTGGCCTTGATAAGACCGGTAATGACATCCACCGACGGACGCTGGGTCGCCAGAATGAGGTGAATACCGGCGGCCCGCGCCTTCTGGGCGATACGGGCGATCAGCTCTTCCACCTTCTTGCCGACGATCATCATCATGTCGGCAAATTCATCCACCACCACCACGATGTGGGGCAGTTTCTCCAGCTCCGGTGGCATCTGATCCATGGAGTCACCCGGGCGCCACAACGGATCCAGCAGGGGTTCCCCCTCCTCGATGGCGGCCAAGACCTTGTCGTTGTAGCCCTTGAGGTTGCGCACCCCGACTGCCGACATCAGCTTGTAACGGCGTTCCATCTCGCCCACACACCAGCGCAGGGCGTTGGCGGCGTCCTTCATGTCGGTCACCACCTCGGTCAGCAGATGGGGGATCCCTTCGTAAACCGAGAGTTCCAGCATCTTGGGGTCGATCATGATAAAGCGCAGGTCATCGGGGGATGACTTGTAGAGCATCGAGATGATCATGGTGTTGACCCCTACCGACTTACCGGACCCCGTAGTACCGGCCACCAGCAGGTGCGGCATCTTGGCCAGGTTCACCACCACCGGCTCACCGGCGATGTCCTGACCCAGGCCCATGGTGAGCGGGTTGCGGCTATCGCGGAACGCATCGCAGTCGAGGGTTTCGCGCAGGTAAACGGTCTGGCGCACCCGGTTGGGCAGCTCAATGCCGACATAGGTCTTGCCCGGGATCACCTCGACCACCCGCACGCTGCTGGCCGACAGAGAGCGGGCCAGATCGCGCGAGAGATTGGTGATCTTGCTCGCCTTCATGCCCGGCGCCAGATCAAGCTCGAAACGGGTGATGACAGGGCCCGGATAGACACCGACCACCTTGGCCTGCACGTTGTAGTCGGCAAGTTTGGCTTCCACCAGACGGCCCATACGCTCCAGCTCATCCTTGCTCATCATCTGGGTCTTGGCCGGTGGACGGTCGAGCAGCTCGATACTCGGCAACGGCGGCAGCGTAGATTGTGGACGACGCTTGGGCTTGGTTGGTGCGACGGCTACCGGCGCGGCGACCTCGTCGTCCCCTTCGGCCCAGGGCAGATCCAGATCGTCATCATCATCGGCCACAGCCAGTACCGGCTGACGGCGCCCATTGGCAGCCGCCACCGCACGTTTCGGTTTGGCAGCCGGAGCTGGCTCGTCATCCTCATCATCAAACTTGGGATCGAACTCGAAGGTATCGTCGTCGAGTTCGGGCAGCCACTCTTCGGCGGCAGCCTTCTGGTTCTTGGCCTTGGGCTTGCGAGTCCAGCTGGTGTGCGGCTCATCTTCCTCATCATCAAACGCGATGGCCCCTACCCCGCCTTCCAGCAAGGGATCCGGCCCCTCGTTGCGGGGTTGACGCCAGCCACCGGTGAGCCAGCGGCCTAGGGTGGTCGGGAAGTGGTAAACAGCGCTGACCGAACCGGTACAGGCCGCGCCGATCTGCTCCACGATGGTGAGCCAGGACCAGCCGGTAAACAGGGTGATGCCGGTTGCCACGAAGCAGAGCAGCATCAGGTTGGCCCCGACGCCGCCAAACAGCGGCACCACTGCAGAAGCGATCACATCCCCCACCAGACCTCCGGCGGAGAAGTTCTGCATATCGTTGAAGTTCATGCTGGCAATGGCCGACATGCCGAGCACGGTCAGGATAAAGCCGATGATCCGCACCCCCAGGGTGAGGTAATCCACATCGAGCAGACGGCTCGGGCGCCAGAACAGACTCCAGCCCAGCAGCACCACCAGCGGCGGCACCAGATAGGAGAAGGCACCAAAGGTAAACATGGTGATATCGGCGAGCCAGGCACCGGCACTACCGGCGAGGTTCTTCACCTCCCCTTGCCAGGAGGTCTGGGACCAGCCGGGATCAGCGGGATGATAGGACAACAGGGCAAGCAGAAGATAAGCAGCCATCAGGGTGATGGCGATCAAGACGGCTTCGAAGATCCGTTGTGTACCTGATAAAGGAGTAAACAGCTTTTTATCGGCCAAACTCCGGCTCCTTTCTGAAAACATGTAATGCAGGAAATAAGGGGGCCTAGTATCCCCGAAAAGCCCATCGATTGTCAGCCAGAGCCTGATGGGACGGGGCCATATTTGCAATTATCTTTACAAGAAGAAACGAGCGGACCGGCCGCTCGTTTCTGACTGTCATGGTGTCTCATATGGAAAAGATACCACGGCATAACCTGCTTTATCGGGTGCTGATCACCAGACGACTGCTCTGCTTGACCTCTTCCATCACCACGTAGGTGCGGGTGTCATTGACACCGGGCAGACGCAGCAGGGTTTCCCCCAACAGACGGCGGTAAGCCGACATGTCGCTGACTCGGGTCTTGAGCAGATAGTCGAAGTCACCGGAAACCAGATGACACTCCTGGATCTCTTCGAGCACCTGAACAGCCTTGTTGAACTGTTCAAACACATCAGGCGCCCCGCGATTGAGGGTTATCTCTACAAACACCAGCAGAGATGCGTCCAGATAATGAGGGTTCAGAATAGCGGCATATCCTTCGATATAACCTTGTCGCTCGAGGCGACGAACCCGTTCCAGACACGGTGTAGGACTCAGGCCAACTCGCTTGGACAACTCAACATTCGAAATCCTGCCATCCTTTTGCAGTTCATTAAGAATGTTGCGGTCAATCCTGTCCAAATCCTTTAGCCGACTCTTAGCTTCCATCATTTTATTCCATCCTTTGGCTATTTTTTGGTAAGAATCACCAGTCATTTTATAATTATGGTCACAAATCCTGTCAATACCTGAATATACTAGGCGCAAATGTTGGTTAACATTTTGGCAACATGAAACACCAATCTATAGACGAGGGATAGCATGATTATCGGTGTACCTAAAGAGATAAAAAACCATGAATACCGCGTAGGCATGGTTCCGGCCAGTGTACGTGAACTGACAGCACGAAACCATACTGTTTTCGTCCAAAGCGGTGCCGGAAACGGCATTGGCTTCAGCGATGCAGATTATATCGCTGTTGGAGCCGAAATTTTGGCCTCTGCAGCAGAGGTTTTCGCCAAAGCCGAGATGATCGTCAAGGTCAAGGAACCTCAGCCTGTCGAATGTGCCATGCTGCGTCCGGGTCAGACCCTGTTCACCTATCTGCATCTGGCGCCAGACTTGCCCCAGACCGAAGCCCTGCTGAAAAGCGGCGCCATCTGTATCGCCTATGAAACCGTCACCGACGGCCGTGGGGGCCTGCCCCTGCTGGCCCCCATGTCGGAAGTGGCCGGACGCATGTCTATTCAGGCGGGTGCCCAGGCGCTGGAAAAATCGCGCGGTGGGAGCGGTGTTCTGCTTGGCGGCGTACCCGGTGTCGAACCGGCCAAGGTGGTGATCATCGGTGGCGGCGTGGTCGGCTCCAATGCGGCCCGCATGGCCATTGGCCTGCGCGCGGATGTGACCATCCTCGACAACAACGTCGATACCCTGCGCCGTCTCGATAACGAGTTCCAGGGAGCGGCCAAGGTGGTCTACTCCAACAGCGAGACGCTGGAGCGCCATCTGCTGGCGGCCGATCTGGTCATCGGCGGCGTGCTGGTACCGGGTGCCACTGCGCCAAAACTTGTCCGCCGTGACCACATTGCGCGCATGAAGCCGGGTTCTGCCATCGTCGATGTGGCCATCGATCAGGGCGGCTGTGTGGAAACCTCCCACGCCACCACCCACCAGGATCCGACCTATATCGTCGATGAGGTGGTGCACTACTGTGTCGCCAACATGCCGGGGGCGGTGGCCCGCACCTCGACCGTGGCGCTCAACAATGCCACCCTCCCCTTTATTATCAAGCTGGCCCAGCAAGGGTATCGTCAGGCACTGCTGAGCGACCCCAACCTGTTGCACGGGCTCAACGTGATGGAGGGCAAGCTCACCTGCAAGGAAGTGGCCGTGGCACATGGCCTTGCCTACACGGATCCCCTGACCCTGCTGAACTGATCTGCTCTGGCCTGCGCCAGTTGGAGATGAGTGAAAATCCGCCCGCGATGGGCGGTTTTTTTATTCCTTTATTTTGCATGTCACCCCTTGTGAACACGATTAGTGCAATCGACTCACCAGCCTTTGACCCCGGATCACGAATTACCTACAATCGCGCAAACTCATCACATCCCGGAAATGACATCATGAGCCAAGTCACTCACAGCAAATTGCTGATCTTAGGGTCAGGCCCGGCCGGTTACACCGCGGCCGTCTATGCCGCCCGCGCCAACCTCAATCCCCTGCTCATCACCGGCATGCAGCAAGGGGGTCAGCTGACCACCACCACCGAAGTGGAAAACTGGCCAGGTGATCCGGAAGGCCTGACCGGCCCGGCCCTGATGGAACGCATGAAAGAGCATGCGGAGAAGTTCGATACCCGCATCCTGTTTGATCACATCAACAGTGTCGAACTGACTCAGCGCCCGTTCCGCCTCAAAGGGGACAACGGCGAATACACCTGCGATGCCCTGATCATTGCGACCGGCGCCTCCGCCAAGTATCTGGGCCTGCCCTCCGAAGAGGCCTTCAAAGGGCGCGGCGTCTCTGCCTGTGCCACCTGTGACGGTTTCTTCTACCGCAATCAGGAAGTGGCGGTGATCGGCGGTGGCAACACCGCAGTTGAAGAAGCCTTGTATCTGGCCAACATCGCCAAGAAGGTGCACCTGATCCACCGCCGCGACGAATTCCGTGCCGAGAAGATCCTGATCAAGCGTCTGCACGACAAGGTTGCGAGCGGCAACATCGTGCTGCACACCCACCAGACCCTGGACGAAGTGCTGGGTGATCAGATGGGGGTCACCGGTGTGCGCCTGCGCAACACTCAGGACAACAGCACCAGCGAGCTACCGCTGATGGGCGTCTTCATCGCCATCGGCCACCAGCCCAATACCCAGATCTTCGATGGCCAGCTTGAGATGCAAAACGGCTATCTGAAGGTACGTGGCGGCCTCGACGGTTTTGCCACCCAGACCAGCATTGAAGGAGTCTTCGCTGCTGGCGATGTGGCCGATCACAACTACCGTCAGGCGATCACCTCTGCCGGTACCGGCTGCATGGCAGCCCTCGATGCCGAACGCTACCTCGACGCGCAATAAACAAGCGCAGTTGTGATATAAGGCATACCAGTCGGTATGCCTTTTTTATTTAAAGGAGTCTAATGAAACAGAAGATATTGATTGTCGAAGATAGCCTGACCATCCGCCGTATGCTGACTCAGGCCATTGCCCAGCAGACAGGCCTCGAGATCGATGCCTTCGATACCCTCGAAGGCGCCCGTCACTGTCGGGGCGAGGAGTATGTGGTCGCGCTGGTGGACTTAACCTTGCCGGATGCGCCCCGTGGCGAAGCGGTCAACGAGCTGCTGGCTCGAGGTTTGCCGGTGGTGATCCTCACTGCCGACATCAGCGAGGATAAACGTGCCGCCTGGCTGGAAACCGGCGTGTTGGACTATGTGATGAAGGATTCCCGCCACTCGCTGCAATATGCAGTCAGTCTGGTGCACCGCCTCTATCTCAACCAGTCGATCGAAGTGCTGGTAGTCGACGACTCACGCACCTCCCGTCACCGCACCATGGCCCAGTTGCGCAAGCAGTTGTTGCAGGTGCATGAGGCCAGTCATGCCCGTGAAGCGATGGCGATGCTGGAGCAACACCCGGACATCCGGCTGGCACTGGTCGACTACTATATGCCGGATATCGATGGCATCAGTCTGGTGCGGATGCTGAGAGAGCGTTACAGCAAGCAGCAGCTCGCGATTATCGGGATCTCGGTCTCGGACAAGCGCGGTCTCTCTGCTCGCTACCTCAAGCAAGGCGCCAACGACTTTCTCAACCAGCCGTTCGAGCCGGAAGAGCTGCAGTGTCGGGTCAGCCACAATCTGGAAGCGCTCGAGCAGTTCAACAGCATTCAGGAGTCAGCCAATCGTGATTACCTGACCGGTCTCTACAACCGGCGCTACTGGTTCAACGAAGGGCAAAAATGGTTTGAAGAGCATCAGCGCCAACAGACGCCTCTTGCACTCTGTGTGCTCGATGTGGATCACTTCAAGCAGGTCAACGATCACTGGGGCCATGCCATCGGCGATCAACTGCTCTGCCATCTGACCCGGCTACTGACCCAGTTCTTCCCCGATGCCATGATCGCCCGGTTTGGCGGAGAGGAGTTTGCCATGATGGTGCCTCACTGTACCGTCCCCGTGTTGATCAAGCGTCTTGAAGGGCTGCGTCAGCAGCTGCGCCAGCAACCCTTGTCACCGGAAAACCCGCTCTTTGTTCGCGCCAGTTACGGCGTGATCAGCGTCGGGCGGATATCCATGGACGAGGCGCTGAGCGTAGCGGATCGGCTGCTCTATCAGGCAAAGAACACCGGTCGCGATAAGATAGTCTCTCAAGAGACAGCTATCTGAATCCTCAGGGCATCAGTCCCGTGTATTACCGCCCGACAGACTTTCCGACAGGAGAGTCTGCGGGTTCCTTCCCTGCCACAGTCTCCCCATCACCATGACTATCGAAAGTCAGTAAGTCTTGTCGACTCGCACCCCATCATCGAAGTAGAGAATGCGCACCTTGTCCCCATTGGCAAAGACCATGGCGGGATCATAATCCTGGATCACGTTGATAAGGGCATTTTGCTCGTTGCGGATCAGCAGCTCCACCAACTTGTTTTCCACCACGGTTCCCTCGGACTGGTATTGCTGCGCAGCCGCAGCACCTGCGAGCGCGCCGACGGCGGTGGCGATTTCACGGCCATGACCGCCACCAAACTGGTTCCCCAGCAGGCCGCCCAACACAGCCCCCCCCAGCGTCTTCCAGCCAGAGTGCTCTGACTCCAGGATCTGGCGCTGGGTAATATTGCGCACCGTTTCGACCTGACCAAACACCACCAGATTGACCGGCCGCGCGGTATTGCGCTGGTAGACCTCCGCCCCGGCGGGCGCCGTGACAAAGCAGAGCAAGCTGGATACTATCAGGATAATGGCCTTCATCTATGAACCTCGTTGCCTTATGTCTCGCTATCTTACCCAACTGGATGATGAGCTTTGCTGGTTTCCCGACCCCAGCCATGCGCTGGAAGAGCCCAACGGCTTGCTGGCGATCGGCGGAGATCTCTCCCCTGCCAGATTGCTGGCAGCTTACCACAAGGGGATCTTCCCGTGGAATGAACCCCACCAGCCGACCCTGTGGTGGTCACCGGACCCCCGCGGAGTGATCCGCCCAGACCAACTCCATGTGGGACGGACACTGCAGAAGATTATCCGCCGTACCCCATTCGATATTTCCGTCAATCGCGCCTTTAATGAAGTCATTACCGCCTGCGCCGCCCCTCGTCGCACTGCCGATGGCACCTGGATCAGCCAACCCATGATCGAGGCCTACCAGCAGTTGCACCGGCTGGGTCATGCCCACTCTATCGAGATCTGGCAGGAGGGAGAGCTGCAAGCGGGACTGTATGGCCTCTCTATCGGCCGACTGTTTTGCGGTGAATCCATGTTCAGCCGGATTGATAACGGCGCCAAACTTGCCATGGTGGCACTCTGTCGCCACTTCGCCCGCCATCACGGCGCCCTCATCGATTGCCAGATGCAGAACCCGTTTCTGGCGACCCTGGGTATCGAGGAGTGGCCAAGGGCCCGTTTTCTGGCAGAGCTGGCGCGCCTTGGCCATCAACCACTGTTGGCTTCCTGCTGGCAAGAGGGGGAGATCAGCTTATGACTGAAGAAGTGATCCTCAAAGTAGGGCTGACTCCCAAGCATCCCTGCAGTTATCTGGATCATGAACAGGAGCAGTTGCTGGTGCTCATGGATCACAATCTGCTCAACGCCAACGGTTACGAGCGATTGTTGACTGCCGGTTTTCGCCGCAGTGGCAACGACATCTATCGCCCCCACTGCCCGGCGTGCCATGCCTGCCAGTCCCTTCGTATTCACAGCGAACGCTTTCGTCCCAGCCGCGGCCAGAAGCGGATCCGCCAGCTCAACAGGGATATCGAGATCGTCCTGAGCTACGATGACAAGCCCGAGTATTACCTGCTCTACGAACGCTATATCCGCGAACGCCATCACGATGGCAGCATGTATCCCCCCAACCGCAGCCAGTATCGCGGGTTTCTCCATTGTGACTGGATGCCGCCGCTCTACCTGGAGATGCGCAAAGATGGCCACCTGATCGGTGTCGCCACCACAGACCTGCTGCCCCACTCCTTGAGTGCCATGTACACCTTCTTCGATCCGGATTATGCCGATCGCTCCCTGGGCACCTTTGCCATCCTCTGCCAGCTCGATCTGGCCAGGAGAACCGGGCGAAGCTGGCTCTATCTTGGCTATCTGGTAGAGGCGTGTCGCAAGATGAATTACAAACGCAATTACCTCCCTCACGAGCTGTTAATTCAGGGGGAATGGAAAAATATCGACACCAAGCCCGAGTAAACTTTACACATAGCCTTAAATCCGGCATGATCCAGCGGTTTTTTGTTGTGGCTTATCAAGAGGATTCAATGGCTAAAGAAGACAGTATTGAGATGCAGGGCACTATTCTCGAAACCCTGCCCAATACCATGTTCCGTGTGGAACTGGAGAATGGTCACGTGGTTATCGCTCATATTTCAGGCAAGATGCGCAAAAACTACATTCGTATCCTGACTGGAGACAAAGTAACGGTAGCACTGACTCCCTACGATCTCTCCAAGGGACGTATTGTTTTCCGCTCTCGCTAAGCCAGGAATTCAGCAAAAAACCCCAACCTTTCGGTTGGGGTTTTTTGTCGTTTTCTGATCACTGACGCTTAGTGGGAAACAGCTTCAACATTGACCTGAAAATCAAAGCTGAGGCTGTCATTTACCAACTCAACCTTCACAATTCCCCCGTCAACCAGTGAACCGAACAGGATCTCGTTGGCCAGGGGTTTCTTGAGGTGCTCCTGGATCACCCGCCCCATCGGTCTGGCGCCCATGGCTCTGTCATATCCCTTCTCTGCCAACCAGTGGCGGGCACGCTCGGACACCTCGAGAGAAACTCCCTTCGCATCCAGTTGAACCTGCAATTCGACAATGAACTTGTCGACCACCTGATGGATCACCGTCATATCGAGATGGTTGAACCAGATGGTGTGATCAAGCCGGTTACGAAACTCCGGACTGAAGGTCTTGTTGATCACCGCCATGGCATCGTGGCTCAAATCCTGTTGCTGGAAGCCAATCGATTTGCGTTGGGTCTCCTGCACACCGGCGTTGGTAGTCATCACCAAAATGACGTTACGGAAATCCGCCTTGCGCCCGTTGTTATCGGTCAGGGTGCCGTTGTCCATCACCTGCAACAGCAGATTGAATACGTCCGGGTGAGCTTTCTCAATTTCGTCAAGCAACACAACGGAATGAGGATGCTTGATCACCGCATCAGTCAGCAGACCACCCTGCTCAAAACCAACATAGCCGGGAGGCGCACCAATCAGACGAGATACGGTGTGGCGTTCCATGTACTCGGACATATCAAAGCGCAGCATCTCGACACCCAGCGCCTTGCCAAGCTGCTGGGTGACCTCGGTCTTACCCACCCCGGTCGGACCAGCAAAGAGGAAGCAACCAACCGGGCGACGCTCGTTACCCAAACCTGAACGAGAGAGGCGAATCGCATCGGTCAGCACCTCGATGGCTTTATCCTGACCAAAGACCACCATCTTCAGATTGCGTTCCAAGTTCTTCAGTACTTCTTTATCTGAAGAGGAGACTGATTTTTCCGGAATGCGGGCGATCTTGGCCACAATGGACTCAATTTCCTGCACATTGATCACTTTCTTGCGCTTGCTCGCCGGCAGCAACCGTTGACCGGCACCCGCCTCATCGATCACATCGATCGCCTTGTCGGGCAAGTGACGATCATTGATGTACTTGGCAGAAAGCTCGGCAGCTGCACGGATCGCCTTGGCGGTATAGCGCACGCCGTGGTGGGCTTCATAGCGACTCTTGAGCCCCATCAGGATGCGAGTGGTGTCATCGATAGTCGGCTCGACAATATCGATCTTCTGGAAGCGACGGGCCAGCGCACGGTCTTTCTCGAAGATCTGGGCATACTCCTGATAAGTGGTGGATCCCACACAGCGGAGCAAACCATTGGAGAGCAGCGGCTTGATCAGGTTGGCTGCATCCAGCTGACCACCGGATGCCGCACCGGCACCGATGATGGTGTGGATCTCGTCGATAAAGAGGATGGCCCCTTCCTGACGCTCAATCTGCTTGAGCAATACCTTGAGGCGCTTCTCGAAATCACCACGGTATTTGGTGCCCGCCAGAAGAGAACCCATATCCAGCGAATAGATGGTACTGCCCGCAATCACCTCGGGGACATCCCCCTTGACGATGCGATAGGCCAACCCTTCGGCAATGGCGGTTTTACCCACGCCCGCTTCACCCACCAGCAGCGGGTTGTTCTTGCGACGGCGGCAGAGCACCTGAATGGTACGGTTGAGCTCCTGATCACGACCAATCAGCGGATCGATGCGCCCTTCCAGCACCAGCTGGTTCAGGTTGGTGGCAAAGCTTTCGATCTGGGCGGCCGAAACATCATCATCAGACTCGGGATTGTTATTGCTGCCGAGATCCGGCTTGTTATCCTTGCGCACCCCGTGGGAGAGGAAATTGACGACGTCGAGACGGCTGATCTCGGCTTTTTTCAGGAAATAGGCAGCTTGTGACTCCTGTTCACTGAAGATAGCGACCAGCACGTTGGCACCACTGACTTCGGTATTGCCGGAGGATTGCACATGGAAGACTGCACGCTGCAACACGCGCTGGAAGCCCAAAGTCGGCTGGGTTTCCCGATCTTCATCGTCGCGCGGTATGAGCGGAGTAGTTTGGGTGATGAATGCGCGGATCTCCTTGCGCATCTGCTCAACATCGGCACCACAAGAGCTCAGCGCCTCATGGGCTGAACTGTTATCCAGAAGGGCTAACAACAGGTGCTCGACGGTCATGAATTCGTGGCGCTCGTCACGGGCCAGTTTGAAAGCCTCGTTCAGCGTCTTTTCTAGATCTTTATTCAACATAGGCACCTCCCCTAGTACAGCTACAATGTGGTGTCACACTCGCCATCAAGTCATCAGATTCAAGCCTTTTCCATAGTACAGAGCAGTGGATGTTCGTTGTTACGTGCATAGGTGTTGACTTGGACAACCTTGGTTTCGGCGATCTCTGCGGTAAACATGCCGCAGACACCCTTACCACTATAATGCACACTCAGCATGACCTGAGTCGCCTTGTCCAAATCCATACCAAAGAACTTTTGCAGCACCTCCACCACAAACTCCATGGGCGTGTAGTCATCGTTGTTCAACACAACCTTATACATGGGTGGCGGCTGCAGCTTTGTTTTCTCTGCTTCTGCAATCTCTTCATTAGCAAAGAGTTCTTTCTGCTTGCTCATAATCGCGCTTTGGTACCTCTAGATTACTACCGTCTAACACAAGGTTGTCAATAGACTTGTTAACCAGATCACATCAGCTGTTAACAACTTCTTGACTCGCTCAAAAGTTAGACTAGATTGGTTACTTGCTAATCTGTGCCCGTCTGCTATGGGCCCATGTCCCTAGTTATAAAGGGCTGGCGCAGGTTACTCAACGACTTCTGGGTAATCAATAAAAGGATGTAGAAGTATGGCAACCGGCACAGTTAAGTGGTTTAACAACGCAAAAGGATTTGGGTTTATCTGTCCGGAAGGGGGCGGTGAGGATATCTTCGCTCACTACTCCACGATTCAAATGGAGGGCTACAAGACCCTGAAAGCGGGTCAGGCTGTCAATTTTGAACTGCAACAGGGGCCGAAAGGAAATCACGCTTCTGTGATTGTGCCAAACGAAGCACAAAATATGTAAATAACACTCTTTGGATAAATAAAAAACCGGTTCCTCTCTGAGCAACCGGTTTTTTATTGTCAGATTTCTGGCCAACCCTGCCTCCTCACGGGATCACAGGGTTATCACCAACCATGATCAGTCGTGATATTCACTGCAGGCGATCAGGGTATTTTCCATCAGGCTGGCGACCGTCATCGGGCCCACGCCACCGGGTACCGGGGTAATGAAGGAGGCATGGCTGCGCGCCGTCTCAAACTCTACATCCCCGACCAGCGAGCCATCAGCCAGGCGGTTGATGCCCACATCGATCACCAATGCCCCCGGTTTGATCCACTCGCCAGGTATGAAGTTGGGCTTGCCGACCGCAACAACCAGCAGATCGGCACGGCGTACCTGCTCTTCCAGATCCCGCGTAAAACGGTGACAGGTCGTGGTTGTGCAGCCCGCCAGCAACAATTCGAGGGTCATGGGACGCCCGACGATGTTGGAAGCACCGACCACAACGGCGTGCAAACCATGGGTTTTGACACCGGTGGTTTCAATCAGCGTCATGATCCCTTTCGGAGTGCAGGGGCGCAGCGCCGGAATACGTTGGGCCAGACGGCCGACGTTATACGGGTGAAATCCATCTACATCCTTGTCAGGCTGGATCCGCTCCAGCACCTGAGTGGTATCAAAGTGATCCGGCAACGGCAGCTGAACCAGAATGCCATCTACGTGGCTATCCGCATTCAACTGGTCGATCAGCGCCAGCAACTCTTCCTGACTGGCGGTTGCACTCAGATCATAGGAGCGGGAGAGAAACCCCACCTCCTCACATGCCCGACGCTTGCTGCCGACATAGACCTGAGAGGCGGGATCCGCCCCCACCAGAATGACTGCCAGCCCTGGAGCCCGTTTCCCTGCCGCCAACCGCTGTTGGACTTGCGCCGCGACCTGGCTGCGAATCGTTTGCGCAACCTGTTTTCCATCTATGATTTTGGCAGACATCGTTCTCCACTCACCATGTGTTCAACTGCCGCGCATTGTCGCATTTTTTTAGCCGGGATGTTAGCGGCAGACGCACGCCATACCTGTAGCGGGCAATAAGTAGGCACTTGAATTTACTGGGGGAAAAAGTCGTTGACGCTGGCCCTTACGCTTGGCTATGATGCCCGCCCGTTGCCCAGCACGACTCTTGTCGATATGCTGGTCAGGGATTTTCGGTGATTAGCGCAGCCCGGTAGCGCATCTGGTTTGGGACCAGAGGGTCAAAGGTTCGAATCCTTTATCACCGACCATGTTCATCAACTCGTCATCAAGACGAGTTGATACAAAGCGCCCTTAGCTCAGTTGGATAGAGTATAACTAGCCCCCAAAGTGTTACCACTTTTTGAGGTGACTAGATCTGGCAAGGGCTGGAGAGATGGTAAGATTACCTAGCAAAGTCTTGCTGTTACTCCTTACTAAAAAGAGTTACCATTTTACATAGCTCTTGGTATGTTGTTGATTTGTAAAATTTGTCCCGTTAGCTCAGCCGGATAGAGCATCCGCCTTTAAGTTATTAGGAGCCTGTACAGGGAAACCTATACAGTGGAGAGGGTGAATTCAAGGAAGCCTCAGCGCGTAATGGCGGTGGTAATCTTGAGCCAAGCTCTACAAGCGTGTAGAGAAGGTGCAGAGACTAGATGGTGCAATGCGATCTCATTGCGGAATACATCATTAGCGCCCTCCACCCAAACAGATAATGCTGTGGGTGAAGATATAGTCCAGACCACAAACGCACTTTAGTGGCAGTGAAAGCTGTAGTGGTAAGCTAAGCGGATGGTCGCAGGTTCGAATCCTGCACGGGACGCCATTTTAAGAAATAAAAAAGCCAGCATCAGCTGGCTTTTTTATTTCTACTTGTCCCGTTCTGAATATGGTTTACCCCCCAACAGTGGTCAAATAAAACTGGCCACGGTTTTATAAGCAGCCCAACACCGCCAATCGAACTCATTTGACACCAAACAACCGTTGTAGTGATGGGGACGAATGTTGCTGTAATAGCCCATCAAATACTCACTGATACTTTCCCTTGCATCAACCACTTTTTTGTAGCCATGTTCAGGAACTGTAGTGATGTGATGGACGCCCCCTCCCAGCGCGGTCAGTTTCATACTTAGGCTGACAACGTTCAACTTTGGGGAGCACCACATTGTAGTGGTCTAATCATCCCGGACACCATGTTTCCCAAATCAACTATCAAGCCACAACTGCCCCAGCCCCTGGTTACCGCTACACTCGGGACTTTCTGACAGGCAGGCCCAAGGTATTCAGCTTGTTTATGGCGCTTACATACGCCATGACTTCTCCCGCTTGGCCGTTGTAGTTACGCAGACTGATTTTTCCCGCCTGCAACTGCTTGAACCGATACATCGCCGTCTCGGCCTGTGAGCGATGGTGATACCCCGATATCTTCTTCCAGTGCGCCAGCCCTTCTTTGCGCATCACCAGCACGGCCTCATTTCTTGGGTGCCCCTTTTTCCAGAGTCCAGCGTTCTTGCGAGGCGGGATACAGGCTGTCGCCCCTTTGCACGGGATAAGCTGATGGCTGGCTTTGCTGTCATACGCGCCATCCGCATAAACATGCCCAAGCTTACGCCGCAGAGGGTTGAGCAAGGTCGGCAACACCCCGGCATCATGGACATTTTCCAACGACACTTCTGCTGCCACGATATCGTGGGTTACCGGGTCTACCGCCAGATGCAACTTGCGCTAGATTCGCCGTTTCTCGGCACCGTGTTTCCTTACCTTCCACTAGCCTTCCCCAAACACCTTCAGCCCGGCTGAGTCGATAACCAGGTCGGTAATACGTTCCTTTGGGGGCTATCTATAAGCCACTTTCACCGTGCGTGCTCGCTTGCTGACACAGCTATAGTCCGGCGCACACAGCGGTACATTCATCAACTCGAACAGGGAGCCGAGTAGTCCCTGTGTTGCTCGCAGAGTGAGGTTGAAAATCCCCTTGAGCATCAGGAAGGTTGCGATGGTCTGGTCAGTGTAAAGCTGGCTGCGGCCCCGCCGCCCATGATGGTCGTGGTGAAACCAGTTGCTCATGGCCTCGGCATCAATCCAGAAGGTGAGTGAACCACGGTTAATCAAAGACTTATTGTATTGAGGCCAGTTGGTGATGGGGTGAAGCGACGTGCCCATGATGCAGACTTGAAGGGGATGGTGGTGATCAGATCACCGACCCCTCAGTTAGTTCCATTCAAGCTGCATCGATTTGGGAAACGATGCCGCTTGAGACCGCGTAACCACTCCCTTTTGTGGGCAACTGTCAGGTGAATACCATCTCCATACAGTAATTGAAGCCCCCATAGTTCCATGGCTGATTTGCTAACGCCCATCGCTTCCTTCGCAGGCAGCGCGAATGGCGCATCCCTAGTCTAGGACGAGCTGCGCGCACTCTAATTTGAACTGAGGAGTAAAAGTACGTCGTTTTGATTGCGTCATCATGCCACCTGTCAATGCATGAGGTGAGAATATCACCTCTAATCGGGTGGCCAAATTCACTATGCCACTACAGTATTCACCCCACACCTTTCACAATCATTCATAATAACTCACAATCATTCACAACAAAAACGCGATTAATAAGGTTATTATATTTCGGTGAGTTTCTAGAGCCCACTATCATCATAATATTTTGAAGCTGTCCCTCCTACACACATATACGTATCATTTATCCCGTGCCATGTATTTGTGTAGGAGGTTTTTTTGAATGAAATGTGGATGCAAGTCTAATAGTGCATATCTGATTAAATGGTTTACGCCAGTATTTTTCCAAAAATAAAACAACATACCGTGACCAATGTGACCGCTATACTCGGAGTTTTTTGACATGCAGACTATGGGGATAGTTTGCTAATGATGATGACAAACGAGCCATGCTGTCATAGGCACCATATTATAAGGTGTGACCTTGAGAAAGGGTTAATTATTTGAGCAGAGCATTGAGCTCAATGATGAGCAAACTCGTCGAATTTATCACTTCAGCACCGAATTTCGCGATCGTCAGATAGAAATGGAGAATTGTGGTTACGGCCGTCATACTTATGGAGAGATCGACACACTATAGTGCTCAATGAAACGTACAGCCATTTTTCGAAGCTTAGAGTCAAAGATTTCTATACAATCCTCAGGCAACGACGCGAATTTTGCGTGCGCCCCCTGTCTCCTTCGAACTTAGAGGGGGATAATAACGGATAACCAAAGACTGCACATAGTAGTGGTTTTGTCAAAAGTCTGATTACACCTTTCTAGATGAATATTCCCTTATCAATGGGAAAGTGTTCAGGCATGAGTTCGTAAAGCAGATGTCGACAAATATTGATAATTCCCTAAAATAGGGTAACAACAGCAATGTCAGGACTGAATTATGGAAAGACAGACTCCATACAGGATGTTCAAGAGGGGTCTGAAATTGATACCGAAAGAAGTTCGTTCTAAAGTAGCGTAAACGCGTAAACAAGACACCGGTTTGAGGCCGGTGTCAGGCGATAACAAGGTCTATATGCAGATATCAGCCAATTATAATTGACTGATATGTTTAATAACTCTAGCCGGATTTCCTATTGCGACTGTATGTGGCGGCACATCTGAGTAGACTACAGCCTGAGCACCTATAACGGCCCCTTCCCCAATCGTGACTCCCCTTAATATTGTTGCTCCATAACCGATCCATGAGTCACTGCCAATATAAACAGGTGATGACTTTATTCGCATTGCCTCACCATGCTTATTACGCCCCGACAACGAATGACCGCTAGAATCCATAACTGTAACCATGGGACCAAAAGTAACCCTATCACCTATTTCAACTAACTGGTAAGCAACAATAGCCACCCCTTGCATAATAACATTATTACCAACCCTTATTTTTCCTGGCGTATCATCATGTATTTGAACGGATGTGAACTTACTAGGATGAGAATGAAAAGCAGGCAATTGGCTGGACTCAACATAGCAATTATCACCAATAGAAATACACCCGCTAAAATTATCAATAGAAATTTTTTCATTCACCATTTTTTTTAACAGCATTTGCTCATCTACAACACGTGTAAATGCCACTCTAGGCATTGCATGAAATGCAGTACCTATACCAACACCTACGCCAAACTTGACAAGTGCATCTCTTATATTAGAAGAAAACAAGCCAGATTTTTCTGGGGGTAACACATAATAATTCTGATATAATGTACTCATTTAAAAAACCACCTCACTTAGTTAGTTCGCTATTAATTAAGTGTATTGTTTTGTTTAAAGGGTGTTTTTGACCGCCAACATCTACACCATAAAAGCTGGTTGTCCAATATGAATATTTCATGTGAATTTTCTTTGCTGCCATCTCGGCTTTACTCGAATGGTCTTCAATTCTTTTGGAGTGAGGCCAATGGATCGAATTTGCATTTCGCTGCAAAATAAAGAAATTGTTATTTCTGTGTAGACGCACGCCTAAATCAACATCTTCTCCACCCCAAGTATTAAAGGTTTCATCAAACAACCCAGCTTTAATCAATTCATCACGCTCAGCTGAGACATGACAGGTCCAAAATATATCAAAGGGTGCAGGCCAGCAATGGATGTTAAAACCTAGTTCATCATACTGTGCTTGGCGAATATCATGCGCTCCCATCTCTTTAAGCTTTAATATTGAACTATCCACATCGTAAGGATCAAGCCGTTCAAGCATTAACTTTTGATTATCTATTTCAGCATCAAATCCTAAAACATACCCTACAATCACCGCCGGATGGATTGACCTCATATGAATATCACAGTGTACCTGTAGTACATCTGACGACAATAAGACTCCAGAATCTAAATACAAAATGTATTTTCCATCAGCCATCATTGTACCAACATTTCTAGCTTTTCCAGCTCTAAATCCTTTATCTTTTTGCCAAGCATATTGAATGTTAATTTTTGATTCGTACTCCAGCACAGTATCTTTACTGCAATCAACTCCGCCATCGTCAACAACGATAACTTCATAACAAGCTTTAGATAAAGTCTGCTTAACCAATGAGTCAAGTGTATATCCTAGAAGCTTCGACCTGTTGTACGTCGGAATTACAACACTGATAATTGGACTATTCATGTTTGGACTATTCATGTGCTACCCTCCTCAACAAACCAACAACAGAGTACTTAAAAAGTACAGAACACGCTCCATAACAACCGTGAATAACAATGAAAAAAACAGCCTCTATTGGCTAATAAAAATTCAAAACTATTCACTACCCACCCAGTGTAATAGCCGTGCATATTTGGCAATATAGATACGCATATGAACAACTGCCTTGGCAACGAAAATGGACAAATAGCACATGACCAGAATTATATGCAGCGAGAATCTCAGCCACAAAAGAAAAGATGAGATTTCAGCAGTGGCCGATTCCACTTTTTATGTTTTCAAAGAACCAAATTGTTTGTTTTTATACGGTGAGTCATTGAATCTTTGGTTATCTATCGGAGGAATAATAAAGGGTAATATAGAGATTGTTCGAGAAAGCAATAAGGTCTACTATAGGGGAGTGATTTCGCCAAGCGTGTTTTTTGGCTTTATTTACAACAAAACAAATATATTTGACGTGACATCTGTTTGCTTTGGCTACAAAATAAAGATCAAAGTCAATATAAGCAGATACCCCACCCCCCATCTAGAGGTAGCCTATAGACACCTACATTAATTATTTTATATTTCCCACCCAAAAAAATGAAATTTTTGGTTTTTAATATATCTATTTGTCGTCATAGATTTGGCAAAAGAGGTATTCTTGATTCATGGAGGGTGACGAGCACGGTAAGCGGTTGTTCAACAAATAACCCAAGAGTTCACAAATAGCCTCCTTTTTGCCAATATTCCACCCTGCTTGATCGGCATGGAGGCATGCGGCCCATTACTGGACCAATAATTTGCAAGGGCTGAGGCATACCGTCAAGCTGATGGCGCCTCAGTTCGTTAAGCCCTATGTAAAGACCAACAAGAACGATACTGCGGATGCCGAAGCTTGTAACCCGGCCCACCATGCGGTCGTGCCGATAAAGAGCAGCGAACAATTGGCCATTCTGGCCTTGCATCGTGCCCGACAAGGCTTCATCAAGGCCAGGACTGCCAAAGCCAACCAGATCCGGGGCCAGTTAGCAGAATATGGGTTCATCCTTCCGCAAGGCATCCCCCATATAGGCAAACACGTCCAGAGCTGCTGCAGGACAGTGAAAACGGCTTGCCAGGAACGTTTCGCCATTTGTTAATGCGACTTCACGAGCACCTCGAGATGCTCGACATGCAGGTAAACGAACTGGAGTACGCGATCATAAGGACTGTGCCGCCAGCCAAACCTTAGCCCAGTTGCCAACTATCGGCCCTATCACCGCAAGTGCGCTGGTTGCTTCCATCGGCAATGCGAAAAACTTCAAGAATGGCCGGCAATTCGCCGCGTGGCTGGGGTTAGTGCTACGGCCACACTCCAGTGGTGGGTAAGCAGAACTTGCTTGAGCTCAGCAAGCGTAGCGACAGCTATCTGCACACCTTGTTAATTCATGACGCTCGGGCGGAGCTACGAATAGCAGAACGCAAGGTGTCTCGTTCTCTGGAAGCTGGCTGGCCGGGGTGATGGCTCAGCGCAACACTAACGTGGCGGCGCGGTAACGCAAGCCAACAAGACGGCTAGAATCATCCGGGCATTGCTGGCACACGACAGAAAATATGATGCCCACTATGGCATGGCCGCATGACAAACAGGTTTGGCAATGTAAGGGCTGATTGACAATCCCTATGACCAAAAAATTGGTAAGGAAGCACCGATTGCACAGGTAATCATGAAGTGATGGCGAGACAGGTCAGACCTTGGCTGTTAAAAACCGAGGGAAACAAAGTACTTCCAAGTACGTGGCGTTGATAGCGGAGCCAGCCAGCGAATTTCATCAGGGATAGAGGCAGTAGCCTCGATCAAAATCCGGATCTAAGGCTGCAATCTCCACCTGACTCATTTTCATCGATTGAGGGCTTGGCAAACCGGGGCGACCATCTTTGTTTCCCAAATCAGCCAGCAAGTCATGACTCCCCCAGCCCTAGGTGGTTGCTACACTCGGGGCTGGAGCCGTTGTGGCTTGATGGTTGATTTTGAAAATCACGCCACCGACATGTTCAAAATAAACGATCCTTTCGATCGCATAGAGCCATGAGTACACCTCCTTCTGATGATATGGATTAATCGTCACAGCGAACTGACTTCATCTGTGCCAGTTGGTCCCACAAACGACATAGCAGGTCGCGCCATGTGAGTGGTGAGGTGCTATCTGTACTGTTACTCTGACGATGGGGTTGCTGATTATCATCAAGCGTGTAGGGATAAATGTAAACGATCCGCATCAGCGACTGCATTCCCCCTTTGCTTCGCACCTTCTGTTCATCAATGACCAGGATGTCGGACAAGAGGCGTATTTTTGAGAAGGTTTGCCACATAGACCAAGTTGAACCGCCTAAAACCTCGGCGGCCTCTCTAGCGCTGACCGGTCGTTGCTGTTCATAGAGCCAGTGAGCTACTTGTATAGCGCTTGGGCGTTGTTCATATGTTGGGTAGTTTTCCAATGGTCTATCCCCTTTTTAGCTAACTTTATAGTATTCAAATAAATCCGTGCATTTTGTTAGGCCGAGTCTCTGCTTATTTTGGCAACATACCTCATTGTGTTCATGTAGACGCTGCCAGTTGTAATAATCCATAAGGTAATAAATACAACATTGAACTGTTTGCTTTCAAAAACCGAAAAAATTTCCGGCCGCTGGGAAGGCATACCGGAGAAAACTCGCACGGAAAAAAGCGAGACACGACAAGGGATAAGAATTCAGGATACATAGCGCCACTCACAGCCCTCAGCGCGGGGGGGGGGCTCACCAATCCATAACAATGAAGGCATCAGTCAAAACCGTTGAAAAATACTCCTGTTTGCCTTCCTTCAACGGATGTTCGGCACCACTTAATCATGACCTTCTACAAATATATTACCGAAAGAATCCGCAGTGATATTACCTTGCTTTCCCCCTCAATACTAATAAAACAAGGCTTGGCATATACAACCTCCCTTAGAAAAATAACTAGAATCCCCATAAAATGGGCGACCAATAAAAATAAGCACCAACACCTTAAACACCACTCAAGTGCAAGACAGCAAGGAGCCCGCTGTAGTGGTCTAATCATCCCGGACACCATTTTAGGTGGTACAGTCGCCACCATGACCTGAGGTGTTCAATGACAAG
>NZ_JAAKUM010000026.1:0-45985 GCF_049175135.1 Aeromonas sp. 600724 | reverse complement strand
TTGCTTGATTCAAATTGTTAAAGAGCGACGCAACAGTGTGTTGCTGCGGGAGTGGAATTCTACTCAACCGCCTTCTCGAGTCAAGCCTTATTTTCAAAGGCTTTTCGAGGTTATCGACTTGGCTTTCTGCGTTGCCGCTTGCCCTGTCGATGGAGGCGCATTATAGGGAGTGAATTCGTTCTGGCAACCCCTCTCCTGCAATAAAATTGCAAAAAAGGGCACTTTTTTAGTTATTCATCTCCAACCACAGCTTTTATACAAACTTATCCACAGAAACAGTCTCCAGGTTGTTAGAATGGCCGAAAACAAGGAGGCAAAGATGGACTTGCGACTGAGACCCTACAAAGGACAACGCCCGCAATTGGGCAAACGGGTATATGTAGACCCCTGCGCCACCCTGGTGGGCGATATCGAGCTGGGTGACGATACCAGTATCTGGCCCATGGTGGCGGCACGGGGGGATGTGAATCATATCTGTATCGGTGCCCGCAGCAACATTCAGGACGGCACTGTGCTGCACCTGACCCGCAAGAGCGCCAGCAATCCGACCGGCTATCCACTGCTGATCGGTGAAGATGTCACGGTCGGCCATAAGGCGATGCTGCACGGCTGTACCATCGGCAACCGGGTATTGGTCGGTATGGGAGCCATTCTGCTTGATGGCGTCGTGGTTGAAGATGATGTGATGATCGGAGCTGGCAGTCTGGTGCCGCCGGGCAAGCGACTCGAGTCAGGCTTTCTATATATAGGTAATCCCGTCAAACAGGCTCGCCCACTTAAACCTGCCGAGATCGCCTTCCTCAAAACCTCGGCCGACAATTATGTGCTGCTCAAGGACGAGTATCTGCAAGAAGCCTGACACCCCGCCACCATAAACAAGAAGCCCGGCATGATGCCGGGCTTCGCTTCTTATATAGCTATATAGCAGCTCAGAAAGGCTGGCTGGAAATCAGTGGGCCTGATCCCAGTTGTCGCCGGTGCCCGCTTCCACCACCAGCGGCACATCCAGTTCGGCTGCGGCTGACATCTTCTCCTTGATGATGGCGATGTACTCCTCCAGCTTCTCTTCGCGGATCTCGAACACCAGTTCATCGTGTACCTGCATCAGCATGCGGATCGACTCATCTTCTATCCCGCGGATCCAGCTGTCCACGTTGATCATGGCGCGCTTGATGATATCGGCAGCCGTACCCTGCATGGGCGCGTTGATGGCTGCCCGTTCGGCAGCCTTGCGCAGACCGGCGTTGCGGGACTTGATATCCGGTAGATATAAACGACGGCCAAACAGGGTTTCGACATAACCCTGGGCCTCCGCCTGCTGACGGGTGCGCTCCATATACTCCAGTACGCCCGGATAGCGCTCGAAGTAGAGATCCATGTACTTCTGCGCCTCGGCACGGCCGATACCCAACTGCTTGGCCAGACCAAAGGCACTCATGCCGTAGATGAGACCGAAGTTGATCGCCTTGGCACTGCGGCGCATGTCACTGGTCACCGCATCAAGCGCTACACCAAACACCTCGGCGGCAGTCGCCTTGTGGATATCCTTGCCCTCGGCAAAGGCGGTCAGCAGCCCCTTGTCACCGGAGAGGTGCGCCATGATACGCAGCTCGATCTGGGAGTAGTCCGCCGCCACCAGCTTATAACCGGCGCACGGGATGAAGGCCTGCCGGATGCGGCGCCCCTGTTCGTTGCGTACCGGGATGTTCTGCAGGTTGGGATCGGTGGAGGAGAGCCGACCGGTCGCCGCCACCGCCTGATGATAGGAGGTGTGTACCCGTCCGGTCTGCGGCTTGATCATCAGCGGCAGCTTGTCGGTGTAGGTGGACTTCAGTTTGGCCAACCCACGGTGCTCCATCAGGAGGCGCGGCAGCTCATAGGTCTCCGCCAGCTCGGCCAGCACCTCTTCCGCAGTGGATGGCGCCCCCTTGGGGGTCTTTTTGATGATCGGCAGCCCCAGCTTGGTGAAGAGGATCTCCCCAAGCTGCTTGGGTGAGGAGAGGTTGAACTCCTGTTCGGCCAGCTCGTGGGCCTGCTTCTCCAGCTCCGCCAGACGCACTTCGATCTCCTGGCTCTGCTGGTGCAGCAGCTTGGGATCGATGGTGGTACCGAGCAACTCCATCCGCGCCAGTACAGGTAACAGCGGCAGCTCGATCTCGCTGAATACCTTGGCGAGACCCGGCACGGCCTCCAGCTGACCCCACAGGGTCTGGTGTAGACGCAGGGTGATATCGGCATCTTCCGCCGCATAGGGAGCGGCCTGCTCCAGCTCGATCTGGTTAAAGGTGAGCTGTTTCACTCCCTTGCCGGCGATATCTTCAAACGAGGTGGTCTCGACCCCGAGGTAACGCTTGGCCAGCGAATCCATATCGTGACGACTGGCGGTGGAGTTGAGCACATAGGATTCGAGCATGGTGTCGTAGGCAATGCCCTGCAGGTCGATGTCGTGGTTGAGCAGCACGTTGCGATCGTACTTGAGATTCTGCCCCACCTTGAGACGGGTCGGATCTTCCAGCAGCGGTTTGAGCTTGCCCAACACCACAGCCTCGCTCAGCTGTAACGGTGCCCCCAGATAGTCATGGCCAAACGGCACATAAGCAGCCTTGCCCGGCTCAACCGCGAAGGAGACGCCGACGATCCGCGCCTCCATATAGTCGAGACTGGTGGTTTCGGTATCAAAGGCAAACAACGGTGCCGCTTTCAGCTGTTCCAGCCAGCCGTCAAACTCGGCTTCGTCCAGAATGCAGCGGTAGTCGGTTTCGATGGCGGCAACCGGAGCGGCGCTCTCATCGCCAGCCTCGTCTTGTCCGGCGCTCTCGCTGCCCTCTTCACCACCGGATTCCAGCTCCTTGATCAGGTTGCGCAGCTCGTATTCGCGATAGACCGCCAGCAGGGACTCCTTGTCGACCGGCTTGAGCAACAGCTCTTCCAGACTCTGTTCCAGCTCGACATCGGTCTTGATGGTCGCCAGTCGATAGGAGAGGCGAACCTGCTCCTCCTGCTCGCGAAACTTGTCGGCGAACGCCTTGGAGCCACGGAAGCCGAGCGCAGCTACCTTGTCGAGGTTGGCGGCAATCTCGTCGATGCTGCCAATCCCCTGCAACAGGGCCAGTGCAGTCTTTTCACCGACGCCGGTCATGCCGGGAATGTTGTCGACCTTGTCCCCCATCAGAGCCAGATAGTCGATGATGAGCTCGGGCGGTACGCCAAACTTCTCGATCACCCCTTCCCTATCGGTCTTCACATCTTTCATGGTGTCGATCAGGGTGACATGGTCGGAGACCAGCTGTGCCATATCCTTGTCACCTGTGCTGATCAGTACCGGCAGCTGCTTCTCGGTCGCCTGGCGGGCCAGGGTGCCGATCACGTCGTCAGCCTCCACCCCCTCCACCATCAGGAAGGGGAAGCCCATCGCCTTGATCATCTGGTGGATAGGCGCGACCTGGCTGCGCAGATCGTCCGGCATGCTGGCACGGGTCGCCTTGTACTCGGGATAGATGTCATCGCGGAAGGTCTTGCCCTTGGCATCAAACACCACGGCCACATGACAGTCAGGATATTGCTTGCGCAGGCTGCGCATCATGTTGGCCATGACACGGACGGCGCCGCTTGGCAAACCGGTCGATGTGCGCAGATCGGCCTGCTGGGAGGCGAAGAAGGCGCGGTAAAGATAAGAGGAGCCGTCGACCAGAATAAGGGGGTTGCTAGGGGCCATGAAATCGTCCTGCCAGAGATAAACAGCCGCTAGGATGCCACAGGCCCCCCCTCACACCAAGGGGCGTAGCAACAGTACACAACGCCTGATAAATGGACTCAGCCTGTGGATAACTCTGTGTTCAAAAATGGAGTGCATCAGAGTGCACAGTGACAAAGCTGTGCATAAGAATATAAAAAACCATTAAAAACAATATATTGAGATCGCAAAAACCGATCGCAAGACAGTTAGAATGATCTCGATCAATGTGGAAAAAGATTTAAGGGAGTAGGTACGGCAGGATCCAAAACGAAACAATCCTAGCACAGCAAGATGACTTGACCAGCAGATGGCGAGCGATAACCATACAAAAGTACAACAATCCATCTTGGCTCACATTTTCAACAACGAGGAGTTTGCCATGAAAAAAGTGGCCGTGATTTTGAGTGGCTGCGGTGTCTTTGACGGAGCCGAAATCCATGAGGCCGTCATCAGCCTGCTGGCGCTGGCCCGTCAGGGAGCCGCCGTCCAGTGCTTCGCCCCGAACGTGGCGCAGCTCCATGTCATCAACCACCTGACCGGTGAAGTGAGCAAGGGAGAGAGCCGCAACGTGTTGGTCGAAGCGGCCCGCATCTGCCGTGGCCAGATCAAGGATGTGGCCGAGCTGGATGCGGTAGATTATGACGCCCTGCTGGTGCCCGGTGGCTTTGGCGCTGCCAAAAACCTGTGCGACTTCGCAATCAGGGGCGCCGAATGCCAGATCCAGCCCGATGTGCTGAAAGCGTGCCAGAGCTTTGCCAAAGCCAATAAACCGGCCGCCTATATCTGCATCGCGCCCGCCATGATCCCGCTGATATATGGTGCTGGAACGCTGGCGACCATCGGCCATGACGAGGGTACCGCCAACGCCATCGAGGAGATGGGTGGCAGCCATCTCAACTGCCCGGTCAACGAGTTTGTGGTGGATCAGGAGCGCAAGGTGATCTCCACCCCCGCCTACATGCTGGCCAACAACATAGTCGAAGCCGCGGACGGCATCGAGAAGACAGTCAAACAACTGCTGGCGCTGTAATTCCCATCCCGCCAAAACAAAAATAGACGGGCCGCTCATAGAGCGGCCCGTTTTCAATTCTGCCTGAAGGCGATGAATTAGATGGTTTCGCCCATCTGATCCATTTTACCCAGCAGGGCACGCAGACGCTCCTGCCATGCAGCGTGCTCGTTACGCAGCTGATGGTTCTCGTCTTGCAGCTTGCTGTTCTGTTCTTTCAGCTCGTCCAGCTCCATCTTCAGCAGGGAGATGTTGTCGACAGCGGATTGTACTTTGGATTCGAGTTGCTCAAGGACTTCTAGTGACATATGCATACCTGTTTGTTCAATTGCGATGCCCCACAGAGGGCGATTCAAGCGCGTGGAGCCAGCATACCCCGAGCCTATCGGCACAAACAAGCCAGTGCGCTGTAAAATGCGCCTTCCATAGATGTATTGTCTAAATATGCGTCTATTTTTCTCGCATCCTGCGCCAGAGCCGCGACAACACTCTAAACCGTACCTAAAAAGCGCCGCTACCAACGCATCATTGATGCCATCCTGATGGCACGGTCGCTATCCATGCAAGGCGATATAAGCCCCCAGCAACAGACAGGCGACCACATACATCAGCAGGCCGTAAAGCAGGTTCCAGCGCAGGATCAGCCCGGCACTGAGGTTGTAACGGGAGGCCAGCGCCAGATTGGATCCGGAGAGCGGACTGGTGCCGGTGGCAAGCCCCCATCCCAGCAGGAAACACATACCGAGCAGGCTGGGATCCGGCGCCAGCGGCCAGAGCAGTGGCGCCAGCCCGGAGATACTGATGAGCGGATGCACCCCGACGATGGCCACCAGCAGGATCAGCAGCAGAGTGAGGGATGCCTCCAGCCAGCCAAAGTGATTGAACAGCGGCAGGCCGTGACCGGCACCGAAATCGATGACCGACAGCGCACTGTTGATGCCTGCCGCCAACAAACCGGCCCCCAGAAACAGCACCAGCTGACCGCCGATGGCGGGGAAACGCTCCACCACCTGCCGCTTGAGGGCCGCCTTGCGCCCTGTCCTCGGCATAAAGAGCAGCGCCAGCAGCGGGGCCACCAGTGCGATCACCGCCAGAATGCCGAGCTGGGGCCAGATCTGCTTGATGAGCAGTACCAGCAACGCCAGCGTGACTGGCAACCCCAGTGTCTGCAACCGCAGCGGATAACCGGCAAAGTCGGCCACTCCGATCCTCTCCACCTGCCAGGCAGTCAGCCCCATCGCCAGCAAGGCGGCGAGGATCCCGAACGGCAGAATATGGGAGAGCTGCAAGCCCGGCGCATAGGTGAGCGCCACCGCCATGGCGACAAAGAAGGGTGACCAGAAGGCGGCGGCACAGAAGATCCGGCTCAGCACCATCACCTGACGCCGCTCCAGGGTGCCATTACGCTCCAGCCGATCGCCGATGATAAAGAGCACCGAGAGATTGATGACCGCCCCCAGCAGATTGAGGCTGGCCATGGTGCTCCACAGCCCCTTGCGCCCGGTCCAGGAGGTGGTGCCGGTCAGCAAGCCGGAAGTGGCAAGGTTGAGGGTGCTCACCGCGGCAAACATGGTGAGCATATTGATATTGGGCAGCAGCCAGTCACCGGCAATGAGGGTCGCGCCCTGCCACCAGGAGAAGATCAACAGCAGCAGGGCGGCACTATACAGGGCCAGCGCCTGCCGCCTGGCGGCCCCTACCAGCCAGGGCCAGGTGAGCAGTGACGCCCCCCAGGCTGCAATGGCCGCGGGCCAGGGGGAGAGACCCAGATAGAGATGAAGCAGGTTGAGCAGCCACATCCCCAAAATCAGATAACCCGACCAGCGTTTGGCCATCGACGCCTCCGGTCAGGAGATCAGAGACACTGATCCATATCCAGTGAAGGCTTGTCGCACTCCGGACGGCCGACGATCTTGGCGGGTACGCCAGCAACCGTGGTATGAGGTGGCACCGGGTTGATCACCACGCTGCCGGCGCCGATTTTGGCACCCACGCCCACTTCGATATTGCCGAGCACCTTGGCGCCCGCCCCTATCATCACCCCTTCGCGGATCTTGGGGTGGCGATCGCCGCTCTCCTTGCCGGTACCACCGAGGGTAACGCTCTGCAGGATGGAGACATCATCTTCAATCACCGCCGTCTCGCCGACCACTATGCCGGTGGCATGGTCAAACATGATGCCCTTGCCGATGCGGGCGGCCGGGTGCACATCCACCCCGAACACCACCGAGATCTGGTTCTGCAGATAAAGAGCCAGCGAGCGGCGCCCCTGACGCCACAGCCAGTTGGCGACCCGATACCCCTGCAGGGCATGGAACCCCTTGAGGTAGAGCAGCGGGGTGGAGAAGAGGTCGACCGCAGGATCGCGCTCCTGCACGGCGCAGATGTCGGCCGCCACTACCGTCAGCAGCTCGGGCTCGCTGCGCAGGGCCAGCTCGATCACCTCGCGCAGGGCGATGGCGGGCATGGTGGCGCTGTCGAGTTTGTTGGCCAGCTGGAAGCTCAGCGCCGAACGCAGATTCTTGTGATTGAGAATGGTGGAGTGGAAGAAGCTGGCCAGCATCGGCTCCTGGGCCGCCATGCACTCCGCTTCTTGCTGAATTTTGTGCCAAGTTTTGGCAACCAGTTCATCCATGTTGCAGCCTACTGTTGTTCTGGGTGAGGGCTCTGTTGTTCTTTTGTCAGCACCGAGATGGGGTCCATGTGGATGATGACATCCATCCGCTCGAATGCCTGGCGAACCGCCAGCTCGGCTTCATCGGCGATCTGATGGGCCTTGACCAGGGGGATCTGATCATCCAGTTCCAGATGCAACTGTACGAATCGGGTCGGCCCGGATTGACGGGTGCGCAGGTCATGTACGCCGTGTACCCCTTCGACGGCGCAGCAGAGGGCCATTATTCTCGCTTGTTCTTCCGCTGGCAACTGACGATCGAGCAGGGCCTGCACCGACTCGTAGCCGATATGTCCCGCCCCCCACAACAGGAACAACCCGATCAGGATGGCAAACAGGCCGTCAGCCCAGTACCACCCCTGCCCCGCCAGCACCAGCGCCAGCAAGACACCGGCGTTGAGCAGCAGATCGGAGCGGTAGTGCAACATGTCCGCCTTGATGGCCACGCTGTTGGTCTTGCGAATAACGAAACTCTGGAAACTGACCAGCAGCAGGGTCAGCACAATGGAACCGCCACTAACCCAGAGACCCGCCTCTAACCGTTCAATAGGTGCCTGTTTGAGCAGGGAGGAGATGCCGTGCATCACCAGCAGCAATGCGGAACCGGAGATAAAGGCCGACTGGATCAGCCCCGCCAGAGACTCCGCCTTGCCGTGACCGAAGCGGTGTTCATCATCGGCGGGGGCCAGCGCATAGCGAATGGCCAGCAGGTTGATGATGGAGGCACTCACATCCATGAAGGAGTCGGTGAGCGACGCCAGCAGGGTCGACGAGTCTGTCATCAGCCAGGCGATCAGCTTGCCGGTGATCAGCAAGGTTGCAGTGGTAACCGCCGCCATGCTGGCAAAGGTAACCCAACGGGAATATTGTTGATGGCTCAAAACCGGCTTTCCTCTGGCGATGAAAAACTTATTATACCCTGACCCCGGCGTCAGTTTGGCGCGAAAATCTGCGGAATAACACCCGATGAACAGAATACTCCTGGTCGACGACGATCTTGAATTGACCCAGCTGCTCACCGAAATTCTGACCCTGGAGGGATTTCAGGTCACGGTCGCCGAGGATGGTGAAGAGGGGCTGCAACGGCTGGCGGAGCAGAGCTTCGATCTGGTGTTGCTGGATGTGATGATGCCCAAGCTCAACGGCTTTGCCATGCTGACCAAGCTGCGCAAGACCCATGAAACCCCGGTGCTGATGTTGACCGCTCGTGGCGACAGCCAGGATCGGGTTAACGGTCTGGAAGCGGGTGCCGACGACTATCTGGCCAAGCCGTTCGACGATCGGGAGCTGCTGGCCCGGGTTCGCGCCATCCTGCGTCGTACCCAGAGTGCCCCGCCCCAGCGTGGCAGCTCCTCCGACGAAGTGCACTTCATGGATATCGTGCTGCAACCCGGCCTGCAGCAGGCCCGCTGCGGCGTACAACTGCTGGAGCTGACCGCCACCGAATTCGGGCTGCTGGAGTGCCTGCTGCGCAATCCCGGCCAGATTGTCAGCAAGAGCCACCTCTCCGAACAGGTGCTTGGCAAGAAGCTGGAGCCCTTCGATCGGGCCATCGACATGCACCTGAGCAACCTGCGCAAGAAGCTGCCGGACCGCAGTGATGGCCAGCCCCGCTTCAAAACCGTACGGGGGCGCGGTTACCTGTGGCTAGAGCAAGAATAAAGAGTACCAGCTCCCTCAACGGCATATCGACCCACATCTTCCTCTGGTTCTGGTTCATGCTGCTGGTGATGCTGGCCGCCGTGATCAGCCTGCCCACTCTGGATCCTCGCAACCAGATCCCGCTGCCGACCCATGAGGCGGTGCGAATGCAGAAAAATGTGCAGGCCCTGCTCAACGCTGCCGATCCGAATCAGGATTTCGATCTGGCCAAAACGATGGACAAGATCGCCATGCTCCCGGTGGACAATGTCTACCTGCGCGACGAGAGGGGGCAGATCCAGTCCACCACCCATCCGCGCAAGTTTGTGGTGCGCTTTATGGTGGACGCCGATGACCCGGCCAACCCCATGCTGGGCAACGAGGATCGCAAGGCGATCGCTGGTCCCTTCCTGATGGAGCACCGCGGCCATCGCTATCACGTCTATTTCGGCCTCAATGCCGAGAACCCCTACCTGTTCCTGTTCATACAGGTGCTGGATCACCCGATCCGCATTCTGGGCATATCAATGCTGGTCAGCACCCCGCTCTGCCTGCTGCTCGCCTGGCGGCTGACCCGCCCCATCCTGCAGTTGCAGAAGTCGGTCTCCCAACTGGCGGCTGGCAATCTGGAGGTACAGATCCCCAACCTGGGACGGGGCGACGAGATCGGTCAGCTGGCGGATAACGTCAGCCGCATGGTGGAGACACTCAAGAGCATGATCCAGAAGCAGAAACAGCTGCTTTCCGATATCTCCCACGAGCTGCGCAGCCCCCTCACCCGGATGCAACTGGCGCAGGCGCTGATCCGCCGCAAGCAGGGTGACAGCGCCGAGCTGGCGCGGATCGAATCGGAGATCGGACGGCTGGACAAGCTGATCGGCGATCTGCTGGATCTGTCGCGAGTGCAGCAGCATGTGGAGGCGCCGGTGGTACATCCGCTGGCCGACCTGCTGGAACCCATCCTCGAAGATGCCATGTTCGAAGCGAATCAGAGTGGCAAACAGCTCAGACTGCCGCCGCTGCCCGCAGAGTCGATCCAGATGTGGCCCGAGCTGCTGGCCCGGGCCGTGGAGAACCCCCTGCGCAACGCCCTCAAATATGCCCGCGAGTTCATCAAGGTGGACTGGTATCGGGAGGGACTGGAGTGGGTGATGACCATTCGGGATGACGGCCCAGGGGTGCCAGACGAGCAGCAGGCGCTGCTGTTCCAGCCCTTCTTCCGGGTCGATGACGCCCGCAACGCCAAGACTGGCGGCACCGGGCTGGGGCTGGCCATCGCCTCGGAGGCGATCCAGCGCCACGGCGGCACCATTGCGGCCAGCAACAATCACCCGACTGGGCTAACCATCACCATCCGCTTGCCCATCGCCTGATCCTTTTCATCCGGACGGGCGCTGGGTATGCTGGCGCCCCTTCTTGGCTTTACATCTCTTTGCAGGAGCTCGTCATGCTCGATATCGTCCTCTACCAGCCGGAAATTCCGCCCAACACCGGCAATATCATCCGGCTCTGCGCCAATACCGGTTACCGGCTCCATCTGATCGAGCCGCTGGGATTTGAGTGGGATGACAAGCGGGTAAAGCGGGCGGGACTCGACTATCACGAGTTTGCCGAGGTGAAGCGCTGGCCGAGCTATGAGGCCTTTCTGGCCGCCGTGGCGCCCAAGCGGGTATTTGCCTGCACCACCAAGGGGCGCACCGCGCACTCGGCAGCACAATATGCCCTTGGCGACGCCCTGCTGTTTGGCCCGGAGAGTCGCGGCCTGCCCATCGAGATCATCGAGAGTCTGCCATTCGAGCAGCGGCTGCGCATCCCTATGGTGCCCCAGAGCCGCAGCATGAACCTCTCCAACGCGGTGTCTGTCTTTGTCTACGAGAGCTGGCGCCAGCTCGGCTACGACGGTACCATGTAAGCGCCACCGATGATCAGTGGCGGGCGTCGAGCAGATGCCCGCTGCGCTCCAGCCGCCAGCAAGTGACCCCCAGCGACAGACCGCGCCCCACCATCAGCGCCGCCATCGCCGCCCATAACGCGGCCACGCCCCACGACTGACAGAGCCACCAGATCGGGAAGAAGCCGCCAAACGCGGCCAGCAACATGCTGTTGCGCATCTCCCGCGCCCGGGTCGCCCCGATAAATACGCCATCCAGCAGGAAGCACCAGACCGCCAGCAAGGGCATGGCGATCAGCCAGGGAAGCTGACGATTTGCCTCCGCCACCACGGCCGGAATGTCGGTGATATAGCCGATAAGGTGGCTACCAAAGAGGGCAAACACCAGGGTAAAACCACTGGCAATGAGGGCGGCCCAGCCCAGATTGAGCACGATGGCCTCCCGCAGTTTCTGCCGATCCCGCTGACCGATGGCTCGTCCTACCATGGCCTCCACCGCATAGGCAAAACCATCGAGTCCGTAGGAGATAAGCATCAGGAAGTTGAGCAGCACCGCATTGGCGGCCACCGCCACATCCCCCAGTCGTGCCCCTTGCAGAGTCATGAAGGCGAAACAGAGCTGCAAACAGAGGGAGCGCAGAAAGATATCGCGGTTGAGGCCGAGCAACCGCACCATGGGCGCAAGCTGCCGCCAGCGCTGCCAGCCATCCTGCCACACCGTCGGCGCCAGTTGCCGCAGCTGACGGCGTACCAGCCAGATCCCGACCGCCAGCGCGCAGTAGTCCGCCATGACCGAGGCCGCCGCCACACCCCGCACCTGCCAGCCGAGCCCCAGCACAAACAGAGCATCGAGCGCCATATTGACCAGATTGGTGAGGATCAACATTACCATGGGGCTGCGGGCATCCTGCATCCCCAACAGCCAGCCCATGACCACCAGATTGCAGAGCGCCGCCGGGGCGCTCCAGATCCGCACCGCCACATATTGGCCCGCATAAAGCTGCACCTCGGGCGAGCCGCCACTCAGGGCGATCAGTCGTGGCAACAGGGGGAAGAGCAACAACAGCAGCGCCAGACCGAGAGCAATGGCCAGCCCCAGCGCCCGCAGCAGGGTATCGAGCTGGGCACGACCATCGGCGGCGCCGTGCGCCTGCGCCGTCAGGCCGGTGGTCGACATCCGCAAAAAGCCGAGCAGCCAGAAAATGAGGTTGATCAGGGTTGCACCGACCGAAACGCCCCCCAGAAACCAGGCCTGACCGAGATGACCGATCACCCAGGTGTCCACCAGCCCCAGCAAGGGGGTGGTGATATTGGAGAAAACCATGGGCAGTGCGAGCGCAAAGACGGCGCGGTGGCGAGAGGGATCTCGCCACCAGGGGGCAACAGCTGGGGTCACGCTCAGTGGCCTGCCAGCTTCAGAATGCGGGCGAAGTCAGAGAGCATGGTGGCCATCTGCACCCGGGGCACCTGACCCGGCGCCACCTGCGGGCGGAATACCGCCTGCAGCTTGCCCTTGGGATTGATGAGCACGATGGAGGCGGAGTGATCGATCAGGTAATCCTTCTCCCCCTGATTGGCGATGGAGTAGATCAGCCCCAGATTGCGCACGAACGGGAACAGCTTGTCGTGGGGGGCAGTGGCCGCCTTGAATTCGGGATTAAAGAAGGCGGTATAGGTCTTGAGACGGGGAATGTCGTCACGCTGGGGATCCGCCGAGATAAACACCACCTGACTGTCGGGCGCCATCTTCTTCAGCTGGTCATAGACGGAGCGCATATCTGCCAGGGTGGTGGGGCAGATATCGGGGCAGAAGGTGTAGCCGACGAACAGGAAAGTCCAGTGCCCCTTCAAGTTGGCAGGGGTGAACGGCTGGTTGTCCGCATCGGTAAAGACAAAATCGTTGATGTCCCGCCCCGCCGGATAGTAGTCGGCCTGTTCCGGCTGCTCTGGCTGCGTGGCGTAGAACACCAGGATCAGGCAGGCTGTCAGCAGCAGAAAGAGCAGGGGATAGCGGAGCTTCATCATAACAAGAGACCCTTTCAGTTCGAGGCAGATGGCCAGCAGTGACCGGACAAGAGAGGGGCATTGTACCCCAGCGAGCCGCCAAGGTGGTTCAACCTTGTGCAATGCCCTGTCAGGAGTCGACCATTTGGCATAATTAATCGCCAGTTGCGGCCATAAAAAAACCGGCCCCCTCGGGTGCCGGTTATGGATGGATTTGTTTGTCTCTTCTGCTCAGGGGCGAGCGTTACGCCCCTGCTGCAACATCTTGCCGATGGCCCGCACGCCGATGGGAATCACGGGGGCCAGCCAGCCCTCTTCCCCCTGGCGATCACCGTGACCACGCTTGAACAGCAACACCAGACGTACCACCTTCTCTTTCGGACATCCCAGCCAGAGCGTCCAGTGCGAACCACGATGGTGCAGCCAGAGACCGTAAAACCAGGTCATCCGGCTACCTTTGACGAAACGGGTGATTGACGATTCCGCTGGCGCAGCCCCAGCCTCTGAATCCCATGGCGATCTTGATGCCATACCAGTCCTCCTTGACCGACAGGTCATGTTGCTTCGTCGGCCTGAACTGGGAACAGGCCCGTCACGACTATCTGCAACCATTACGAGTGGTTCCCTTTGCCCGACAAGGCTCGGGATCTCCCCACTCCCCCTTCATATCCCGTGAAGGTGTACTGCCCTATTCTCGTTGTTACCGGCCCTTCCGTACCGATGCATTGTGATGGTCAGAGGGAGGTGCCAAGCCCTGTCTCGGCGACAGGGCACTGATCTGAGCATATATCTGAAATGGATGATTGGTAGCCGGTCGCGCAGGACAAAAATGCCGCCGCCGATGATCTGTTTGATATGACAGGGAAAGTGCGCCAGAAACAGCACGGCCTCCCGAAGGAGGCCGTGTGGCAAACGCAGTTGGCGGGGAGGATTACATCCAGTCGGCGTTGCGGATCACCCCGACCGCCAGCCCTTCGATGGTGAGCTGCTGGCAGGAGAGGTCCACCTCGATGGGGGAGAGCTCTTCATTTTCCGGTAGCAGCCATACCTGACTGCCCTTGCGCTGGAAGCGCTTGACGGTGACATCCTCATCGAGACGGGCCACTACCACCTGACCGTTGCGCACCTCCTGGGTCTTGTGCACCGCCAGCAGATCGCCATCCAGAATACCGATGTTCTTCATGCTCATCCCCTGTACCCGCAGCAGAAAATCTGCGCGCGGATGGAACAGGGCGGGATCAACCTGATAGTGGCTCTCGATATGCTCCTGAGCCAGGATGGGTTCACCGGCGGCCACCTTGCCGATGAGCGGCAAGCCGCTCTCTTCCAGCACCTCTTCCTCTTCGAGCAACAGGCGAATGCCGCGGGACGTGCCCGGCATGATCTCGATGACCCCTTTTTTGGCCAGGGCCTTCAGATGTTCTTCGGCCGCATTGGCCGACTTGAAACCAAGCTTCTGGGCAATCTCGGCACGAGTCGGCGGCATACCGGTCTCACTCATGTTCACCTTGATCAGCTCCAGCACTTCGGCCTGGCGGGGGGTAAGGGGTTTCATAGAATTGGCACCTGTCTTTTTATACAGCACACTGGCAGTATATACAGTGCAGTGGCCAAGGCAAGGCGCAGCTGACATTTGTCGCAACCAACCCCTCATTTACTGCTGTTTTGATCCTGCGCAGCCGACTCATCGTACCTCTCGGCGACAAGGGGCTGTCGATTTGCTATGCTCACGCCGCATTTTTTTGGAGAGCAGACGCACATGTCCCTAGGACAGAAGATTTCCAGAGCCATCTTGCAATGGCCGGTCAGCGGCTTGGTCAATCACAAGAGCCTGCCGGAAAATCCCATCACAGAACTCAATCTGGATCCGGCCAGACCCATCGTCTATGCCCTGAAAACCAGTTCGATCACCGACCTGATGACCCTGCAGCAGTGCTGCGAGGATCTCGGTCTGCCCGGCCCCTTCACGCCGCTGGAACTTAACGGCCAGCTGCTGCCGCGCTATGTCTGTCTGGATCGTCCGCCTCCCCTGTTTGGCAAACGCAGCAAACCGCTCCCCTTCCTGCAGGAGTTCCACCAGCTGCTGGATCTGCACAAGCAGGATCCCGAGCTGGATATCCAGGTGGTGCCCGTCACCCTGTTCTGGGGCCGAGCTCCGGGTCGGGAAGGCGAAGAAGCCTCCGGCCTCAACATCATCAGCAGCCTGGCGCCGAACCGGCTGAAGAAGGCGCTCATCGTGATCCTCAAGGGTCGCGAAAATCTGGTGCGCTTCTCGCCGCCGCTCTCCCTGCGCTACATGGCCAACAAGCACGGCACCGACGAGGCGATCGCCCACAAGCTGGCGCGAGTGGCCCGTACCCACTTCAGCCGTCAGCAGCTGGCTGCCACCGGCCCGAAACTGCCGAACCGCAACCTGCTGTTCAAGCAGTTGCTCGACTCCGCGGTGATCCAGCAGGCGATTGAAGAGGAGGCCCAGCGCGAGGGGATCAGCCTCGAGAAGGCGCAAAAGCGTGCCCATGGCTACATGGACGAAATCGCCTCCAACTTCTCTTACCGGCTGATCCGCCTGGGTGAGAGCTTCCTCGGCTGGCTGTGGAACAAGCTCTACCGCGGTTTGTCGGTCAATGGCGCCGAGAAGGTACGCCAGCTGGCGCAGGAAGGGCACGAGATCGTCTACGTTCCCTGCCACCGCAGCCACATGGACTACCTGCTGCTCTCCTACGTCATCTACCACCAGGGGATGGTGCCACCCCATATCGCGGCAGGCATCAACCTCAACTTCTGGCCGGCGGGCCCCATCTTCCGCCACGGCGGCGCCTTCTTCATTCGCCGCACCTTCAAGGGCAACCCGCTCTACAGCACGGTATTTCGTGAATACCTCAACCTGCTGTTTGCCAAGGGGTACTCGGTGGAATTCTTCACCGAGGGTGGTCGCTCCCGTACCGGCCGTCTGCTACCGCCCAAGACCGGCATGCTGGCGATGACCCTGCAGGCAATGATGCGCGGGCTGGACAGGCCGGTCACTCTGGTGCCGGTCTATCTGGGCTACGAGCACGTGATGGAGGTGAACACCTACCACAACGAGCTCAAGGGCAGCCGCAAGGAGAAAGAGAGCTTCCTGCAGGTGCTCGGCATCCTGCGCAAGCTGCGCAACTACGGCCGTGGTTTCGTCAACTTCGGCGAGCCGCTGACCCTCAACAGCTACCTGAGCGAACACATCCCCGACTGGAAAAAGCACATAGGGGAAGAGGAGCGTCCGGAGTGGATGGCGGGCACCGTCAACAATCTGGCCGAACTGCTGATGACCCGCATCAACGGCGCTGCCGCGGTCAACGGCCTGACCCTGAGTGCGCTGGCGCTGCTGGCCGCCGAGCGCCACGCCCTGACCCGCGACGAATTGCAGGCCCAGCTCAACACCTATCTGGATCTGCTCAAGGCGGTGCCCTACAGCCCGCAGAGCACCATTCCGGATGAGGATGCCAAGACCCTGCTGGATCAGGCGATGGAGCTCAACAAGTTCGAGGTGAGCGAGGACAAGCTGGGGCAGATCATCAGTCTCGACCGCTATCAGGCGATCCTGCTGACCTACTACCGCAACAACATCCTCCACCTGTTCGCCATGCCCTCTCTGGTGGCGGCATTGATCGAACGGTGCGAAGGGATCTCCCGCAGCGAGATCATGGCCCGTTGCATCGACATCTATCCGCTGCTCAAGACCGAGCTGTTCCTGCGTTATGAAGAGGAGGATCTGCCGGCGCTGGTTGACAGCCTGCTAGACGCCCTGCAGACCCAGCAACTGATCGAGACCCGCGATGACGGCTACTGGGTCAATCCGGCCAACCAGATGCGCCTGCTGCTGCTGGCGGAGAGCATTCAGGAGACCCTGCAACGCTACGCCATCGTGCTGACCCGGGTGCTGGCCCAACCCCATATCGAGGCGGAGCAGCTGGAGGCGGACGGCCTGATGATGGCAGAGCGCCTCGGCACCCTGCACGGCATCAACGCCCCCGAGTTCTTCGACCAGAAGCTGTTCAGCACCCTGATCCACACACTGCGCAAGGAGGGCTACCTCTCTCCCGAGTGCAAGCCGGATCTCGGCCGCTTCCAGGCGCTGGCCGACAACATAGTGCCGCTGCTGAGCAACAAGATCCGCCGCACCATTCAGGCAGGCAATCAGCTCTAATCTGCAACGCAAACAAAGAAGGCCGCATGATGCGGCCTTCATTTTTATCGGAGTCTGCGTGGGAACATGTCACGCCAGCAGGTAATCGAGCACCAGACCGGCAAACACCAGCGCCCCCACATAGTTGTTGTTGAGAAACGCCTGGAAGCAGGCTTCCCGCTGCCGCTCGCGAATAAGCCGCTGCTGATAGACAAACAGCACCGCCGCCCCCAGCAATCCCCAGTAATACCAGCCCCCCAGCGTCATCAGCTGCCCGACCGCCAGCAGCAGCAGCAGAGTCGAGAGTTGCAATGCGCCGATGATCCGTTTGTCGTAACGACCAAACAGGATGGCGCTGGATTTGAGGCCGATCTTGAGGTCGTCATCCCGATCCACCATGGCATACTGGGTGTCGTAAGCCACGGTCCAGAGCAGGTTGGCGAAGAAGAGCAACCAGGCCACCAGCGGCAGGGCATCCGCCTGCGCCGCATAGGCCATCGGGATCGACCAGGAGAAGGCCATCCCGAGCACCAGCTGGGGATTGGAGATAAAGCGCTTCATGAAGGGGTAGCTCACCGCCAGCAGCAGGGCGACAAACGACAGACCGATGGTGAGCGGATTCATGGTCAGCACCAGACCAAACGAAATAAGCGCCAGCACGAAGAAGAGCGCCAGCACTTCCCACGGTTTGACTCTGCCCGTGGGCAAGGGGCGACCGGCGGTGCGCTTGACGTGGCCATCGAAGTTGCGATCCGCATAATCGTTGATCACGCACCCTGCCGAGCGCATCAGAAAGACGCCGACCACAAACACGGCCAGCACCCAGAGATTGGGCAGGCCACCAGCGGCCAGCCAGAGCGCCCACAGGGTTGGCCACAGCAGCAGCAGAGTGCCTATGGGTTTGTCGACGCGGGCCAACTGCATGTAGGCAAGTCCCCGCTCCTTGGTTAACAGATTCACTCCAGCTCCTTGTCACAGACGAGAGAGGGCAGAAACAGCTCGTGCACCAGCAGTGGCCACTGCCCCAGAAACAGACGGGAACGACGCCCCCAGACAGTGGCGGCCGGGCAACGGGGATTGGCGGCAATATCGAAACGGGCCAACTGCAGATGATCGCGGCGGGCAGGCTCATGGCCAAATACCCGCTCACCCAGCGGCTGCTCGCCAAGCTCGGCAATGCCGCTCCCTTGCAATGCGTCATCGGCAAACAGGGTCCAGCCCAGCACGGCGGGCCCACGATCCCCGTGCAGGATCACCTCGCGGCAGGTACCGGCCGGAGAGGCCGAATCCACCAGCCACTGCTCATCGGCAGTAAGGGCGACCGGGTGATTGCCCAGCCACTCCACCGAAAAGTGGCGATTGTGCTGACGCAGCCGCCGGGTCATGGAGCCGGGCTCCAGCAGCCAGGGGCGCAAGCTGGCGGGCAATTCACAACATTCGGGGGCCAGCCACCCGCTTAACGGCGTGAGAGGAACAGTCAACTCGGACTTCACAGCTTCACCATCCAGAGATTTCCGTGTTCAGGTTAAAATCCGGTTTATTATCCGTAAATCAATAGCGAAATGTAAGAACATCCGTGCTTGACGGCCCCGATGGCAACATCAAAAATGGGTTATCTCTTGCTGATGAGCCATCTATATGAAGATCTTCAAAATTCTGCTGGTGTTGTTACTGAGCTGTGGTGCGCTGCATGTACAAGCCTCATCCGAAGAAGAGCCGCCCGCAGAGGGAGAAGAAGCAGCCGCAGCCGCCAAGCCGGGCTTTTCCTACCACGCGCTCGACCCCGACATCATCACCAACTACCTGAGCAACGGCAAAACCCTCGGTTATGTCCGAGTCACGGTGGAGCTAATGGCGGAAAACGAAGCCGACCTCAAGCTGCTGGAGCAGCATGACCCGCTCATCCGAGATACCATCATTCGTTTGATGGGCAGCAAGAGCGCCGAGCAGATCAAATCCCTGGTCAGCCGTGAAGAGTTGCGCAAGGAGTGCGAAACCAAGGTCAACGAACTGCTGGTCAAAGAGACTGGCAAGAAAGCGGTGCGCGAGCTTATCTTCACCAAGTTCCTTTACCAGTAATCCCTCCCGAAACAATCGCTTATTGGCATAACGGCCAATAAGCGAGCTTTACCGATTCACTCGAAATGAAAATCGATTACAATACGGCCGTCGAGTCTTAGAGGTAGTCGTTATGGGCAGCAAGACCCTGTGTGAGTGGCGTCGCCACGAGATCCCCACTGATCTCAAAGCGTTGCGCAAAATTGTTCGCAAGCCGAAATTCGTCTGCGGCAAGTGCGCCCGCAGCGCCAATGACAAGGGTTACCTCTGCCAGCCACTCCGCTTGAAAGAGGAGTAACCCCTCACGGTCAGTGCACTATTGATCGGTCCAACCCTGTCGTCCCTGCTCGAACAATCTGCGCGCCTGGGTATCGTTCGGGCAGACACCGCGATACTCCTCGCCTGAGCGGCCAGCCAGATAGAGATGCTCGGGGCGGCAATACCATGCCAATCCCTTCTGATGTCCCTGCTTCCACAGCTCGGTATCCACCTTCTTGCCACACTGGCCCTGATGGAACTCAACCCGTTCGGTGGTGAAGCCCAGCTTGCCGTCAGCCTCCCCCACTTCGCTCCACACCTTCTCGCAAGGGTCATCGTTGGAGACACAGCCCCCCAGCAGGGCCGCCAGCAATATGATGGAAAGTCGCATAGTCATCCTTGAGTGTCGTTTGAGCTGTTCATTCTTGACCAGCCAGGGGATGACCACAAGCAACTTGCATCCACCCTGTGAGCGCACCAAAAAAATCAGGCGGGCACAATGCCCGCCTGTTCATTCAATGCTATGGATCACGGGTTGTTGAAGGGGTCATCGAAGGGATCATCGTCCTGCCAGCCTTCTTCTTCCCACTGATCCAGCTCTTCTTCCCAGGAATCCGGCTCCCAATCATCATCAGAGGAGTCGTAATCCGGCTTGTGTCCACCCATCTTCACTCTCCTTGGATAGTTCACCCGCACTCCAATTTTATCCGGAATTGTCGGGCTCGCCAGTCAGAGAGAGTTCAAAGTTTGACCAGAGTGCGACCGGCGATCTGGCCTTGCGTAATGGCCTCGGCGGCCTCCACTACCTGCTCCAGCCCAATCTCGGTAACCGCCTGTTCAAAGAAGCTGGCGGGAAGATCCCGTGCCAGTCGCTGCCATGCCAGTTGACGACGTTCAAACGGGCACATCACCGAATCGACCCCCTGCAACCGCACGTTGCGCAGGATGAAGGGCATCACACTGGTAGGCAGATCGAAGCCACCCGCCAGCCCGCAGGCCGCCACGGCGCCGCCATAGTTCATCTGAGCCAGCAGCTTGGCCAGCACCTGACTGCCGACGGTATCGATGGCACCGGCCCACAGCTGCTTCTCCAGCGGTTTGGCGGGCACCAGCAGCTCGCTACGCGGCACGATGCGGCTGGCACCCAGCGCAGTGAGCATGGCGCCCTGCTCTTCGGGACGACCGGTCAGCGCCGCCACCTGATAGCCAAGGGCCGCCAGCAGGGCGACCGAGGTGGCCCCCACGCCGCCTGCTGCGCCGGTGACCAGCACCTCGCCGCTTTCCGGAGTAATACCCGCCTCTTCCAGTGCCAGCACGCAGAGCATGGCGGTGAGACCGGCGGTACCGATGCACATGGCCTGCCGTTCATCCAGCCCGGCGGGCAACGGCACCAGCCAGTCCCCCTTGACCCGCGCCTGTTCGGCCATGCCGCCCCAGTGGCCTTCGCCCACACCCCAACCGGTCAGCACCACCTTGTCGCCGGGCTGATAGCGGCTGTCGGCAGATTCGAGCACGGTACCGGCGAAGTCGATACCGGGCACCAGCGGCCACTGGCGCACTATCTTGCCCTTGCCGGTAATGGCCAGCCCGTCCTTGTAGTTGATGGAGCTGTAAGCGACCGCTACCCGCACTTCACCTTCCGGCAACTGGCTCTCGGCCAGCCGGGTCAGAGTCGGTACAGTCTTGCCGTCTTGGTTTTCCAGTAACAGAGCCTTGAACATGGTTGCCTCTTTGATGACGTGTGAAACGGGGATCAGCTGCTTTGACGCTTTTGCAGTTGAAAATCGAGAGCCAGCGCAGTGCCCATCACGGGCTCCCCGGCCAGTTGGCGCAGGATCAGCTCGGCAGCCTCCTGCCCCATTTTGCGATAGGGGATCCTGACCGAAGTAAGGGTCGGATAACAGGCGCGCGCCACATCCAGATCGTCAAATCCGGCGATGGCGAGTTTGCCCGGCACATTCAAATGGCGGCGCTGGCACTCGAACAGCACCCCGGCCGCCAGTTCATCGTTGACGCAGATCAGCGCGTCCAGCTCGGGCCAGCGCAGCAGAAATTCACCCAGCATGGTGGCGCCGGTGCTGAAACTGGGCCGCTCAGAGGTGTTGATGATGGCATCGGGGGAGAGGTAGTTGTCGAGCAGCGCCTTCTGCCAGCCCTGCATCCGCTGTTGCAGCATCCACTGCTCCTGACGGGCACAGAGAAAACCGATATTGCGGTAGCCCCGCTCGATCAGGTGGTGGGTGAGCTGATAACCGGCATCGAAGTTGGAGACTCCCACATTCATGTCGATGGGGCTGCGGGCCATAGCACCCACTTCCACCACCGGCAGGCGGGAGGCTTTCAGGCGGGTACGGATCGTCTCGCCGGGATCGCCACCAAACAGCACAACCGCCGCCGGATTGTGCTGCAAAAAGCTGGTCAGCAGGCTCTCTTCCTGCTGTTTCAGATGCTGGGCATCCCCCAGCATGATCTGGTAACCCTCCTCGAGCAGGGTCTGTTGCAGGCCCGCGATCATCTCGCCACAGCCAGCTTCCGCCAGACTCGGGACGATCACTACGATAGTCTGGGAAGTCGCAGAGGCCAGCGCCCCGGCGGCCCGATTGGGGATATAGCCGAGCTCTTCCACCGCAGCTTCGATGCGCTCGCGCATCCTGTCGGAGACCATCTCCGGCGTGCGCAGGGCACGGGAAACCGTCATGGCCCCCACACCGGCCAGCTGGGCCACATCGTTGAGGGTCACCCGACCCGTGCTACGGCGCTTCTTTGCTTCTGACATCCATCCCATCCTCGACTTGCGGCTGCTCACTTTAAGGCAAAAGAGCGCCACTGACCATTTGCTCAGGGCCGATTCTACCCTCTTTCCCGGATCACGGGGGCAAGATGACTCCCGTTAATGGGTGAAGTGATAGCGCTATCACAGTTTGATGTTAGCGCTATCTGATAGCGCTAACTTTCGCGATCACCCTCACAGTTTCACCACCGCAAGATCGATAGATTGGCGCCATCTTAACTAGCCGGATCACCACCATGCTGACTCAACTGCTGACCGAGGATGTCATCCGCATCGAACCCGCAGCCCGCGACTGGCGTCACGCCATCGAGCTGGCGACGGCGCCCCTGCTGGCCAATGGCACCATCGAACCCTCCTACGTGGCGGCGCTGTTTCGCTCCCATGAAGAGCTCGGCCCCTACTACGTGCTGGGCCCCGGTCTGGCTATGCCCCACGCTCGTCCCGAAGACGGCGTCAACCGGTTGGGTCTGGGGCTGACCGTCATCAAGCAGGGGGTCAACTTCGACTCCGAGGGCAACGACCCGATCCGGCTGCTGATCACCCTGGCCGCCAGCGACAGCAACTCCCACGTGGAGACCATCGCCCAGCTGGCCGAGCTGTTTATGAATGAAGAGGACGTGGCGGCCATCATTGCGGCCGACACCAAAGACGACATCTTGCGCATTCTGGCGCGCTACTAATCTGCGCCAAGGCGCACCTGACAGAGGAAGAGACAATGAAAATTCTGGTTGTATGCGGTCACGGTCTGGGCACCAGCCTGATGATGGAGATGAGCATCAAGAGCATCCTGAAAGAGCTGGCAGTCACCGCCGAAGTGGATCATCGCGATCTGGCCTCCGCCGGCAGCGAAACTGCCGAGATCTTTGTCGCCACCCGTGACATCGCCGAGCAGCTCCAATCCATGGGGGTCAACAGCCGTCTGGTGGCCCTCGACAACATGGTCGACAAGGCCGCGATGAAAGAGAAGCTCGCCACCGCCCTGCGCGAACTGGGCGCCCTCTAAGGATCCTCCATGCGGCCTGCGGGCCGCATCTTCCATTGCCAGGAGCTGACCATGGAATTTTTCAACTTTCTGATGTTTGACGTGCTGTCCGAGCCCGCCGTGCTGGTCGGCCTGATCGCGCTTATCGGCCTGATTGCCCAGAAGAAACCGGTGACCGAGTGCATCAAGGGCACGGTCAAGACCATTATGGGTTTCGTCATTCTGGGGGCCGGTGCCACCCTGGTGATCAACTCGCTGGGTGACTTTGCCGTCATCTTCCAGCACGCCTTCGGCATCAAGGGGGTCGTGCCCAACAACGAAGCCATCGTCTCCATCGCCCAGACCTCGTTTGGCAAGGAGATGGCGATGATAATGTTCTTCGCCATGCTGGTGAACATCCTGATCGCCCGTCTGACCCCGTGGAAATTCATCTTCCTGACCGGTCACCACACCCTGTTCATGTCGATGATGGTGGCGGTGATCCTCTCTGCCGGCGGCATGAGCGGCGTGCCGCTGATCGCGGTGGGCAGTCTGGTGGTCGGTGTCGCCATGGTCTTCTTCCCGGCCATCGCCCACCCCTTCATGAAGCAGATCACCGGCTCCGATGACGTGGCGCTGGGCCACTTCTCCACCTGCTCCTACGTGCTCTCCGCCCTGATCGGCGCCAAGTTCGGCAACAAGGCACACAGCTGCGAAGATGTACAGGTACCCAAAAGCCTGCTGTTCCTGCGCGATACCCCGGTGGCCATCTCCTTCACCATGGGCATCATCTTCCTGGTGACCTCCGCCTTCGCCAGCACCGAGTTTGTCTCCAGCATCGCCAAGGGCAAGCACTGGTTCATGTTCTCCCTGATGCAGTCCATCACCTTCGCCGCCGGTGTCTACGTCATCCTGCAGGGTGTGCGGATGGTCATCGCCGAGATCGTACCGGCCTTCAAAGGGATCTCCGACAAGCTGGTGCCGAACGCCAAACCGGCGCTCGACTGCCCCATCGTCTTCCCTTACGCCCCCAACGCCGTGCTGATCGGCTTCCTGTCGAGCTTTGCCGCCGGTCTGGTGGGGATGGCGCTGCTCTACGCCATGGGCCTGACCGTCATCATCCCGGGCGTGGTACCGCACTTCTTCGTCGGCGCCGCTGCCGGGGTATTCGGCAACGCCACCGGTGGTCGTCGCGGCGCCATTCTGGGTGCCTTCGCCAACGGCCTGCTGCTGCTCACCATTCTGCCGGTGTTCCTGCTGCCGGTGCTGGGCGACCTCGGTTTCGCCAACACCACCTTCAGCGACTCCGACTTCGGTGTGGTCGGCATCCTGCTGGGGCTGATCGTTCGCTAATTCCGGTCACCGCCAAAAACAAAACGGAGCGTATCGCGCTCCGTTTTTTTATGGCTGAGATGTATGAAAGGCTGACACTCAGTCGTTCTCCAACGCAGTGAGGCAGTGCGAGAGGGTACGCGCCAGCGCTCCCTGATTGCGCAGCACAACGGCGCGAGCCTGCTCCCCCATCTCGCGGCGGGCGTTGCCGTCGGCAAACAGCTGGCTCACCCGCTCGCCCAGCTCGGCGGCATCGGCCACAATGGCGGCGCCCCCCTGAGCCACCAGCTGGCGGGTGATGTCGCTGAAGTTGAAGTAGGCGGGACCGGTCAGGCAGGGCTTGCCGAGGGCCGCCGGCTCCAGCAGGTTGTGACCGCCGATCTTCACCAGACTGCCGCCAACGAAGGCCACATCGGCCGCAGCCAGCATCAGCGGCAGCTCGCCCATGGTATCGCCGAGATAGACCTTATCCTCCGCACTCACCGCAGCACCATCAGTGCGCCGCACGCAGCCATAAGGGGCACACTGCTCGGCCACCCGATCGAACCGCTCGGGGTGGCGCGGCACCAGAATGAGCAGCGCGTCGGGATGGCGTTTGAGCAGCAGATCGAAGGCGGCCAGCACCTGCTCGTCCTCACCCAGATGGGTGCTGGCGGCGATCCAGACCGGCCGCTCGGCGCCCAGCAGCTGGCGCAGAGAGCGCCCTTTGGCCTGCACCTCGTCACCAAACTGGATGTCGAACTTGATGGAGCCGGTCACCGCCAGCCGCGAACGATCGATGCCGAGGCGGGCGAAGCGGTCGGCATCATCCTGATGCTGGCAGAGCAGATGGGTCAGCGGCCGGCTCAGGGCGTCGAAAGCACCGTGGAAGCGGGCATAACGCTGGCAGGATCGCTCGGAGAGGCGGGCATTGATGATGGTCACCGGCAGGTGGCGCGCCTCGCAGGCGGCCAGCCAGTTCGGCCACAGCTCGGTCTCCATCACCCAGAGCGCGCGCGGCTTGAAGGTGTCAAGAAAGGCGGCAATGGCCCAGGGGTAGTCGAGTGGCGCGTAGCGATGGATCACCAGATCCCCCAGCTTGGCAGCCTGATCGGCGCCGGTGCGGGTGGTGGTGGTGAGCAGGATCGGCAGATCGGGCCGCTCCGCCTTGAGGGCGCGAATGAGCGGCGTGATGGCCAGCGTCTCCCCCACGCTCACCGCATGGATCCAGAGCGGCGCCTCCTGTCCGGTGGCGGGCAGCCGCCCGAGATGCTCGGCCCAGCGCTTGCCAAAGCCGGGCTTGCCTTTCTTAGGCTTGTAGAGGGCCAGCAGCGCCAGCGGCAATCCCAGATGGATCAGCAGGTTGTAGAGCAGGCGGTAGGGCATCTTACTGACTCTGCTCCAGCTTCTTGCAGGCATCGACCACCTGCTCCGGCGCCAGGTCGATCAGGCACTTGAGATGGCCGAACTTGCAGGTGCGCTTGAAGCAGGGGCGACACTCGATGTCGGTGTGAACGATCTCGACCCGATCCGCCAGCGGCGGGGTGTAGAGTGGCGAGGTGGAGCCATAGACGCCCACCAGCGGCCGGTTGAGGGCGGCGGCGATGTGCATCAGGCCGGAGTCGTTGGAGATGACCCGGCTGGCCAGCGCCATCAGATCGATCGCCTCGTGCAGGCTGGTCTTGCCCGCCAGCACGTGGCAGTTGGGGCGCGTCAGCAGATTGACCCGATCCCGGATGGTATTGGCCACCGGCACATCCTTGTTGGAACCGAAGATCCACACCTGCCACCCCTCGTCCAGATGCTGCTGGGCTACCACGGCGTAGTGCCCTTCAGGCCAGCGCTTGGCCGGGCCGAACTCGGCGCCGGGACAGAGCACCAGCACCGGGCGGGCGCGATCCAGCCCCAGCCGCTCCAGCGCCTTGCTCTGGTTTATCAGATCGACATGGAGCGCCGGATACGGAATGGTCGGGATATCGGCCCGACTCTTCATCTGCGCTTTGGGATAAGCGAGCGCCAGATAGCCCTCCACCATCAGCGGGAAGGCGGACTTGTTGCTGCGCAGGTCGTTGAGCAGGCCATAGCGGCTCTCACCCTTCCAGCCGGTACGCACCGGAATGCGAGCAAACCAGGGGATCAGCGCCGACTTCATGGAGTTGGGCTGGACGATGGCCTGATCGTACTTCTCGGCTGCCAGCTGCTTGCCGAGGCGGCGGCGCGCCACCAGTTTGAAGTCACCGTGGCCAAGGGGCATGGTGATCGCCTTGTCCACCTCCGGCATCCGCTCCAGCAGGGCACAGCACCAGGCGGGGGCCATCACGTGCAGTTCGCACTCCGGATGGTTGGCCTTGATCGCCTTGTAGAGGCTCTGGGACATCACCATATCGCCGACCCAAGAGGGGCCGATCACCAATATTTTCATCACGCGTCTTCTCTCGGGACTGGCCCGGCTGTTAATCATCACTGGGCGAGATTATGCCCCAAGAATGGTCGGATAAATAACAGAAGATCCTTGGCAGACGCTGCCGTCACCCCATTTTTCCAGCGGTGCCCCTCTTCCAACCGGACGAGACGAGACAGGCAAACAGCTGATAGAAACGGGCAATGGCGGCTCTCTCTTTGGCCCATTTTTCCGTTAGAATGGCCCATCAATACGCATTCGACCCGCCAGCCGGGCAATAACCGTGAGCCCCATTTCGTGAAAAAACCGACTCTGGCTGCCGTTCTGATCGTCAAGAATGAAGCCGACAACCTGCGCAAGTGCCTCGCCTCCCTCGACGGACTGGTGGACGAGATCGTCATTCTGGACTCCGGCAGCCAGGACGAGACCCCGGCCATTGCCGCCGAATTTGGGGCCCGCTTCTTCGTCAACGCCAAGTGGCCCGGCTTTGGCAAACAGCGCCGACTGGCCCAGTCCCACGTGCAATCCGACTGGGTGCTGTGGCTGGATGCCGACGAGCGGCTCACCCCCGAGCTGAAAACCGCCATAGCCAACGTGATGACCAATCCGGCCAGCGATACCATCTACTCGATCCCGCGCCTCTCCTGGGTGTTTGGCCGCTTTATTCGCCACAGTGGCTGGTATCCGGATCGGGTGCTGCGCCTCTATCCCAAGGCACTCACCAGCTACAACGAGGCGCTGGTGCACGAGAAGGTGGAGGTGCGCGCCAACATGAAGATCGTCAACCTCTACGGCGACCTGCACCACTTCACCTATCGGGATCTGGAGCACTATCTGGTCAAATCGGCCGGTTATGCCCGCGCCTGGGCCGATCAGCGCACCGCTCGCGGCAAGAAGGGCTCCCTCAGTCAGGGGCTGATGCATGCCGTCGGCTGCTTCATCAAGATGTACCTGCTCAAGGCTGGCTTCCTCGATGGCAAGCAGGGGTTGCTGCTGGCGATCCTCTCCGCCCACTCCACCTTCGTCAAATACGCCGACCTCTGGGTGCGCCAGCAACCGCAGCAGCCGGAATAACCGTCATACGAAACAGGGCACCACGGGGCCCTGTTTACATTGCTGCATACGTTATTTGCGCCAGAAAGGCGCCGCCCAGCGGGCCATCACCGGCACCATGGTCTTGGGATCGAGCTGGCTCATATCCTCAGGATGGTCGCTATCCTCCGGCGGGCTGAAGGCAAGGTGACGCCCTTCGCTGTTGAGGGGCTTCCAGCGCAGCGGAGTCGCGGAGCGGCGCATCGGGAAGAAACCGATAGTCGGCACATCGAGCGCACCGGCGATATGGAGCGGGCCGGTACTGCCAGCGATAAACAGGGCTGCGTTGGCCAGCACCTGACAGAACATCGGCAGACCATCGCTGGAGCGGTAGATCCAGCCATTGCCACCGTGGGCCAGCAACTCGGCCGCCAGCTGTTCGGCCATCTTCTCCTCGCCCGGGCCTGCGGTCAGCACACACTGCAGTTCGGGGCAGGCCTGATTGAGCTTGATGATGATGCGAGCATACTGCTCGATGGAGAGGTTGTTGGCCGAACCGCCGCTACCGGCATGTACCATCAGCCAGGGGCGACTGGTATCGAGCTTGAGCTTGAGCGCCAGCTGCTCGCGCACCTGCCGCAGAGTCTCCTCATCGAACTGCAGGAAGGGGGTCTTGGGCTCCACCACGGCGACCTGATGATCGGTCAGGAAGCGACGGATCAGCTCCAGATTGTACTCGGACTCCGGCTTCTGGGAACGGGAGCGACGCTGCACCAGTCGCTGGTTGTAGAGCACCTGCGCCAGCTTGGTCGCCGGCGCCAGCCGATAAGGGATGTGTGCCTTCCACACCAGCATGGCGTTGCGGGAGTTGGAGAAGAGGCAGATGGACGCGTCGAACGCCGCCGCCTTGATCCGCGCCAGCAGCGCTCGCTGTTGCTCCTTGTCGGCCCGCACGCCCGGATCGATGATCACCTCGTCAATCCAGGGGCAGAGCCGGGCCAGCGGGGCCGTGTAGGCCGGAACCAGGGCAGTCACATGACACTCCATGGAGCCTTTGAGCATGGCGAAACTCGGCCACGCCAGCATGAAGTCACCAATCTTGTCATTGCGAACGACCAGAATACGTTTCATAAAAAATCCCTTTGCTCCCTGTCACCAATGCAGGGAGGCTTGATGCGCGATGGCGTATTCTTGCCTGATGCACTGCTATTCTCAAGCGACGACCTTATAATGCGACCAAATTTCCAGGTTGCAGGACCGCAAAGATGACTACCAGGGTGATCTATCCCGGGACGTTTGATCCCGTTACCAATGGCCACGCCGATCTCATCGGCCGCGCCGCCAAGCTGTTTGACGAGGTGGTGGTCGGTGTCGCCAACAGCCCGAGCAAGCGACCTCTGTTCGATCTGGCAGAACGTGTCCAGCTTGTCCAGCAAGTGACCAGCACGCTTCCCAACGTCAAGGTGGTGGGCTTCTCCGGTCTGCTGGTCGATTTCGCCAAAGAGCATCAGGCCAACGTGCTGATCCGCGGCCTGCGCGCCGTCTCCGACTTCGAGTACGAGTTTCAGCTGGCCAATATGAACCGCCGCCTGATGCCTGAGCTGGAAAGCGTCTTCCTCACCCCGGCCGAGGAGAACTCCTTTATCTCCTCCACCCTGGTGAAAGAGGTGGCGCTGCACGGTGGCGACATCCGCCAGTTTGTCGACCCCGTGGTGGCCCAAGCCATCGCCGCCAAACAGAAAGGGTGATTCCCTTCCACACTGGCCATTCCCGACGGCAACAACGAACAAGGGCTACCCACGGGTAGCCCTTGTTGTATCTTTCTCGTTATAGAGAGGTCAGCATGCTTGCCGGTTACTGACGGGCAAACCGCTCATTCATCTCCTGCACCAGCAGATCGAGCCACTCGTAGCGGCGCCGGTACATGGCCCGCTTCTTGGAGGCGATCTCCTCCAGCGGCTTGCGCGGCTGGGCTTGCAGGGCGACGAAGTTGGCATCCACATCCCGGGCGCCGAATTCCTGCCACAGCTCGTCATAATCGGCCTGCAGGTTGGCTTTTTGCTTGCTGCTGTAGCGCCTAGCCTGAAACACGTGGGCACGCTTGCGCACCGCCAGCACCTCCGCCGCCCCCATGCTCTGCGCCAGTTGCAGCACCAGCTGCACCAGCAGGGATTTGGGCCGCAGGCCGTGTCCCTCTTTGGTCAGCTCGCGCACCCGATCCTGAGCATTGTCGACCGCAGGCTCCGGCCCCTGCATGGAGCCGATCATCAGAATCAAACGATCCACGCTACCCGCCAGCGAAAAGGCGCAGCTGTAGAGGCGCTGCCCCTCGCCGTTGACGATGGAGAGCGCCAGCTCGGCCTCGCGGCGGAAGGTGCCATCGTGGCGCAGCAGAATGCGGCAGCCACTCTGGGGATAGTGCCCCAGCGCGATCCCCTCGCCCAGATAGAGGGGGTCGATCAGCTGCGGGTAGCACTCCAGCAGCAACCGGTAGTGATTTTCCAGCATCTCGGCCCGCTCACGGGCGCTGGCACAGGCGAAGCGATAGGGTCGCATAGGCTTGTCGAGCAGCTCGGGATAGACCGCTGGCAGTGCCTTGAGCGAGTCGCACTGAAACAGGCTGAAGACCCGGCTCAGCGACTTGCGATAGAGCAGGCTGCGCAGCACGAACTTGCCGCGATTGAAGGTTTTCCGGTCACATCCCTCGGGGTAGAGGAAGCGGGCCATGGATTTTGCGCAATAGCGCTCCTGCCGGGATAAATATTCCCAGTCTATTGATTTTAAAGTCATTTCTAGTTCTCAAACCGCCTGAACGGCCGCTGATACTAGTAATGACTGCGCAAATATTCAACAGCCTGGAAATATGCTGTTACAACTTCCCCCGGATCGGGGAAAAAAGTACGCTCAGCGCTGGCAATGACTGCAAAAAACCGTGGTACGCTGCCCCATTCTTGTCTCGGTCAGCAGGGTGTGACAGTGGAAACAGGGCTGACCGCCACGGCCGTAGACCTGCAACTGCTGCACGAAATAGCCTGGCTTGCCATCGGCACTGGTGAAATCCTTGAGGGTGGTGCCGCCCTGCCGGATGGCTTCGGCCAACACCCGCTTGATCTCGGCCACCAGGGTTCCCAGCCGCTCGGCGCTGATATTGCCCGCCGCCCGTTTGGGGTGAATGCCGGCGGCATAGAGCGCCTCGTTGGCGTAGATGTTGCCTACCCCGACCACCACCTGATTGTCCATCAGGAACTGCTTGATGGCAGTGCTGCGCCCCTTGGCACGCCCCTGCAGGTAATCAGCACTGAAGGCATCGGTGAGCGGCTCGGGCCCCAGCTTGGCGAGCAGCGCGTGGGCTTCGGCCGGTTCCCTGGTCCAGAGCAGGGCGCCGAAGCGGCGCGGATCGTTTAGCCGCAGCAGCTTGCCATTCTCCAGCTCGATATCCACATGGTCGTGCTTCTCGGCCGGGGTGCCGATATCCAGTACCCGCAGGCTGCCGGACATCCCCAGATGGAGGATGGCGGTGCCGAAATCGGTCTCCAGCAGCAGGTATTTGGCACGGCGGCGCACCCGATGGATGGTGAGGTCCACCAGCTCCTGAATCTCACCGGGGATCGGCCAGCGCAGGCGGCCATCCCGCACCACCACGCGCGTCACCTTGATACCGGTAAGCCAGGGGGAGATCCCCTGACGGCTGACTTCAACTTCTGGCAATTCAGGCATGGGTACCTCACAAGGAAAAGGAACTCAGGGGGCAGGGCGCAGCAGATCGCGATACTGCTCGGCTGTGAGGGCGAGCCAGAGACCGGAGGGCAGCTGGGCACCATACTGACCGCTATTCTGATAGAGGCCGATCTCGACCGGATCGTTCTGGCCGGCAATCCACACCTTGATGGTCACCGGCGCACCGCGTACCGCTTCACCGGGGGGTAACAACCAGCCCTGCCAACGTGCCAGACGGGCATCCAGCTGCGCGCTGTCGAGCCCCAGATCCGGCCCGCTGCGCCAGCCCTGACCGATCCGCTCAATCTGCCAGCTCGGCCCCTGCCAGGTGAGCACCACAGCCGCATCAGGCAGCAAGGGGCGAGCCCGCTTGGCGCTATTCTCCTGCTGGGCCAACTCCATACGATGCAACAGGGTGATCACGATCAGCACCACCACGATGATCACGTTATTCCAGCCTTTGCGGCTCAATTTGAACATGGCAAGTCTCCCTTTGAACCGGCAGTGTACTGAATTCGACGCATAAAAAAACCCGGCACGAAGCCGGGTTTTTGGGAATGCAGCATCAAGTAATTACTTGATTTTGCCTTCCTTGTAGATCACATGCTGACGAACAACGGGATCAAACTTTTTGATCTCCATTTTTTCGGGCATGGTGCGCTTGTTTTTGGTAGTGGTATAGAAGTGACCAGTACCGGCGCTGGAGTTCAGGCGAATTTTCTCGCGAATACCTTTAGCCATGATCTAATTCCTTATACCTTAACACCGCTGGCGCGCAGTTCAGCCAGAACCACTTCAACGCCACGCTTGTCGATGATACGCATGCCTTTTGCGGATACGCGCAGGCTTACGAAGCGTTTTTCACTCTCAACCCAGAAACGGTGAGTGTGCAGGTTCGGCAGGAAACGACGCTTGGTAGCGTTGTTAGCGTGCGAACGGTTGTTACCAACTGCCGGGCGCTTGCCGGTTACTTGGCATACTCTAGACATGTCAGTCTCTCCAAATCTTACTTCATTGCTCGAGCAAATATCTGCCCCGCTGGCCTTCGATTGCGGGGCAAACAGAAGGCGGCATTTTATACAGCATCCGTGATCAAAGATCAACTAATACGGTGCCAGAGCACAGTTATAGCCAACCGCGCTCGGCAAAAGAAACCGTGATGCCGTCACCGATCACCAAGTGATCCAGCACTCTGATATCGATCAGGGCCAAAGCGGCCGTGATCCGATCCGTGATCTGGCGGTCGGCCCTACTGGGCTCGGCGACGCCGGACGGGTGATTATGCGCCAGAATCACCGCGGCTGCATTATGTTTGAGCGCGATCTGCACGATTTCTCTTGGCCAGACGCTCGCCGAATCGATTGTGCCGTAAAAAAGCTCAACAAATTGAATGACTCTGTGCTGATTGTCGAGCAGCAGCAGGGCAAACACTTCGCGCGGCCGATCCCGCAGCTGGGCCTGCAGATAGTCGCGGGTCAGCTGGGGTGAGGTGAGGGCATCGCCCCGCTGCAGCTGCTGCGCCAGATGGCGTTTGGCCATCTCCAGCACCGCCTGCAACTGGGCATATTTGGCTGGGCCAAGACCGTGTGCCTCGCAGAAAGCGCGCTGATCCGCGCCTAGCAGATTGCGCAGCGATCCGAACTGATTCAACAGGTTACGGGAGAGATCGACCGCACTCAGGCCATTGACGCCGGTGCGCAGGAAGATGGCGAGCAGCTCGGCATCGCTGAGCACCGTCGGCCCCTGTCGCAGCAGCTTCTCTCTGGGGCGTTCATCTTCCGGCCACTCCTTGATGCTCATTTGTCTCTCCTCTCTCCCTGTTGAGGAAAAACATAGCAAATATTTGCGTGTTCCCCGCCACAACCCCTTGATGCCAACCCCTGTCGTCATCCCCTGCCTGTGGTATCTTAGCCGACCAGTCAAAGTGAGCCGGATAGAGAAACAGCAGATGAGATTGGCCGATAAACGCATCCTGTTGGGTGTCAGCGGCGGGATCGCCGCCTACAAGAGTGCCGAGCTGGTACGCCGTCTGAAAGATCAGGGTGCCGAGGTGCGGGTGGTGATGACCCGCTCCGCCAAGGAGTTCATCACCCCGCTGACCCTGCAGGCGGTCTCCGGTCATCCGGTGGCCTACAGCCTGCTGGACCCCTCTGCCGAAGCGGGCATGGGCCATATCGAGCTGGCCAAGTGGGCCGATCTGGTACTGATCGCCCCCGCCAGCGCCAACCTGATGGCGCGGATGGCTGCAGGCATGGCCGACGAACTGCTGACCACCCTCTGTCTGGCCACGCCGGCGCCCATCGCGCTGGCGCCCGCCATGAACCAGCAGATGTATCTCAACGCAGCGACCCAGGCCAACCTCAAGACCCTGGCCAGCCGCGGCATTCTGCTGTGGGGGCCGGATGCCGGCAGCCAGGCCTGTGGCGATGTGGGCCCGGGGCGGATGCTGGACCCCCTCGAACTGGTGGATCGCTGCTGTCAGCAACTGGCCGCCGAGCCCTTGCTGGCAGGCGTCAAACTGCTGCTGACCGCAGGGCCAACCCGCGAGGCGCTGGATCCGGTGCGCTACATCAGCAACCACAGCTCCGGCAAGATGGGCTACGCCATCGCTCGCGCCGCCCGTGAAGCAGGCGCAGAGGTGACGCTGGTGAGCGGCCCGGTGACGCTGGCTACGCCAGCAGGTGTTACCCGCGTCGATGTCGAGAGCGCCGAGCAGATGCATCAGGCGGTGATGAGCCGGGTCGGCGAGTGCGACCTCTTCATCGGCTGCGCGGCGGTAGCCGACTATCGTCCTGAGCAGGTGGCCAGCCAGAAGATCAAGAAAACCGGCGACAACGACCAGATGGTGGTGAAGCTGGTGAAAAATCCCGACATCATCGCGGCCGTTGGTGCCCTTTCAGACAAACCCTTCACCGTCGGATTTGCCGCCGAAACCGTGGATGTGGAACAATACGCCCTCGACAAGTTGCAGCGTAAGCGGCTGGACATGATCGCCGCCAACGATGTGTCCCGTGAGGGGCAAGGCTTCAACGCCGATGACAACGCCCTGACCGTGTTCTGGCAAGGGGGCCAGGCCCCGCTGCCGCTGGCCGACAAGCTGACGCTGGCCCGTCACCTGATCGCCCTGATTGCACGCCACTACCGGCACTGAGCGTCCCGAAAGAACAAGACTCACGGCGCCCCGCCTGCCAAGAGGGGCGCCAATACAAGATCCAACTGAAAAAGCGATTCATGACTACACAAATTGAACTGAAGATTCTGGATGCCCGTATCGGTACCGAGTACCCGCTGCCCGCCTACGCCACTCCCGGCTCTGCCGGCATGGATCTGCGCGCCCTGCTGGATGCGCCGCTGACTCTGGCTCCGGGCGATACCACTCTGGTGCCGACCGGTCTGGCCATCCACATCCAGGATCCGGGTCTGTGTGCCACCATTCTGCCCCGCTCCGGCCTCGGCCATAAGCACGGCATCGTGCTGGGCAACCTGGTCGGACTGATCGATTCCGATTACCAGGGTCAGCTGATGGTCTCGGTCTGGAACCGTGGCAAGGATGAGTTCACCATGCAACCCGGCGAGCGCATCGCCCAGCTGGTGATCATGCCGGTGGTTCAGGCCAGCTTCCAACTGGTCGATGAGTTCAATCAGAGCGAACGGGGTGAAGGCGGTTTTGGTTCTTCTGGTCGCCAATAACAGACCACACCAGCCCGATGGGCGGTGCCTAATAACAGAATCAAGCCATTGTTTTTTTTAGGGGAATCCATGGCAAGCAGTAATCACAAACAGAGTCGGCGCGATCAGATCCTGCAGGCGCTCGCCCATATGCTGGAAACCAGTCCGGGTCAGCGCATCACCACGGCCCGTCTGGCGGCCGAGGTCGGCGTCTCTGAAGCAGCCCTCTATCGACACTTTCCAAGCAAGGCGCGGATGTTCGAGGGGCTGATCGACTTTATCGAGGATTCCCTGCTGTCACGGGTCAATCTGATCATGGCGGAAGAGAAAGACACCATGGCGCGCTGCCACCACATCCTGCAGCTGCTGCTGGTGTTCGCCGAGCGCAATCCCGGCATCACCCGCATCCTCAACGGCGATGCCCTGTTGGGCGAGCACGACCGGCTGCGGGATCGCATCAGCATCCTGTTTGACAAGCTGGAGACCCAGATCAAGCAGGTGCTGCGCGAGAAGCGGCTGCGCGAGGGTCAAGGCTTCCAGCTCGACGAGACCATGCTGGCCAATCTGCTGCTGGCCTACACCGAAGGCCGTATCAGCCAGTTTGTCCGTTCCGAGTTCAAGCTCAAGCCGACCGCCGGTTTCGAAGATCAGTGGCAATTTATCCGCAGCCAACTGCTGCAGAGCTGATGGTTTTTTCGCGTCATTCAGCAAAAAGAAGGGAGGCTTTGGCCTCCCTTCTTTTTTATGGCAGGTTTTTATGGCAGAAAAGAAGTACCAGATGCGACCCGTACTGTCGCGCTGCGGTGTTAGATTTATCCACCATAAACCTTTTAGAACCTGACAGGACATCCTATGGAACCCGAAATCATTACCGAAGCGCAGACCTGGCTGGTCAATAATCAGGGACTGCTGATCGAATACGGCGTCAATATCGCCGCCGCCCTGCTGACCCTGCTGGTCGGCTATATCGCCGCCAACCTCATCAGCGGTGGCGTGGTCAAGGTGATGCAGGCCCGCAAGCTGGACACCACAGTCACCCACTTCGTCGGCAGCATCCTCAAGTACGCCATTCTGGTGTTCGTGGTGATCGCCGCGCTGGGCCGTGTCGGCGTGCAGACAGCCTCCTTCGTCGCCATTATCGGTGCCGCCGGTCTGGCCATCGGTCTGGCGCTGCAGGGCTCGCTCTCCAACTTCGCTGCCGGCTTCCTGCTGATCATCTTCCGCCCCATCAAGGCGGGCGAGTTTATCGAAGTGGCGGGCACCGCGGGTGTGGTGCAGTCCGTTCAGCTCTTTACCACTACCCTCACCTCAGGTGACAACAAGATGGTGGTAGTACCGAACTCCGCCATCCTCAACGGCACCATCGTCAACTACTCGCGTATGGATACCCGCCGCGTCGATATGACCTTTGGCATCGGCTACGGTTCTGACCTGCGCAAGGCCAAACAGATCCTGGAGCGTCTGGTAAGCGAAGAGCCGCGCATCCTGAAAGATCCAGCAGCCACCATCGCCGTCGCCGCGCTGGCCGACTCCTCGGTCAATATCGTGGTGCGCCCCTGGGTGAAAACCGCTGACTACTGGGGTGTCTGGTTCGACTTCCACGAGAAGGTGAAACTGACCTTTGATGCCGAAGGCATCGAGATCCCCTTCCCGCAGATGGTGATGCACATGCAAAAACCGCAGGCGTGATCGCGGTTCTGCTGCAACAGACAATGCCAGCCTTCGGGCTGGCATTGTCGTTTCTGGCCCCAGCCCATGGCCATGTCGGTGCATAACCACGCCAACCGGATGAAAACAATTTCAGGCTATCGGGGTGGCCCCAATCATGAGCAAGCGCAAGATCCGCCTTGCTTTCGTGACACATAATCCCAATGTTCTGGTTGTATGCTCCCGACAGTGACCCATTGCGGTAAAAGACAATCGGTAAAAATCTGTTACACGGGCCGCCCGATCGGCTCGCTATAATGCTCGGATAATAAGGTTTGGCGGGACCTTGCCTGCAAGGTTCAAACACAACTTGGCATTTCAGGAATCCTATGAAAAATATCAATCCAACCCAAACCCAGGCCTGGCAGGCACTGGAAGCCCACTTTGCAGCAAACAAAGAGACCCGACTCAAGGATCTGTTCGCGCAGGACCCGAAGCGCTTTGACAAGTTTTCCCTCACCTTCGGCGGCGACATCCTGGTTGATTACTCGAAGAACCTGATCACCGAAGAAACCCTCAAGTTGCTGGTTGATCTGGCCAAAGAGACCGATCTTCGCAGCGCGATCGATGCCATGTTCAATGGCGACAAGATCAACATGACCGAAGGCCGCTCCGTACTGCACGTGGCCCTGCGCAACCGCTCCGACCGCCCCATCGAGTGCGACGGCAAGGACGTGATGCCGGAAGTGAACGCCGTACTGGCCAAGATGAAAGGCTTCTGCGAGAAGGTAATCGGAGGCGAGTGGAAAGGCTACACCGGCAAAGCGATCCAGCACGTGGTCAACATCGGTATCGGTGGTTCCGATCTCGGCCCGGTGATGATCACCGAGGCACTGCGTCCCTACAAAAACCACCTGCAGATGCACTTCGTCTCCAACGTCGATGGCACCCACATCGCCGAGACCCTGAAGAAGATCGATCCGGAAACCACCCTGTTCCTGGTGGCCTCCAAGACCTTCACCACCCAGGAGACCATGACCAACGCCCTGACCGCCCGCGACTGGTTCATCAACATCGCCGGTGACAAGGCCCACGTTGCCAAGCACTTCGCCGCGCTCTCCACCAACGGCAAGGCCGTGGCCGAGTTCGGCATCGACACCAACAACATGTTCGAGTTCTGGGACTGGGTTGGCGGCCGCTACTCCTCTTGGTCTGCCATCGGCATGCCCATCGCCCTGTCTGTCGGTTTCGAGAACTTCGAAGCCCTGCTGCAAGGCGCCTTCGAGATGGACATGCACTTCGCCACTGCCTCCTATGAGCAGAACGTGCCGGTGCTGCTGGCGCTGATTGGCCTGTGGTACAACAACTTCTACGGTGCCGAATCCGAAGCCATCCTGCCGTACGACCAGTACATGCACCGCTTCCCTGCCTACTTCCAGCAGGGCAACATGGAGTCCAACGGCAAGTACGTGGATCGCAACGGCAAGCCGGTTGACTACCAGACTGGCCCCATCATCTGGGGTGAGCCGGGCACCAACGGCCAGCACGCCTTCTACCAGCTGATCCACCAGGGCACCAAGCTGATCCCCTGTGACTTCCTGGCGCCGGCCATCAGCCACAACCCGATCGGTGACCACCACCCGAAACTGCTGGCCAACTTCTTCGCCCAGACCGAGGCGCTGGCCTTCGGCAAGAGCAAGGAAGAGGTCGAAGCCGAGTTCCTGGCTGCTGGCAAAACGCTGGAGCAGGTCAAGGATCTGGTGCCGTTCAAGGTGTTCGAAGGCAACCGCCCGACCAACTCCATCCTGTTCAAGAGCCTGACCCCGAAAACCCTGGGTGCCCTGATCGCCATGTACGAGCACAAGATCTTCGTACAGGGCGCAATCTGGAACATCTTCTCCTTCGACCAGTGGGGTGTGGAGCTGGGCAAACAGCTGGCCAACAAGATCCTGCCGGAGCTGGGCAACAACGAGGCTGTCACCAGCCACGACTGCTCCACCAACGGTCTGATCAACACCTGGAAAGCGTGGAAAGCCTGATTTATCCGGCCTTCCTGAATGCAAAAGCCCCGCTCGATGAGCGGGGCTTTTTTATGACCATCTTTTATGACTGTCAGGCTGATTTTTCTGGCTGGCCGGTCGGGTGTCCAGCCCGACCGGCGACGGGGATCGTCATCTCCGCCCCTTCATCATCCAGCCCGATGCTGGCTTAACCACCAACGGCGATGCGCTTCATGTCCTTCATATAACCACGCAGTACCTGACCGATTTTCTCGATCGGGTGGTTGCGAGTCGCTTCGTTGGCCGCCAGCAGCGCCAGGTTATCCACGCTCTGCCCTTCCGCCTTGCTGGCACCCAGATCGCCCGCTTTCAGGGTCGGCATGAAGTGCTCGCGCAGCAAGGGCACAGCAGCATTGGCGAACAGGTAGTTACCGTACTCGGCGGTGTCGGAAATAACTACGTTCATCTCGTACAGACGCTTGCGAGCAACGGTGTTGGCGATCAGCGGCAGCTCGTGCAGGGATTCGTAGTAGGCAGACTCCTCGTAGATACCGGAGGCCACCATGGTCTCGAACGCCAGCTCGACACCCGCCTTGACCATGGCCACCATCACCACGCCATTGTCGAAGTACTCCTGCTCGGCAATCTTGCCTGCGAACGCCGGCGCATTTTCGAAGGCAGATTTGCCGGTCTCTTCGCGCCAGCCGAACAGCTTGGCATCGTCTTCGGCCCAGTCGGCCATCATGCCGCGGGAGAACTCACCGGCGATGATGTCGTCCATATGCTTCTCGAACAGCGGGCGCATCAGGGTCTTGAGCTGCTCGGAAAGCTCGAAGGCGCGCAGCTTGGCCGGGTTGGAGAGGCGGTCCATCATCAGACTGATACCACCCTGCTTCAGAGCTTCGGTGATGGTCTCCCAACCGAACTGGATCAGCTTGCCGGCGTAGGCCGGGTCGGAGCCTTCGGCAACCAGCTTGTCGTAGCAGAGCAGGGAACCGGCCTGCAGCATGCCGCAGAGGATGGTCTGCTCGCCCATCAGGTCAGATTTCACTTCCGCCACGAAGGAGGACTCCAGCACCCCGGCACGGTCACCGCCGGTGGCAGAGGCCCACGCCTTGGCGATGGCCATGCCTTCGCCTTTCGGGTCATTTTCCGGGTGAACGGCGATCAGGGTCGGTACGCCGAAACCGCGCTTGTACTCTTCACGCACTTCGGTACCCGGGCACTTGGGCGCCACCATCACGACCGTGATGTCGGAGCGGATCTGCTGACCCTCTTCCACCACGTTGAAGCCGTGGGAGTAACCCAGCGCAGCGCCCTGCTTCATCAGCGGCATCACGGTTTTCACCACGTCGGAGTGCTGCTTGTCCGGAGTCAGGTTCAGCACCAGATCTGCGGTCGGGATCAACTCTTCATAGGTGCCGACCGCGAAGCCGTTATCGGTAGCTTTCTGCCAGGAGGCACGCTTCTCGGTGATGGCGGCCTTGCGCAGGGCGTAGGAGATATCCAGCCCGGAGTCACGCATGTTCAGACCCTGGTTCAGACCCTGGGCACCACAGCCCACAATCACCACCTTCTTGCCCTTCAGCACGTTGCAGCCGTCCGCGAATTCTTCGCGCTGCATGAAACGACACTTGCCCAGCTGGGCCAACTGCTGACGCAGGTTCAAGGTGTTGAAATAGTTAGCCATGGTGATTGCTCCGTTCGATTGATTCCATGCCGGATAGCGGCGTTGTCTGAACCACTATAGCGCGGGACACTTATTGCCTGAACTGATATATTCGAAACAGTACGTTGCAATAACTGAAAGACTCACCCTTCATAATTGCCTGCTGAATGTACCGCGAGATGGCAGAAACAAGCCACCAACCGCTGGGTATCGGGCACACAAGCCGCGCCAGGAGCTGAAAGATGGACCTTCGCAATCTCGAGCTGTTTCTCCACCTCGCCGACTCCCTTCATTTCGGCAAGAGTGCCGATGCCATGGCGGTCAGCCCCTCCACCCTGAGCCGCGCCATCCAGCGACTGGAACAGGAGACCGGCTGCATCCTGTTCGAGCGGGACAACCGCTCGGTACGGCTCACCCCCGCCGGCGAGAAGCTGCGCGAATTCGGCGGCGGCCTGTTGCAGGAGTGGCGTCAGCTCAAGCAGGAGCTCAAACGCAGCGATGAACCGCTGCAGGGACGGCTGCGGGTATTCTGCTCGGTCACTGCCAGTTACTTTCTGCTGCCCGAGGTGCTGGAGCGCTTTCGCCGCCGCTATCCCCAGCTGGAGATCAAGCTGGAGACCGGCGACCCGGCGCTGGCGGTGGACAAGATCCTGGCCGATGAAGCCGATCTCGCCATCGCCGCCCGTCCCGACGCTCTGCCCGCCAAGCTGGAATTCGCCAGCCTGCAGCTGGTGCCGCTGGTCTTTATCGCGCCGCGCAATGCCCCCCAGCTGAACCAGTGGTTCCGTCAGGGCGAGCCGGACTGGGAGCAGCTGCCAGTCATCCTCTCCGAGCAGGGCTTGGCCCGCAAACGCAGCGATCAGTGGTTTCGCAACAAGGGGATAGCGCCCAACATCTATGCCGAAGTGGCGGGTAACGAGGGAATTGTCGCCATGGTGGCACTTGGTTGTGGCGTAGGATTGGTGCCGGCAGCAGTGATCGACCACAGCCCGCTCGGCGACAAGGTGCGGATCATCGACCTCAAACCCGCCTTCAAGCCATTTGATGTGGGGATTGGGGTGCTCAAGAAGCGGCTGGAAGAGCCGCTGATCCGCGCCTTCTGGGATACCGCGCAGAATCAGGGCTCTCTGCGCTGACACCGGTTTATAGATAAGGGCCGGATCGGCCATCATGATGCGGCTAGGCAGCGGCAAGTCGGGGTTGTGCAGCTCGAGACGCACCCGCTCATCCAGTTTCAACCGCCGAATGGTGCTGCCAAATCCCTCTTCAAAGACCCGGTCAAAAGCACCAGACTGCCGCGCCCGCCGCAGGCCAAGCTCGATGCGCTGGGCCAGCTCCGGATATTTTGGCGAGACAAAGAAGAGCAGCGCCAGCGGATAGCGAAACACCAGACGGGGCTCGATGACGAGATCCGGATGCTGCCTTAGCTCATCCTCGACCTCGATGACCGATCGCAGGAAGCAGTCAAAGCGCTTCTTGCGCAGCATATTGAAGAGCGCCTCATAAAGATTGCCCACCGTCACCTTGAGGCCGTTAGCCCGCAGCAACTGGGTGTCTGGCCAGGATCTGTGCTGACCGATGGAGAGCCCGGCGCGATGCCAGTCCGCCAACGATCTGATCGCGGCAAAACGCCCCTCATCCCCCTGCCGAACCAGACACACCCGCCATCCCAGCAGCCCCTTGGCCAGCGGAATGTGGATTGCCAGCAACTCCCGTTCTCGCTCACCATCCGGGGCAAAGACACCGACCTGAACCAGCTCACCGCTGCGCAGCTCCTTCACCGCCCGCCCCTGCTCCATTTGCGGGCTGGAAACCAGCTGGTAGGGGCCATATTCGGGCACGGTAAGGTCGAGGGAGAGGCGCAGCAACTGGACGACGGCGGGGTTGGGATGATCCAGCAGCAGATTCCAGGCGCGGATAGGCTGCTCGGCTGCCGATACGCCAACCGTCCACAGTGCCATGCACCACCACCAGACTCTGATCATCCTGTGCACCATCCGTGCCTCGTGCTCCTCGCCATACTATAACGCCAGCCAGCGCCTCAACGGCGCCCTCTCTGAAAGATGTGTGAGCGCTCTCGTGTCAAAAGTGACAATAGCAAACCCGGCAGGTCATCGCAGACTGGGCGTTCATCAACACACGCCAAGGCGCAGGGAGGAGAGCCATGAAACAGCATCTGGTAGAGATCAAGGGTTCAACCCTGTTTGAGGAGTATCTGCAAAGCATGGGCGTGCCCAGCACGGCGCTAGATCGGGAGCAGGATATCTATCTTCAGGAACGCCACCTGGGAGCCATTCGCCGGGTGCAGGGCGAACTGCGCTTTTATCTGCGTGCCAATGCCCTGAACAAACGGTGATCAGGATCCGGTCACAGAACCCGCAGCAAAGGCGTATTAGACTGGTATCTTCCCCCTTTTGTCGGGAGTGCCCATGAAAGCAAGCGGTCTGGATCGGCTGTTCAAACCCCACTCAATCGCCGTGATCGGCGCCTCGACCGACCCGCTCAAGGCGGGTCATGTGATTGTGCGTCACCTGCTGGCGGGCCAATTCAAAGGGCCCATCCTACCCGTCACTCCGCGCAACAAGGCCATCGCCGGCGTGCTGGCCTATCCCGATATTGCCAGCCTGCCGCTGATCCCGGATCTCGCCATCATCTGCACCAGACGGGAACGAGTCTTGCCACTATTGGAAGCGCTCGGCCAGAAGGGCTCTGGTGCAGCCATCATACTGGCCGCCGACTTTTCCCCCGAGGAGCGGCTGGAGCTGAAACGGGTCTGCCAACAATACGGAATTCGCCTGCTCGGTCCCAACAGCATGGGAATGCTGCTGCCCGGCCAGGGGATCAACGCCAGCTTTTCCCCCACTGCCGCCAAGCCGGGGCAGGTCGCCTTTCTGTCGCAATCCGCCGCCGTCAGCACCACCATCCTGGATTGGGCCAAGCAGCATGAACTGGGCTTTTCCGCCTTCATCTCCCTTGGTGATCACTGCGACATCGACTTCGGCCAGCTGCTGGATCAACTCTCCCGCGATAGCGTCACCCGCGCCATTTTGATCTACATGGACAAGTTGCACGACGCCCGCCACTTTCTCTCGGCAGCGCGAGCAGCCTCGCGCAACAAGCCGATCCTGGTACTGAAAAGCGGGCGCCACGATCCGGCCCACGGTCTCGACAATGTCTATGATGCGGCCATCCGCCGTGCTGGCATGCTGCGGGTACGGGATACCCACGAACTGTTTGCCGCGGTGGAAACCCTCAGCCACTCCATGACCCTCAAGGGGGAGCGGCTTGCCATCATCTCCAACGGTCGCGGGCTGGCTAATATGGCAGTGGATGTACTGCTAGAGCGGGGCGGCAAGCTGGCTCGTCCGCCGCTCGATATCGGCAGCGATGCCACCATCACCACCTATCAGGAGGCGCTGGACAACGTGTTGCAGGAAGATGGCATCGACGCCATCCTGATCATCCACGCCCCCTCGCTCACGGCACCGAGCGCGCCGCTGGCCAGCCATCTTATCGCCCATCTGAAGCAGCATCCCAGAGCGCGCCGTTTCAATATCCTCACCAACTGGGCAGGCGAGTACTCGGCGCAGGAGGGGCGCAAACTCTTTACCGAAGCGGGCATCCCGACCTACCGTACCCCGGAAAGCGCCATGGCCGCTTTCATGCATATGGTGGAGTACCGCCGCAACCAGAAACAGCTGATGGAGACCCCCGCCTCCCTGAACGGCAACCAGCTCAATATCGAGCTCTGCCAGCAGCTGATCCGCCAGGCGCAGGAGCGCAAGCAACTGAGGCTGGATACCCATCTGGTACACCCGATTTTGCAAGCCGCCGGTCTCTCGACTCTACCAACCTGGATCGTTACCGATGCCATCGAGGCGACCCTGACCGCCGAGCAGATCGGCTATCCGGTGGCGGTAAAACTGCGCTCGCCCGATATCCTGCACAAGTCTGCCGTACATGGGGTAGTGCTCAATCTGCGCACCTCGGCCGAAGTTGCGCAAGCCGCAGATGCCATTCTGGACAGGGTCAAACAGCATGATCCGGGCGCTCGCATCGAAGGCTTGCTGGTGCAACGCATGGCTCGCCGCAGCGGTGGCCTCGAGCTGCGGGTACGTATCCAGCAAGACGCCATCTTTGGCCCCGTCATTCTGCTGGGTGAATCTGGTGCGGAGCCGCAGGAGATGGTAGCTGCCTTGCCACCGCTCAATCAGGCGCTGGCTCGTTACCAAATCATCGGCGCACTCAAGAGCCGTAAGATCCGCGAACAAGCCACGCCGGAACGACTGGATATCGATGCCCTCGGTCAGGTGCTCTGCCAACTCTCCGAGCTGCTGCTCGCCTTTCCGGAAATTCAGGAGCTGGATCTGCACCCGCTACAAGCGTGCGGTACCGAGATGGTGGTACTGGATGCCAGCCTCATGCTGGCTGACCCCACCCTCCCGGCCAGCAACCGACTGGCGATCCGTCCCTATCCTACCGAACTGGAGGAGGGTGCCTGGCTTAAGGATCAGCGCCATATCCTGCTGCGCCCGATCCGGCCGGAAGATGAACCGGCTCACAAGCAGTTCGTGCTGCAGGTCTCCGATGAAGACAGATACAAACGCTTCTTTGCCGATGTGGGCGAGCTGGGGCATGAAGAGCTGGCTCGCATGACCCAGATCGATTACGACCGGGAGATGGCCTTCGTAGCGGTGGGGCAAGGTGGCGAGCTGCAGGATCAAATCCTCGGCGTGGTACGCGCTATTTCGACCCCGGACCAGAGCGATGCCGAGTTTGCCATTCTGGTGCGATCGGACTTGAAAGGGGTGGGGCTCGGCAAATTGATGATGGAGAAGATCATCCGCTACGCCAAAGAACAGGGGATTGGCCAGCTATCCGGCATGACCATGCCCAGCAATCGTGGCATGGTCAACCTCGCCAAGCGACTTGGCTTCAAGATCGACGTGCAGATGGAAGAGGGGGTGGTCAATATGGAACTTCCCTGTAGTCAGCAGGCAGCAGAAGGCTGATTTGACCATCTGTAGAGCTGTTCAAATGGCTGTGAATGAAACTGATAAGGCTCAGATATAGCCAGAAAATGGTGGAAATAAACGGCTATCTGGCTCTCTTTTGGCAGGTAAAAACCAAACGTTGGCTGTTTAACACGCTAAAAATACAAAACCCCGGTTATGAAGCCGGGCTTTGTGTCGATTCTGGTGTGCAAATCTGTGGGTCTTATGGACAAAATCGCCCATAGCAAAAAGGCCTTCCCAATCGGGAAGGCCTTCAAATTATTGGCGGAGCGGACGGGACTCGAACCCGCGACCCCCGGCGTGACAGGCCGGTATTCTAACCGACTGAACTACCGCTCC